>NZ_JBEXUD010000010.1:267768-269616 GCF_040614215.1 Dactylosporangium sp. NPDC006015
AGCGTGGCGCAGGACAGCGCCGCTCAGATCAGCGCGGAGCGGGACAGTGTCGACCAGGAGCGTGCCGCGATGGAGCTGGAGCGGTGGCGGCTGGTGCTCGGCGAGGCCGGCCAGTCGGTGCTGGACGGCGGGCAGCTCAGCGAAGACGGGCTGGGGCGCGACGCGGCCCTCGACTGGCTGTACGGACGCGACGACGACCTCGAACGGCGAGGCATTCGGCGCCCGCAGACACGGCACGGCGGCGACGGCGAGTCGGTGGTCACCACGGTCGACTGGCTCGACGACATCACGACGCTGTTCCCGAAGGAGACGATCGAGCGGCTGCAGCGCGACGCCGTGGAGCGGTACGAGATCCACGACGTCGTCACCGACCCCGCGGTCCTCGCCCGGGTCGAGCCCAACCCGACGCTGCTGAGAGCCGTCCTGCGCACCAAGCACCTGATGAACCCCGACGTGCTGGTGCTGGCGCGCAGGATCGTCGACAAGGTCGTGCGGCAGCTGGTGGAGAAGCTCGCGACGGAGGTGCGGCACGCGTTCTCCGGGGCACGGTCCCGCAGCGCGAGCCGGTTCAAGGTCGCCAGGAACTTCGACGTGAAGCGCACCCTGAGGGCGAACCTCGGGCGGTACCGGCCGCAGGAGCGGAAGGTGTACGTCGAGTCCGCGTACTTCATCGCGCGGACGCGCCGGCACCTGGACCGGTGGCAGGTGATCCTGCTCGTCGACCAGTCGGGGTCGATGACGGGCAGCGTCATCCACTCGGCCGTCACCGCGGCGTGCCTGTGGGGGCTGCCGGGCGTGAAGACGCACCTCGTCGCGTTCGACACGGCGGTGGTGGACCTGACCGCCGACGTCGACGACCCGGTGGAGCTGCTGATGAAGGTCCAGCTCGGCGGCGGTACTGACATCGCGCGGGCGGTCGACTACGGCGCCGGACTGATCGAGCAGCCGCGCCGGGCGATCCTGGTCGTGATCAGCGACCTGTACGAGGGGCCCACCGGCGGCGAGCGGCTCGTCCGTCTCGTCAGGGACGTCACGGCCCAGGGGACGAAGGTGCTGTGCCTGGCGGCGCTGGACGAGGACGCCGACCCGGCGTTCGACCGGGACATGGGCGCCCGCCTCGCCGACGCCGGCGCCTCCGTCGGTGCCATGACCCCCGGCGAGCTGGCGGCGTACGTCGCGGAGCAGGTGGCCCGATGAGAGCGGACCTGCTCGCGCTGACCCAGGAGTCGCTCGCCGCGCTCACCAACCGGGGACTGGTCAAGCGCGCGACGAGGGAGGTCGAGCAGGCCCCGCCGGTCATCGGCGAGGACCCCGACGGCACGGTCCGCGGCACCTACCCGGACGGCCCCGAGACCGCGCTCCCGCAGGGCGGCCTCGAGAAGGGCAGCTGCACCTGCGGCGCGACCGGGATCTGCCGGCACATCGTGGGCCTCGTCATCGCGTACCAGAGCGGCAACGAGACAACCGAAGACGTCACGCGATGGTCGCCGGGGGTGTTCACCGACGAGCAGCTCGAGGCGCGGATCGGGGCGCGGCAGCTCAACGCCGCGCGGCGGGCGCACCGGGCCGGGTACGTCGCCCGCGTCCACCGGCCCTCCGCGGCGGACCCGGCGCCGCGGGTGGAGCTCGGCTCGGCGACGGTCCGGTTCCTGGTCCCCGGCGATCTCGGGTTCGTGCACACGGACGCGGTCGCCGGGGTCCGCGACGACGTCATCGCGCTCGCCGTATGGGCGTTCCAAGCCGCCGACGCGAAAGCCGCCGACGCGAAAGCCGCCGACGCGAAAGCCGCCGACGCGAAAGCCGCCGACGCGAAAGCCGCCGACGCGAAAGCCGCCGACGCGAAAGCCG
>NZ_JBEXUD010000010.1:269713-356057 GCF_040614215.1 Dactylosporangium sp. NPDC006015
CCGCCGATACAAAAGACGCGAAAGCCGCCGCAGAAGCAGCTGACACAGAAGCCGCGAAAGGTGCAAAAACCGACGGGCAGGACGTGCAGGTCGACGTCGGAGGGCCCGCCACCGCCGACACCGGGACCGACGCATCCCTCGACGCCGCCGTACACCTCGCCGGCGAGATCCTGCTCACCGGCGCGACCCACGTCGGCCCCGGGCTGGCGGCCACGGTCGCCGAGGTGCGGCAGCGCCTGGACCGGGCCGGGCTGCGCTGGCCGCTGCTGGCCGTCGGCGACCTCGAGGAGCAGCTCGCGGCGTACGGGCAGCGCGCCACCTCCTACAGCCACGAACGGCTCGCCGGGCTGGTCGCCGAGCTGCACGCCAGGCACCGCGCGGTCACCAGCCGGTGTCACGCCCTTCCGGCAGCTCCCGGCGCCGGCCTGCGGGCCAGGATCCTCGGCACGCGGGAGGCCGCGGAGACCCCGATGCGCCGCGCCCGGCTCGACGGGCTCGGCTGCCGGCTCAGGACCGTCGGCGACGAGACGCAGGTCGAGATCTACTTCGCCCACGCGGACAGCGCCACCGTGCTGGTGCTGCGCCGGCCGTACCGGGAAGGCGGCCGGGTCGCCGGAGCCACCGCCGCCCAGCTCGCCGGCGGCACCGTCGTGACCGAGTCGGCGGTCCGCAGCGCCAGCCGCACCGTGCGCCTCGCCACCAGCCGCGTCGCGAAGACCACGGTCACCCCGTCGCAGGGCATGTGGACGGCCCTGCCGGACGCGCTCGTCGTGCGGGACCTGCGGGACCTCGCCGCGCACCTCGACGGGCTCCCGCCGCGGGTCGTGCGGCCCAGGGTCGAGGCGGAGCTGGTGCGCGTCGTGGAGGTCGCGGAGGTCCGGTCCGTGCACTACTCCCCGGGCGCCCAGCGGCTCGACGCCGTCGTCGCGGCCCCGGCCGGCGGGGTGGCGACGATCACCGCGACCCACACCGCGGCCGCGCCCGGCGCCCTCGACGCGATCGCCGCGGCGCTGCGGGGTCCGGTCCGGGCCGTCGCCGGCATCGTCGGCAGGACCCGCGGCATGATCACCGTCGAGCCGCTCGGGTTCGCGGTCGGCGACGACGCCGTCGTGGTCCCCGACCTGGCGCCGGCGGGCGGGTTCCGGGTCGACGGCGGGCCGGTGCTCGACGAGGACCCGCTCCGGCACGCGGTCGGCGCGGCCTCGGCGCTGCTCGCCGAGGTGCCCCACCGGGGCCTGCGGATGCTGCCGCCGACGTTCGCCGGCCGGCTGCGCGACGCGGAGCAGACGTTGCTGCGGGTCGGGCTGCGCCGCGCGGCCGCCTCGGTCGGCGCCCTGCGGGAAGGGCTGGGACCCGACCCGGACGACGCGACCGTGCGCCTCTGGGTCGACGCGTACGTGCGGCTGCTGGTCACCGCCGAGCTGCAGTGACCCGGCCGTGACGGACCGTCGAGGCGGCGGCGGTTTTGTCCGGTCTGCGTGTGCCGATTCTGGGCCGCAAGAGGGATCACATCCGCCCGACGGCGTGTCGATCATGAACCGTGGCTAGGCTGACGCGCCGGAAGTGAAGGACAGCTGAACAGGGGGGCGCAGCATGGCCGACTCGTTCGTGCATCTCCATGTGCACACCGAGTACTCCATGCTCGACGGAGCGGCGCGACTGAAGGACATGTTCAAGGAGGCGAACCGTCTCGGCATGCCCGCCGTCGCGATCACCGACCACGGCAACATGCACGGCGCGTACGACTTCTACAAGCAGGCGACCGCCGCGGGCGTCACCCCGATCCTCGGCGTCGAGGCCTACGTCGCGCCCGAGTCGCGGCTGCACAAGCAGCGCGTCAAGTGGGGCCGCCCCGACCAGAAGGACGACGACGTGTCCGGCTCCGGCGGGTACACGCACAAGACCATCTGGGCGAAGAACAGGACCGGCCTGCACAACCTGTTCCGGCTCAACTCGCGGGCGTCGATCGAGGGGCACTTCGTGAAGTGGCCCCGGATGGACATGGAGATCATCGCCGAGCACGCCGAGGGCCTGATGGCCACGACCGGCTGCCCGTCCGGCGAGGTCCAGACGCGGCTGCGGCTCGACCAGTTCGACGAGGCGCTGAAGGCCGCCGCCAAGTACCAGGAGATCTTCGGCAAGGACAACTACTTCCTCGAGGTCATGGACCACGGCCTCGACATCGAGCGGCGCGTCCGCGAGGGCCTGACCGAGATCAGCAAGCGGCTCGACATCCCGCCGGTCGTCACCAACGACTCGCACTACACGCACCAGGCCCAGGCCGAGGCGCACGACGTGCTGCTGTGCGTGCAGACGGCGGCCAACATCAACGACCCGAACCGGTTCCGGTTCGGCGGGTCGGGCTACTACCTGAAGTCCGCCGACGAGATGCGCGCCGTCGACGGCTCCGACCTGTGGCAGCAGGGCTGCCGCAACACGCTGCTGGTGGCCGAGAAGGTCGACACCGACGGCATGTTCAAGGAGCGCAACCTGATGCCGCGCTTCCCGGTGCCGGAGGGGGAGACCGAGGAGTCGTTCTTCCGGGCCGAGGTCGCCCGAGGGATGGCGCGCCGGTTCCCCGAGGGCATCGACGAGGAGCACCAGCGGCAGGCCGACTACGAGACCGACATGATCGTGAAGATGGGCTTCCCGGCCTACTTCCTCGTCGTGTCCGACTTCATCCTGTGGGCGAAGAACCAGGGCATCGCCGTCGGCCCGGGGCGTGGCTCGGCCGCCGGCAGCCTGGTGGCGTACGCGATGGGCATCACCGACCTCGACCCGCTGCCGCACGGCCTGATCTTCGAACGGTTCCTGAACCCCGACCGTATCTCGATGCCCGACATCGACATCGACTTCGACGAGCGCCGGCGCGGCGACGTCATCCGGTACGTGACGGACAAGTGGGGCGAGGACCGGGTCGCGCAGATCGCCACCTTCGGCACGATCAAGGCCAAGGCCGCCATCAAGGACTCGGCGCGGGTCCTGGGCTACCCGTTCGCGGTCGGCGACCGGATCACCAAGGCGATGCCGCCCGCGGTGATGGGCAAGGACATCCCGCTCACCGGCATCTTCGACCCGAACCACCCGCGCTACTCCGAGGCGGTCGAGTTCCGCGCGCTGTACGAGAGCGACCCCGACGTCAAGAAGGTCGTCGACACGGCGAAGGGCATCGAGGGGCTGATCCGCCAGACGGGTGTCCACGCCGCCGGCGTCATCATGTCCGCCGAGCCGCTGATCGAGCACGTGCCGCTGATGCGCCGCGACGCCGACGGCGCGATCATCACGCAGTTCGACTACCCGACGTGCGAGACGCTCGGGCTGCTGAAGATGGACTTCCTCGGCCTGCGCAACCTGACGATCATCGACGACGCGGTCAAGAACATCGAGCGCAACCACGGCATCAAGCTCGACCTGCTCAGCCTGTCGCTGGACGACAAGGCCGCCTACGAGCTGCTCGCCCGCGGCGACACCCTCGGCGTGTTCCAGCTCGACGGCGGGCCGATGCGCTCGCTGCTGCGGCTGATGAAGCCCGACAACTTCGAGGACATCTCCGCGGTCCTGGCGCTGTACCGGCCGGGCCCGATGGGTGCGAACTCGCACACCAACTACGCGCTGCGCAAGAACGGGCAGCAGGAGATGACGCCGATCCACCCGGAGCTGGAGGAGCCGCTCCAGGAGATCCTGGGCCCCACGTACGGGCTGATCGTCTACCAGGAGCAGGTGCAGCGCGCCGCGCAGAAGCTCGCCGGCTACACCCTCGGCCAGGCCGACCTGCTGCGCCGGGCCATGGGCAAGAAGAAGAAAGAGGTCCTGGAGAAGGAGTTCGTGCCGTTCAGCGACGGCATGAAGGCCAACGGCTACAGCGCCGACGCGATCAAGAAGCTGTGGGACGTGCTCGTCCCGTTCGCCGACTACGCGTTCAACAAGGCGCACACGGCCGGCTACGGGCTCGTCTCGTACTGGACGGCGTACCTCAAGGCGAACTACCCGGCGGAGTACATGGCCGGGCTGCTGACCAGCGTCGGCGACGACAAGGACAAGATGGCCCTGTACCTGTCGGAGTGCCGGCGGATGGGCATCGACGTGCTGCCGCCGGACGTCAACACGTCCGCGGGGCCGTTCACGCCGGTCGGCAAGGACATCCGCTTCGGCCTCGCCGCCGTGCGCAACGTCGGCCACAACGTCGTCGACGCGATCGTGCGCTGCCGGCAGGCCGCGCCGTACAAGGACTTCCACGACTTCCTGTCGAAGGTCGACGCCGTCGCCTGCAACAAGAAGACGATCGAGTCGCTGATCAAGGCCGGCGCGTTCGACTCGATGGACCACCCGCGCCGCGGGCTCCTGGCGGTCCACGCCGACGCGATCGACGCGTACGCCGACATCAAGAAGAACGAGGCGATCGGCCAGTTCGACCTCTTCGGCGACGCGTTCGGCAGCGACGACACCGGCGGCGGCGCCCCCGCCATGACCGCCGCGATCCCGCAGATCGAGTGGGACAAGCGGGAGCTGCTCACGTTCGAGCGGGAGATGCTCGGCCTGTACGTGTCCGACCACCCCCTGTTCGGCCTCGAGTCGGTGCTCGCCAAGGCCGCGGACACGGCGATCAGCAGCCTGTCGGAGGAGGGCTCGGTGCCGGACGGCGCCGTCATCACCCTCGCCGGGATGCTGACCGGCGTGCAGCGGCGCATCACCAAGCAGGGCAAGCCGTGGGCGTCGGCGAGCCTGGAGGACCTCGGCGGCGCCGTCGAGGCGTTGTTCTTCCCCAACACGTACGAGCTCGTTGGCCAGTACATCGCCGAGGACGCGATCGTCGTGGTCAAGGGCCGCGTCGACCGGCGGGACGAGACGCCGCGGCTCATGGCGATGGACCTGTCGATGCCTGACGTCACCACCGCGGACGAGAACCGGCCGGTGGTGCTGTCGCTGCCGGCGAACCGGTGCACGCCGCCGCTGGTCGACCGGCTCAAGGAGATCCTGCTCAACCACCCCGGCAAGGCCGAGGTGCACGTGAAGCTCAGCCACGGCTCGCGGATCACCCTGCTGCGCCTCGGCCCGTACCGGGTCGAGCCGACCACCGCCCTGAAGGGCGACCTGAAAGCGCTGCTCGGCCCCAACAGCTTCTCGTAGAACGGTCGCGATAGGGTCGGCGGGTGCAGACGTCGCGTCGGTCGCTGTGGCTCTCGCGGCGCGCCCGCTGGTCCGCCGCGGTCGTCGCGGTCCTCGTCGTCGCCGTGGTCGCCGGCGCGTTCGTCTACCGGCTCAACCAGCGGCCGTATGCGTTCGACCGGCTGACCCGCACCGGCGAGGCCGCCTTCCCGGGCGCCGTCGAGGGGCCCGGCCTGCGCGCGTTCCTGGACAGCGGCCGGGCGTTCGTCGGCTATCAGGCCGGTCCGGGAGCCACTGGGCGCTTCCACCTGCGCGCGGTCGACGTCGACAAGCCCGGCGAGCCCCCGATCTGGACCAACTCGGCCCTCACCGCCGTCGAGTCGTTCAGCTTCGCCCGCGGCTCCGTGATCGTCACCGGCGCCCCGGACACCGCCGGACACCGCACGATCACCCTGCTCAACGCGAACAACGGGGTGCCGTTCATCAGGTTCGACGTCGTCGCCGGGGACCGCTGGGAGCTCGTCGGCAAGTACTTCGTGCGGTACCGCGGCGCCGACCACAAGCTCGTCGTCACCGACGTCGGCACGCAGAAGGAGATCGCGACCCTCGACCAGCCGGGTGGCGCCGGCAGCTTCTGGCTGACCGACAACTGGAGCCACCAGCAGGTCCCGACGTCGCCGGACGGCGCCGCCCTCGACGAGCCGCTGACCGTCGACCCGCACCTGGTCCGCGCCGTCGCCGGCGGTGGCATCGAGGTGATCAGCCTGTCCAGCGGCAAGCCGGACGACGCCGCGCCGGCCGTCGCCGCGCCCGAGGACCTCGTGTACCCGTACGAGGAGCAGGTCTTCGTCGCCGGATCCGGCCCCGGGTACCGGATCCAGGCCCGCGACCGGTTGAAGCTCGACAAGGTGCAGTGGACGTGGACGTCACCGGACCCGCAGGTGCGGGTGCGGTCGCTCGCCGCCTGCGGGGAGCGGCGGGTCTGCGCGGTCGAGGGGCACCGGGTGACCGCGCTGGACATCCGCACCGGCGAGGTCGCGTTCCGCGTCGACGTCGACGCGCCCCGCACCCTGCTGCCCGTCGGCGAGCGGCTGATGCTCCGCGACGCCGACGGCGCGGTGCTGCTCGACGACGCGGGGCAGGTCGTGCGGCGCTGGCCCGGCCGGCGCGCCGCCCGCCTCGACGACGGCAGCTACCTGCTGCTGCCGGTCGACGTGCCGGCCGGCCCGTACACCTGGCTCGGCGTGCAGGCCGACAACGGCGCGACCCGCGACCTCGGCGCCCTGGACGTGCCGGTCGACACGTGCACGTGGAGCCACACGTACCTGGCCTGCGCGGCGGCGCCCGGACGGTTCGTCTTCTACCGGGTCAGGACGCCCTGGTACTCGGGGCGGCTCTGACGGCCCGGCGCCGCGCCAGCCGGAAGATCGCGACCGCGCCGATCGCCACCCACACGACGTTGAGCACCGCGGACGGCCACGCGCCGTTGACGGCCGAGTTGAGCGCGAGAGCCGCGCCGCCGGTGATGTTGAGGCCCTGGAACACGGCACCGTCGCCGGTGATCCGTTTCGTGGAGACGAGGGCGTACGCGGCGAGCAGCCCGGCCGCGCCCGCCCAGCCGATCAGGGCGATCACGACAGCACCGCGTAGGCGCGGACGGTGAACGTGCCCATGCCGGCGATCCGCGGCGGCACCGCCGTGAACCGGAACCCGTCGACCGGCAGCCGGTCCAGGTCGTTGAGGTGCTCCACGACGTAGATGCCGGCGTCGAGCAGGCCGGTGTGCGCGGGGCGGGTCAGGTCGGCGACGTCGTCGATGTTGACCGAGTCGATGCCGACCAGCGCCGGGCCTCTGCGCACCAGCCACTCGACGGCGTCGCGGGTCAGGAACGGCGCGTCCGGGTCGCCGTAGGCGGGCTTCCCGAAGTGCTTCGACCAGCCGGTGCACACGAGGACGGCGCAGTCCGTGACGTCGCCGTACGTGCCGGCCTGCCGCTCCAGCAGCGCCGCGTCGACCGCGCGGACACCGGTCGCGTCGACGAGGACGCCGGGCAGGTCCGCGACCCGTTCGAGGGGGACGTCGGTGAGGTCGCCGCGGCCCTCGAAGCGGTGCGCGGGCGTGTCCAGGTAGGTGCCGGTGTTGGCGATCAGGTCGATGCGGCCGATCTGGAAGTCGGTCCCGGGCGCGTACCTGCCGCGGGCGTCCTCGCGGGACAGGTAGTCGCTGATCACGGGCCCGGGCATGCCCGGATAGGTGACCAGGCCGGCGTGGACGGGGTGGCTCAGTTCGATGAAGCGTCGCACACCTGCGATCGTGGCAGACAGCGCAGCTAACGTGTGAGCGAGAATTCCTACAGTTGCACTGAAGCAGGACTGCATGAACCTGGACCCGCGCCGCCTCGCGGTGCTCGCCGCGATCGCCCGCCGCGGCACCCTCGCCGGCGCCGCCGCGGCGCTGCACGTCACCCCGTCGGCGGTGTCGCAGCAGCTCGCGCAGCTGGAGCACACCGTCGGCCGGCCGCTGGTGGACCGGTCCGGGCGGCGCGCCGTGCTCACCGCCGCCGGCCGGGTCCTCGCCGTCCGCGCCGAGGCGATCGAGCGGGAGCTGGCCGAGGCGGAGCGGGAGCTGGTCGCCATGTCGGGCCGCGCCGCCGGGCTCGTGCGTGTCGGCGCGTTCGCGACCGTGATCCGGCACCTGCTGATCCCCGCGATGGCCCGCCTCGCCCGCGACCACCCCGACGTGACCTGCTCGATCACCGAGCTCGACGGCCCGCCCGCGCTGCGCGAGCTGCGCCTCGGCGGCCTCGACGTGACCATCACCGAGCGCGACGCCTCGCTGGGCCTGGAGTCGCGGCGGCAGGTGAGCGTGGTGCCGCTCGGCGAGGACCCGTACCGGGTCGTGGTGCCCGCGGGCTGGCCGCCCGTGCTCTCCTACGGCGACCTCGCCGACTGCCCGTGGATCGCCGGGCCGCCGACGTCGACGACCGGGCAGGTCCTGGACCGGCTCGGCCGCGAGCGCGGCTTCACCCCGCGGCGGGTGCACGCGTGCGTCGACTACCCGGTCGTGCTCGCGCTCGTCGCCGCGGGGCACGGCGCCACCATCGTGCCGGACCTGGCGCTCCGTGACGCGTTGGCGGCGGGTGTACGGGTGACCGACCTGCCCGTCGCGGGCGCCCGGCGGCTGGACGCGCTGGTCACGGCGGGCAGAGCGGCGCTGCCGGCGGTGACGGCGCTGCTGTCGGTGCTAGTAGATTGACATGTGCACGTGGTTGGTGTGGTCGCTGCTCGGGTCGCCCTGGCCGCTGTTGTAGGCGTGCCAGCCGCCCGCCGGCGTCCAGATCTGCTTGAACCAGATCACGTACATCACGCCCAGTGCCTGCGCGTTCTTGATCAGCCACGCGGCGAGCTGGGTGCCGTACTCCTTCGACGCGCCCGCCGCCACCCCGCCGAAGCCCTTCACGTCGGCGGCGAAGTCGCAGGCCCGGCCCTTCGGGTGCTCGTAGGGCTCGCCCGGTGCCCGCCAGCACGACACGAAGTGCAGGAACCCGGCCCTGCGCACCTCCTGCAGCGCGTGCAGGGTCCGCGGCGTGAGGCAGCCGCCGGTCGTCGGGTCGTCGGTGCCGCACGACTCCGCCGCCCAGGAGCCGTCGGCCAGGCGCGGCGCGGGCTCGGCCACCTTGGTCGTGGTCTTGCCGCTCCACGTGGTGGACACGTCGACGGCGGCCATCGACTGGGCGAGCGCCTCCTCCAGGTCGGCCTTCTGCTTCGCCATCACCGCCATGCTCGCCTGCTGCGTGCCGACCTCGGCGTCGATCGTCGCCTTCGTCCTGATCAGCTCGGTCCGCATCGCCGTCAGCCGGGTGAGCCGGGCGGCGTTGCGCCGGGCGATGACCTCCAGTGTGCTCACCCGGTCGGCGAAGACCCCCGGCGTCCGGCTGTCCAGCAGCGTCGCCGCGCTGCGCAGCCCGCCGCCGTTCTGGTACGCGGCGACCGTCATCGTCTGGGTCTCGTCGCGCAGCTTCGCGTACTCCGGCTCCAGCTTCTGCTGCTGTTCCTCGAGGGCCTTCTGCCGTTGCAGGGACGCGGTCAGGGCGTTCTGCGCGTCGATGTAGGCGCGGTTCGCCTCGTCGAGCTTCTGCATCAGGGCAGGGTCGCCCCCCTCGCCGGCGTTCGCGGGCGAGGCCGTGCCGAGCACCACGGTCGGGGTGAGCAGGATCGCGAGCGCTGTCACGACGGCGACGATCCACGGAGGTCTGGACATACTGTCCCCTTCATCGGCCGCCGACCGGGCGAGCTGACGGATTCGGGCCGGAATCATCGCCAAGGGTGGTGGACTAGCCTCCTAGGAAGGATTGGGGGACATGAACCGGGTCATTGAGGGGTAAGCGGTCAAAGTCAAGGCAAGCAACGGAAGGGGTCTCGGACATGTCGAGAAGTGCTACGAGCACACCGGCCACCGTCGAGGACTGCCTGCGCGTCGGCGCCGGCTTCTCCCAGGGCGACAGAGTCTGGATCGCCGAGCAGTTCGCCACGCTCGACACCCACCTGGCCGCGTTCCCGGTCGACGCGACGGAGATCGAGGTGTCGGTGAAGGACCGCAACGCCCGCGGCCAGAAGGTCACCCTCGAGTGCTGGACCCCCGGCCACCCGAAGGCGGTGACCACATCGACGGAGGAGGACCTGCACGCCGCCATCCTGGAGGTCCGCGACGACCTGCGCCGGCGCCTGGCCGAAGCCAAGACCCGGCAGGTGCCGCGCCACAACCGTCACCTCCGCGAGAGCACGATCGCTGACGTCATCTCCCCCGAGCTGATCCCGCGCCCCAGCACCTGAGCGTGCGGTGTCTCGCGGCCCGGCCACCGGCTTTCCGGTGACCGGGCCGCCGCCGTCATCGTCGCGTCACGGGCCTTTGAGCATGGTGGTGCGGGGCCGTCACGGGCAGGCGGCGTCGCGGTACAGCGTGCCGGTCGTGACGTGCTCGTCGAGCGCGGCCTTCACGACGAGGCGCTCCAGGCCGTCGAGGAAGCCGAGGGGGCCGCGCTCGCCGAGGAACCCGTGCTCGGCGCACAGCATCAGCTCGGCGGTGTCGCTCAGGTCGGTGAGGAACATGAAGAAGTTGGCGCCCTTGGGCAGGCGGTCGATGACGGGGGCGCGCAGCTTCGTCGCCGGCAGCGCCGCGTGGATCGCGTCGGCGAGGTCGGCCGGCGGCGCCGGCGGCGGCTGGTCCTGCGCGACGAAGCGGGTGTCGTTGAAGAAGCAGTAGCCGTCGGGTGTGATCCCGCTGCGGGCGGCGATCTCGGCGAACAGCGACTCGAGCCGGCGTGGGTCGTACTCGCAGTGGGCGTACGCCAGCAGCGCGGCGTCCGAGGCGCGGTGCAGCAGGTCGCCGACGGTCTCGGCGGGCCGGCCGGTGAAGTCGAGCCGGAAGAGCGCGTTCTGGTTGAAGGCGCCGACCAGCGCGCGGCTCGCCGGCCGGAAGCGGGTCGCCACGATCATGCGGAGCAGGGCCTCGGTCTCGCCGGTGTACGCCGCGAGCTGCAGCGCCGTCCCGGCCAGGAGCACCGTCGCCGGTGGGACGCCGGCCCGGGCGGCGAGCCCGTTCGCGGCGAGCGCCAGGGCGGGGGACTGGATCAGCCCCCAGTCGAGGTTGGGCGGCCGGCCGTCGCGGACGCTCTCGATCATGCGGGTGGGGACGCCGGTGAGGTGTTTCGCCCAGTAGGCGAGCGCCTTCGCCTCTCTGCGCAGGCCGACGGCGGACGTCTCGTACTCGACGCGCTGCAACGGCTGCTGGCCCGGCTCGACCGCGACCGGTGGGTCCTGCAGCAGGTTGAGCAGGTCGCCGCGCACGATCGCGAAGCTCCCGCCGTCGACGGCCATGTGGCTGGCGGCGAGCAGGACGGTGACCGGGGCGTCGTCGCGGACCAGGATCGCGACCCGGAGCGGCAGGTCGGCGCCGATGTCGAACCACGGGGCGCGCAGCGCCTCCCCGAGCTCCGCGGCGGCCTCGTCGGTGCCGCGGTCGCCGATGTCGTGGACCCGCAGCGGGATGTCGCCCTCGCCGACGACCCGCTGCCGGGGGCCTTCGGGGGTGTCGGCGTACAGGGTGTGCAGCGAGTCGTGCCGCTCGACGAGCCGCCGGAGGGCCGCGAGCACGCCGCCGAGGTCGTTGTGCGGTGGGACGGGGCACCGGGTGAGCAGGTTGAGGGTCGAGTCGCGCGGCGGCAGCCAGCGCAGCACGTCCCAGATCGCTGTCTGCGCCCAGATGAGCGGTCCTTCGGCGGTGCGTCCGGAGCTGAAGTGCACGCTGGCGGGGTATGCAGACATGGAGCCACCTTCCGACCGGGTCAGGGGGTGAGCGCCTCAAAAGCTACGACCGAAGTTGAACTTTTTCAATCGTCCGTACGAATCTTGCCAACCTGGCTCGGGTCGGCAAACAATGGCGCAGTTCGATAGGTTGGTGTGTATGTGGCGGATCACCGTGGACCACACGTGCATCGGCTCGGGCAGCTGTCAGGGCATCGCCCCGGACCGCTTCGAGCTGGACGACGTCGAGGGCCGGGCTCACCCGGTCGACCAGGACGTGGCCCCCGACGACGAGGCCGTCCTCGACGCGATGGCTTCCTGCCCCATGGAGGCGATCAGCGTCGTCGACCTCACCACCGGGAAGCCCGTCGACATCTGAGTGTCGGTGAGGGCCGGCCCGGTTGGACACGGGGGCGGCGGAGGTTGAATGCTCGTCGGTGTGAGCAGGTCGACCGGTCAGCGTCTTCTCGGGCGTGACGATGAGGTGCGCACACTGTCCGGGCATCTGGACGCGGTCGACGTCCGGGGGTGTGCGGTCGGGTTGCTCGGCGAGCCCGGAGTGGGCAAGAGCGCGCTGCAGGCGGAGGTCGTGGGGCACGCGCGGGCCCGTGGGTTCACGGTGCTGGCGGCGCGGGGGAGCCAGTCGGAGACGCATCTGCCGTTCGCGAGCCTGCACCAGGTGCTGCGGCCGCTGCTGCCGCGGGCCGAGCGGCTGCCGGCCATGCAGCGCGACGCCCTGCTCGCCTGCTTCGCCATGGGCGACTCGGCCGAGGTGAACCCGTTCTTCGCGTTCCTGGCCGTGCTGGAGCTGCTCGTCGACCTGGCGCGGCGGACACCGGTGCTGGTGTGCCTGGACGACCTGCACTGGATGGACCGGCCGTCGATCGACGCGCTCGCCTTCGTCGCCCGCCGGATCGACAGTGAGCGGGTGGTCGTGCTGTGCACGTCGCGGACCGGGCCGCTGCCGTTCGCCGACCCCGGCACGGTCGAGTGGATGGAGCTCGGCGGCATCGACGAGGCCGCCGCGGCGGCGTTGCTGGAGGCGCGGGCGCCGCGGCTCGCCCCGGCGGTGCGTGACCGGGTGCTGCGGCAGGCCGGCGGCAACCCGCTCGCCCTGATCGAGTTCGCGACCACGCTGGAGTCGGGGGAGCACGCGTGGACCGAGCTCGACGACGACCTGCCCATGACCACCCGCCTGGAGCGGGCCTTCGCCGCGCGGGCCGAGCACCTGGGCCCGGCCGTGCGCGCGGTGCTGACCGTGGCCGCGGTCGACGACGGTGACGACGTCAACGACGTGCTCGCGGCGGCGCGGATCCTCCACGGTGCGCCGGTCGACCGGGTCGCGGCGCAGCCGGCGTTCGAGCACGGGCTGCTGACGGTGGCCGGGGACCGGTACCGCATCACCCACCCCCTGGTCGGCTCGGCGCTGCGGCAGGCCATGCCGCCGGCGACGCGCCAGCAGGCGCACGAGGCGCTCGCCCGGGTGCTGGCCGCGCAGCCGGACCGGGCGGTGTGGCACCGGGCCGCCGCGGTCTCCGGGCGCGACGAACGGATCGCGGCCGAGCTGGAGCAGGCGGCCGGGAACGCCCAGCGCCGCGGCGCGATCGCGTCCGCGGCGGCGTGGCTGGAGCGGGCGGCGGCGCTGAGCCCGGACCCGCAGGCGCAGGCCGCGCGCCTGCTCAGCGCCGCGGAGCTCGGCTACCAGCTGGGCCGCTTCGACCAGGTCGAGCAGATCAAGGCGCAGGTCGCGGGGGTGACGCTGCGGCCCCGGGACCGGTCGCGGCTGATCTGGCTCGAGGGCGTCTTCCACGACGGGTCCACGGGCGAGCCGGCAGAGGTGCGGCACCTCGTCGACGAGGCCCGGCACGCCACCGCCGGCGGGGACGTCGAGCTCGCCATGCAGCTGCTGGTCGGCGCGGCCCGCCGGGTCTGGTGGCGCGACCCGGGGGAGCGGCTCCGGCACGCGATCGTCGAGGCCGCCCGGGAGGCGGACGTGCCGGCCGGCGACCCGCGGCTGCTGGCCATCCACGCGCTGTCGGAGTCGCACGAGCAGGGACCGGCGGTCATCGAGCAGCTCGCGCGGTGGCCCGCGGACGCCGGCGGCCGCCCCGACCTGGCGGGCCTGCTGGGCATCGCGGCGTTCTGCACCGGTGACTTCCCCCGGGCCGTGACGTTCCTGTCCACCCCCGTGCACGAGCTGCGCGCGCAGGGCCGCATGAGCCTGCTCGCCGAGGCGCTCGCGATCCGGGCGTGGGCCGAGATCTACCTGGGCACGTTCGACGCGGCGAGCTCGGCGGACGAGGCGATGCGGCTCGCGGACGAGACGGGCCAGTCGCTGTGGGCCGCGACCGCCCGCATCGCCGTGGCCCTGATCGACGGCGTGGGCCGCGGCTGGGACACGCACCACGTCCTGCTCGCGGAGGCCGAGCACACGGCGCTGCGGACCCCGAACGCGGCGTCGTCGCTGCTCGCCGGTGTGCAGCTGGCCCGCGGGATCGCCGAGCTGGGCGCGAACCGGCCCGAGCCGGCGTACCGCGAGCTGCTCCGTGTGTTCGAGCCCGCGGATCAGGCCTTCCAGCGGGTGCAGCAGGTGTGGACGCTGGGCTATCTGGCCGACGCGGCCGTCCACACCGGCCGGCACGCCGAGGCGAGGTCGGCGCTGGCCGCGATGGAGCGGATCGCGGGGTCGTCGCCGGCGACCGGATCGACGATCGCCCTGGAGTACGCCAGGGCGGTGCTGGCGGACCACGGGTCGGCCGAGACGCTGTTCCAGCTCGCCGTGGACGGTGCGAGCCGCCGGCTGCCCTGGCACCGGGCCCGCGCCGAGCTGGCCTACGGCTCGTGGCTGCGCCGGCGGCGGCGGGTCGTCGAGTCCCGCGAGCCGCTGCGCGCGGCGCGGGCCGCCTTCGAGGCCGTCGGCGCCCGCGCGTGGGCGCAGCGGGCCGACCAGGAGCTGCGGGCGACCGGCGAGCGCGGGTGGCAGCCGACCCCGCACCCGCGGGACCGGCTGTCGCCGCAGGAGACCCAGATCGCCGAGCTGGCCGCGCAGGGCCTGTCGAACCGCGAGATCGGCCAGCGGCTGTTCCTGTCGCACCGCACGGTCAGCTCACACCTGTACCGCATCTTCCCGAAGCTCGGCGTCGGCTCCCGCGGTCAGCTCGCCGCCGCGCTGTCCCACCAGGTTCAGTCGTCTGACGCTAGCCGCGACTGAAGCCCGCCGGCGTACCGTGCTCACGACCGCTGCACCTGCCCGCGTCGAGTGGAGACGAACCGTGACCACGCCCGTGCTCTTCATCCATGGCCTCTGGCTGCACGCCTCGTCGTGGGACCCGTGGATCCAGCTGTTCCGGGACGCCGGCTACGACCCGCACGCCCCCGGCTGGCCCGGTGACGGCGCCACGGTCGAGGCGTCGCGGCAGCACCCCGACGCGATCGGCGACCACGGCATCGACGACGTCGTCGAGCACTTCGCCGGCGTCATCGATCGGCTGCCCTCGCCGCCGATCCTGATCGGGCACTCGTTCGGCGGGATGATCGCCCAGAAGCTGCTGGGCCAGGACCGTGCCCTCGCCGCCATCGCGATCGACGCCGCCCAGATCAAGGGCGTGCTGCCGGTGCCGCTGTCGGCGCTGCGGGCCACGCTGCCGGTCTTCAGGAACCCGGCGAACCTGCACCGGGCCGTCTCCCTGACCGCGGAGCAGTTCCGGTTCGCCTTCGCCAACACCGTCTCCGAGCAGGAGTCCGACGAGCTCCACGAGCGCTGGACGATCCCCGCGCCGGGCAAGCCGCTGTTCGAGGCGGCCACCGCGAACTTCGACCCGCACTCCCCGGCGAAGGTCGCCACCGACAACCAGACCCGCGGCCCGCTGCTGCTGATCGCCAGCGGCAAGGACCACACCGTCCCCGAGTCGGTGACCCGGGCGACCCTCAAGCAGTACCGCCACTCCGAGGCCGTCACCGACCTCGTCACGTTCCCGGACCGGGCGCACTCGCTGACCATCGACTCCGGCTGGCGCGAGGTGGCGGACACCTGCCTGGCCTGGCTGAAGCAGCAGTCCCTGTGAACCTCGGCCGCACCGGCCGGCGAGCCGTCGTGACCGGCGCGAGCAAGGGCATCGGCCTGGCGGTCGCCCGGGCGCCCGGGTCGCCGCCGGCGCCCGCCACGGCTCCGCCGAGCTGAGCGCGCTCCCGACCAGGGCGCCGCCTGAGGTTCGCTACGCCGAGCGGTGGAAGGCGGCGAGGATGGCGTCGGCCGCCTGGCCGGGGGTCATGGTGCCGGCGCGGACCTGGGCCTCCAGGTCGGGGGCGAGGGCCCGCACGTCGGCGTCGGTGCGCAGCCGGTCCAGGAGGGTCGCGCGGGCGGTCTCCCAGATCCACGCGACCCGCTGGGCCTCGCGGTGGCGGTCGAGGGCGCCCGACGACGACAGGTGGTCGTGGTGGGCCTCGAGGCGGGACCAGAGGTCGGGCAGGCCGGCGCCGGTGAGGCCGCTGCAGGTGACGACCGGCACCTGCCAGTCGCGGGCGCCGGACGTGTGCAGCAGGCGCAGCGCGCCGGCCAGCTCGCGGGCGGCCTTGCGGGCGTCGGGCTCGTGCGGGCCGTCGGCCTTGTTGACGGCGATGACGTCGGCGAGTTCCAGGACGCCCTTCTTGATGCCCTGCAGTTGGTCGCCGGTACGGGCGAGCGCCAGCAACAGGAACGTGTCGACCATCCCGGCGACGGCGGTCTCGGACTGGCCGACGCCGACGGTCTCGACGAGGACGACGTCGTAGCCCGCCGCCTCGACGACGGTCATCGCCTCGCGGGTCGCGCGGGCCACGCCGCCGAGGGTGCCCGACGTGGGCGACGGCCGTACAAAGGCGGCGTCGTCGACGGCGAGGCGGGCCATCCTGGTCTTGTCGCCGAGGATGCTGCCGCCGGTGCGGGTCGAGGACGGGTCGACGGCGAGGACCGCGACCCGGTGCCCGGCGCCGGTGAGGAACGTGCCGAGCGTGTCGATGAACGTGGACTTGCCGACGCCGGGGACGCCCGTGACGCCGACGCGGCGGGCCCGGCCCGCGTGCGGGGTCAGCGCGACGAGCAGCTCCTGCGCCTGGGTGCGGTGGTCGGGGCGGGTCGACTCCACGAGGGTGATCGCCCGCCCGATCGACGCGCGGTGCCCGGCGAGCACCCCCTCGAGGAGAGCGGTCACCGGCGCAGTTGGGCGAGCAGGTCCAGGGCCGCGGAGGCGATCACCGTGCCCGGCGGGAAGATCGCGGCGGCGCCGGCGGCGCGCAGCTCGTCGAAGTCCTGCTGGGGGATGACGCCGCCGACGATGACGAGGATGTCGTCGCGGCCGAGGGCGGCGAGGGCGTCGCGCAGCGCGGGGACGAGGGTAAGGTGCCCGGCGGCGAGGGAGTTGACGCCGACGATGTGCACGTCGGCCTCGACCGCCTGGCGGGCCACCTCGTCCGGCGTCTGGAAGAGCGGGCCGACGTCGACGTCGAAGCCGAGGTCGGCGAACGCGGTCGCGACGACCTTCTGGCCGCGGTCGTGGCCGTCCTGGCCCATCTTCGCGACGAGGATACGGGGGCGGCGCCCCTCCTCCTCGGCGAACTCGGCGGTGGCGGCGCGGACCCGGTCGATGAGCTCGTCGTTGCCGGCTTCGTCGCGGTACACCCCGGAGATGGTACGGATCTGCGCCGTGTGCCGCCCGAACACCTTCTCCAGGGCGTCGGAGATCTCCCCGACGGTGGCGTGCGCGCGGGCCGCCGCGACCGACAGCTCCAGGAGGTTGCCGTCCGACGCGGCGCCGGCCGACAACGCGTCCAGGGCGGCCTGCGTCGCGGCGGAGTCGCGGGAGGCGCGCAGGCGCGCGAGCTTCGCCAGCTGCTGGGCGCGGACGGAGGAGTTGTCGACCTTCAGGACCTCGATCGGCTCGTCGGCGTCGGGCCGGTACTTGTTGACCCCGATCACCGGCTGCCGGCCGGAGTCGATGCGGGCCTGGGTGCGGGCCGCCGCCTCCTCGATGCGCAGCTTCGGGATGCCCTCGTCGATGGCGCGGGCCATGCCGCCGGCCGCCTCGACCTCCTGGATGTGCTGCCAGGCGCGGGCCGCGAGGTCGTGGGTGAGGCGCTCCACGTATGCGCTGCCGCCCCACGGGTCGATGACCCGGTTCGTGCCGGACTCCTGCTGCAGCAGCAGCTGCGTGTTGCGGGCGATGCGGGCGGAGAAGTCGGTCGGCAGCGCCAGGGCCTCGTCGAGGGCGTTGGTGTGCAGCGACTGGGTGTGGCCCTGGGTGGCGGCCATCGCCTCGACGCAGGTACGGACCACGTTGTTGAACACGTCCTGCGCGGTCAGCGACCAGCCGGACGTCTGGCAGTGCGTGCGCAGGCTCAGCGACTTGGGGTTCTTCGCGCCGAACTCGCGCACGAGCTTCGCCCACAGCAGCCGGCCGGCGCGCAGCTTCGCGACCTCCATGAAGAAGTTCATGCCGATGGCCCAGAAGAACGACAGCCGCGGCGCGAACACGTCGACGTCGAGGCCGGCGTCGCGGCCGGCCCGCAGGTATTCGACGCCGTCGGCCAGGGTGTAGGCGAGCTCCAGGTCGGCGGTCGCGCCGGCCTCCTGGATGTGGTAGCCGGAGATGGAGATCGAGTTGAACTTCGGCATCTTCTCCGAGGTGTACCGGAAGATGTCGCTGATGATCCGCATCGACGGCGCGGGCGGGTAGATGTAGGTGTTGCGGACCATGAACTCTTTGAGGATGTCGTTCTGGATCGTGCCGGACAGCTGCTCCGGCGCGACGCCCTGCTCCTCGGCGGCGACGATGTAGAGGGCGAGCACGGGGAGCACCGCCCCGTTCATCGTCATCGACACGCTCATCTTGTCCAGCGGGATGCCGTCGAAGAGCTGCCGCATGTCGAGGATGGAGTCGATCGCGACGCCGGCCATGCCGACGTCGCCGGCGACCCGCGGGTGGTCGGAGTCGTAGCCGCGGTGGGTGGCGAGGTCGAAGGCGACGGACAGGCCCTTCTGCCCGCCGGCGAGGTTGCGGCGGTAGAAGGCGTTGGACTCCTCGGCGGTGGAGAACCCGGCGTACTGGCGGACCGTCCACGGCTGCGTGGTGTACATCGTCGGGTAGGGCCCGCGCAGGAACGGGGCGATCCCCGGGTACGTGTCGAGGAAGTCGAGCCCGTCGAGGTCGGGTGCGCCGTGCACGCCGGCGACGTCGATGCCCTCCGGGGTCGGCCACGCCTCGGCGGGCTCCGGCGGGGTGGCGTCGACGCGGGGGGTGCCGAGGGCGACCTCGGTGAAGTCGGGGATCACGGCGCCACCAGTCCCAGGTCCAGATGTGTGCGGCGGAGCACGGCGAGTGCGTCGCAGCCGGTGTACAGGTAGTCGTCGACGTGCTCGTAGCCGGCGGGTTTCCCCGCCAGCCAGACGGTCTTGACGCCCTCGGCCTTCAACCGGCGGGCGGTGTCCTCGGCCTCCTCGGCGTAGGAACGGTCGGAGCCGCAGATGCACGCCACGGTCGTAGACGGTCCATTGTGGACCGTCCGGATGCCGCCGGCGGCGAACAGGTTGGCCGCGAACGACGCCCGCGCGGTGTGCGCCGCGACCGGGCCGAGCGTGACCAGGCTGACGACCTGGTCCGAGCCGTCGGCGGCGTCACGCAGGGACTCGAACGCCTCGGCGTACCGGTGCCGCGGCAGCCCACCCGAAGGTGCCTGCGGCGCGGGGGAGCGGACCGGCCGCCGCTCCTCCAGGGACGCGAACTCGCTGACGCCGGTGATCGGGTCGAGGCGGTGCGCGATCCGGTCGGCGCGGCGCTGCCAGGTCGCGGCGACCCGGTCGGCGACGAGCCCGCCGCCGAGCGCGGCGCCCATCCCGCCGGCCCGCTCCACCTCGACGAACACGTCCCAGGCGGCGTGCGCGAGCGCGTCGGTCAGCGACTCCACGAACCATGAGCCGCCGGCCGGGTCGAGGACCCGCGCCACGTGCGCCTCCTCGACCAGCAGCGTCGAGGTGTTGCGCGCGATCCGCCGGGCGAAGCCGTCGGGCAGCCCGAGCCGCGCGTCGAACGGCAGCACCGTCACCGCGTCGGCGCCGCCGACCCCGGCGGCGAAGCAGGCGACGGTGGTGCGCAGCAGGTTCACCCACGGGTCGCGGGCCGTCATCATCGCCGCGCTCGTCACCGCGTGCTGCACCTGCGCGCCGAGGTGCGGCACGTCGCAGACGGTCGCGATCCTCGACCAGATCCGCCGCGCCGCCCGTAGCTTCGCGATCGTCGCGAACTGGTCCTGGCCGGCCGCATAGCGGAACTCCAGCTGGCGCAGCGCCATGCCGGCGCTCATCCCCGCGTCGACGAACGCCCGCAGGTACGCGACCCCGGTCGCGGCGGCGAAGCCGAGCTCCTCGGCGTCGCTGCCGCCGGCCTCGTGGTAGGGCGTCGCGTCGACCGTCGCCACCGGCACGTGCCGCGGGGCCTGCTTCGCGAGCCGGCCCAGCAGGCCGAGGTCGGCGGGCTCCCCGGTCTTCGCCTGCCACCCGAGCGGGTCGGCGCCGAGGTTGCCGCGCTTGTCGTCACCCGGCAGCCCGAGGAACACGCGCGCGGCGTCCTCCGTCGCGGCGCCGCAGTCGAGCACGACGGGGGCGAGGTCGAGGTACACGCCGTCGAGGACGTCGGGGATGCTGCCGGGCGCGATCCCGTCGAGCCAGATCGAGGTCGCCCCGTTCTCCAGGTCGGCGAGGATCGCCTCGCGGGTCGCCTTCGCGTCGGGGTCCGCGTGCCGTTGCCGCACGTCCCACGGCCGCGGCTGCGCGCTGCCGCCGCGGATGAACGGCGCCTGACCCGGCCACCCGGCCGCCGGCAACCCGGCCGCGTCGGCGGCGGTGTACAGCGGCGCGACCGCGATCCCGTCATAGGTGGCGCTGCCCAGCAGCTCCGCGACCGCCTCCGGCGGCGTGCCGTCGTCGGCGGCACCGGTCTTGCGCAGCACCGCCAGGGCCAGCCGCTGCCACTGCTCCAGGTCACCGTCGGCGAAGTCGGCGCCGAGGCGCACAGCCTCACTCATGACCGGATGTTAAGGGCCCGCGACGGCGACCCCGCAGCCGTTGTGAAATGGTCCACCCGTCGAATATCTCATCGTTTCGTCCGCTTCGCCGCTCCGACAAACCCCAGAAATGTGAAGCGCGGTGGACCGGACCGGACCTGGTCGCGCCGCGGGTGACCGCCCCGGTGGCTGGGGCGGTCACCCTGTGTGGGCCGGTGGGGCGTGGGTCAGGAGAAGTAGCGCAACCAGACGTAACCCCAGGCGATGACGGTGGTCATCACGGTGGTGACGATGCCGTAGCGGGTGAACTGCCAGAAGCTGATCGGCTCGCCGGAGCGGGCGGCGATGCCCAGCACGACGACGTTGGCGCTGGCGGCGACGGCGGTGCCGTTGCCGCCGAAGTCGGCGCCGAGGGCGAACGCCCACCACAGCGACTGGCCGGTGGCCGGGTCGGGGGTGGTCGCCACGATGTCCTCCACGATCGGGGCCATCGTCGCCACGTACGGGATGTTGTCGAAGAACGCGCCGAGCACGGCGGATCCGAACAGCAGCCCGGTCGCGGCGAGGAACCAGTCGTCGCCGACCTGGCCGGTCGCCCAGGTGCCGATGCGGTGGATGACGCCGGTCTCGACGAGCCCGCCGACCATCACGAACAGGCCCATGAAGAACACCAGCGTCGACCACTCCACCTCCTCCAGGTAGGCGGCGGTGGGGACCTGGGACACGAGCACCATCAGCCCGGCGCCGAGCAGCGCGATGATGGCCGGCTCGACGTGGATGACGGCGTGCAGCGCGAAGCCGGTGACGACCAGCCCGAGGACCGCCAGGCACCGGATCAGCAGCCGCCGGTCGGTGATCGACGCGCGCTCGTCCATGGCCATGACCTCGGCGACGCGCTCCGGGTGGTACTCGAAGCGCTTGCGGAACATGACCCACGCCAGCAGCACGAACAGCACGAACAGGACGACGACGATCGGTGCCATGTGCACGACGAAGTCGTTGAACGTCAGGCCGGCGCGGCTGCCGATGATGATGTTCGGCGGGTCGCCGATGAGCGTGGCGGCGCCGCCGATGTTGGAGGCGAGGGCCTCCGCGATCAGGTACGGCGCGGCCGGGATGCCCAGCTTGCGGCACACCAGCACGGTCACCGGCGCGACCAGCATGATCGTGGTGACGTTGTCGAGGAACGGCGACGCGACCGCGGTGATGACCATGAGCATCACGAGGAGTTTGTACGGCCGGCCGCCGGAGCGCTTCGCCGCCCAGATGGCGAGGAACTCGAAGACGCCGGTCTGCTTGATGACCCCGACGATGATCATCATGCCGAGCAGCAGGAAGATAACGTTCCAGTCGATGCCGGCGTGCTCGGAGAAGAACACGTCCTTGCCGGGCACCAGGCCCAGCAGGGCCATCATGCCGGCGGCGAACAGGGCGACGGCGACCCGGTGGACCTTTTCGGTGGCGATGAGGGCGAACGCGACCGTGAAGATGACGATCGCGGCGATGGCGCTCACCGGCGGCCCGGCGGGCCGTGCGGCGTGACGAACTGACGCGGGCGTTGCGGTATGCGGTACATGACGGAACCTCCTGAGGGACAACGCGACGAAACCGTCGACCCCGGCGGGGTCACGGCTGTGGAAGGCGTGGAACCTCAGGAAGTGGGCGGGCCCCGGCAGCCCGGGGTGGCACCGCATCGTCCACTGTGGACGTGGGATGGGCCGGCCGCCGCGGACCAGCGGGCCGCCGGCGGCGTGACGTCGACGGTGGCGGGCAGCACCACGAGCCAGTGCGCCCCGTCGGCGCCGGTGTCGCCGGTGCGGGGGAGCTTGCGCCCCTGGGGCGCCTCCGCGCCCGGTGCCGCCGACGCGACGCTCGCCGTCCGCGCGACCTGGAACGTGTCGCCGGGCAGCGTGTGGTGGGCCTGGGTCAGGCCGAGCAGCATGGCGCAGATGCTCAGCGCGAGGCTGACCGCGGTCGTGCGCAGTGCGGTCCTCACGCCTCACCTCCACCCCGCTCGCCGAATCCGCAAGGCTACCAGCTGTCCGGCACCCGTCAGTGTGGAAAAGGCCGCGCGGGCCGCGGCGTGACGCCGGCGCGGAACTGCCCGATGCGGGCCACCACCTGCTCCATGCTGACCGTGTCCTCGAGCGTGTCCAGGTACAGCACCCGGCTCGCCAGGCCGACCTTCCCCTGGGCGCGCAGTGCGAGCGCCAGCGGCAGCCCGGCGTACACGTCGAAGCCGCCGCCCGCCCCGGCGACCAGGACGCTGCGCGCCCCGGCGAGCGCCGCGAACAGCGGCGGCACGGCCAGGCTCAAGACAGGCTCTGGTGCCAGGCGGCGTAGACGCGCTTCGGGACCACCATCCGCCACGCGTCGACGATCAGGTCGCGCAGCTCCTCGCCGCCGAGCTCGGCGAGGTGGCCGCAGACCCAGTTGAACCGCAGGTCCGACAGCGGCGGCAGGAAGAACCGGCCGGGGTCGGTCGCCACGAGGGCGTCGCGCTCCTCCTTCGGGAACGCGAACCCCAGCGTCGTCTCGTCCTGTGACAGCGCCAGATAGACGATGCTGCCCACCCGGAACTTGACCCGGTCGCGGATCAGGTGCTCCGTCGTCCGCGGCAGGCTCAGCGCCACCGCGCGTACCTCGTCGACGCTCCCCATCGGCTCATCCTGGCATGCCGGACCCGCCCCGCAGGGCCCCTGCGAGCGGCGGGCAAACCCGCCCTGTTACCCGTCCTGGCGCGCCGCTCACATCGCCCCCGAGGCGTATGCCATCAAAGCATCGCAAAACGGGCGAAGTTTCGTCCGATCGGGTGACCTTGACGTCACCCCGGGCCGCGCTCGTCGTTGCTGGGGGCAGCTAGGACCCCCTGCCGAGCGAGCGAACGGACCGACGCGATGAAACCGGGTATCGGTGGCGCGCACAGATCACGAGGCCGGATGCTCATGGCCTCGGCACCGCTCACGCTGACCGTCGCGGCGGCCGTCCTCGTCGGCGGGCCGCCGCTCGGGCTGCCGGCCGAGGTCGCCGTCCTCGTCGCCGCCGCGGCCGCGGTGACCCTGCACGCCGCCTGGCTGCTGCGCCTCGCGATCGGTGCCGGCCGGCAGCACCCGCACGCGGACGAGGCCGTCGCCGCCGCGCCGAAGGCGCTGCCGCGCGGCACCGTGTTCAGTCTCGTGGCGCTCGCTCTGGGAGTCTTCGGCGCCGGGGTCTCCGCCGTGGCCACGCCCGTCGCCGGGTACGTCGCGCCGGTCGCGGGGGCGGCGCTCGTGGCCGGCCTGCTGAAGCTGCCCGGGGTCACCGTCGACACGCCCGGCGCGTTCCGGCGGGCGCTCGACGGGATCTGCGTCGCACTGTGGAAGTTCCTGACCCTGCTCGTCCTCGTGCTCGAACAGCACGGCGACCCCAGCCCCACCGTCTTCACCACCTGCCTGCTCGCGATCGTCGGCATCACGGTCGCGGTCGTCAGCGGCGTACGGGCGCCGTTCCCGCGCTGGGCCGCCGTCACCGCCGCCGGGGGCGTCGCGCTCCTGGTCCTCGGCCTGGCGGTGCTGCCGCTGCGGCCCGCCGGCGGCGGCACCTGGCTGCTCGTCGCGGGCGGCCTGCTCGTCCTCGGGTCGGTGCTGGTCTGGGCCGGGGCGTGCCGGTCGGTGTACGTCGACCGCCGGCCCGTCCGGCCCGCCACCGACGGCACGCTGATCGGCGACCCGCTGCTCGTCGCGCCCGTCCTCGCCGGCGCCGCCGCGGTGCTGTACGCGCTCGTCAGCCGCGGGCAGCTCGGCACGCCCGCGATGGTCATCGGCACGCTCGCCGTGCTGGCCGTCGCGGTACGCGAGCTGCTCGAGGCGGTCGCGCTACGCCGGTACAGCGGCCAGCTCGACGCGCAGGAGGCGACCTTCCGCACGCTGGTCGCCGGATCCTCCGACGTCATCGTGGTGCTGGACCGGGACCTGTCGGTGCGGTGGCAGTCGGCGGCCGCGGCGCGCCGGTTCGGGCTGTCGGACCAGGACGTGGTCGGCCGGCCGTTCCTGCAGCTGGTACATCCCGGCGACGCCGATGAGCTGGCCCTGGACCGGACGTCGCCGCAGCCGGTGCGGGCCAGGATCCAGGACGGGTTCGGGGCGTGGCGGCCGGTCGAGGTCAGCGTCACCGACGAACGCGGCAACCCCGAGGTCGACGGCGTCGTCGTGCACCTGCGCGACGTCACCGCCGAACAGGACCTGGAGCGCAGCCTGCAGCGCACGCAGCGGACCGACCCGCTGACCGGGCTGGCCAACCGCGGGACGCTGCTGGCCCACCTCGAAGACAAGACCGGCCACCTGATGATGATCGGCCTGGACGGCTTCGCGGGCGTCAACGACCTGCACGGCTCCGACGTCGGCGACGCGATGCTGGTCGAGGCCGCCGCCCGCATCCGCGCCGCGATCGGCAAGGGCGACGTCGCGGCGCGGCTCAACGGCGACGAGTTCGCGGTGTACACCGGGGTCGACAAGGTCCACGCGTTCACGCTCGCGACGCGGCTGCTCGGCGACCTCGGCGAGCCGTACCCGCTGCCCGGCGCCGACCTGCAGCTGTCCGCCGGGATCGGGCTCGCCCCGGCCGGCGGCGGCGCCGAGGAGTCGCTGCGCCGGGCCGGGCTGGCGCTGCGCCGGGCGAAACGCGGCGGGCGCGGCAAGGTCGAGTGGCACGACGCCGCCGTCGAGGACGCCTTCGTGCGGCGGGCCACGCTCGAGCAGCACCTGCCGCAGGCGGCGGAGCGCGGCGAGCTCGACCTCGCGTACCACCCGGTCTACGACCTCGTCGAAGGCCACCCGATCGGCGTGGAGGCGCTGCTGCGCTGGCGGCACCCCACCCTCGGCACGGTCCCGCCGCGGGAGACCCTGGAGGTGGCGCGGGAGCTCGGGATCACCGGCGAGATCCACGACTGGGTGCTCAACCAGGCGTGCCGGCAGCTGTCGTCGTGGCAGCACGAGGGGTACCAGCTGTGGATGTCGGTCAACGTGGCGATCGACGACCTCGTCGCCGAAGGGTTCGCCGGCCGGCTCAGCCTCGCCCTCGACAGCCACCAGATCGACCCGCCGGACCTGGTCGTGGAGCTGTCGGAGCGGGAGCTCGGGGTGGACCTCGACCGGGCCGTCGAGCCCCTGGCCACGGTGCGGGCCATCGGGGTGCGGACCGCGCTGGACGGCTTCGGCACGGGCGCCACGTCACTGGCGCACCTGCGGCGGCTGCCGACGGACGTGCTGAAGGTCGACGGCGCCCTCTTCGCGGCGCAGCCGGCCGGCGGCGGGGCCGCGGCGCCGATCATCGACGTCGTCGTGAGCCTCGCGCAGCGGCTCAACGTGACGGTCGTCGCCCACGGTCTGGAGGCGGAGCGGCACCTGCAGGTCGTGCGGACCGCGGGCTGCCGCTACGGCCAGGGCCACTACTACGGCACGCCGGCACCGGCGGAACGCATCGAGGCCGCGCTGGTGCGGCAGCGAACCTGGTGACCGCCACGGTCACGCCATGCGGGTGGTGACCGGCCGGTCCCGGTGCACGTGCAGCACGCTGAACGTGATCGGCTCGTCCGGCTTGCCCTGCCAGCCGACGGCGAGCCGGTGCGTCTCGCGGGTCGACGGGAACAGCATCTTGCCGGTCGCGACGACGGGCAGCCCCAGCTTCGCCGGCTGCGCGCCGCGGTTCTTCAGGTTGCCGCCGACGACGTTGATCAGCTCACCCATCGCGTCGGTGACGTCCTGGTCCGTGACCTCGTCGGGCTCCATGGCGAGCATCAGGCCGGTGATGTCGTTCGCCGCCGCCGCCGGTACGAGCACCCGCACGTGACCCTCCCAGGCACCGGTGATCGAGACGGCGGCGGTGATCGGACGCATGTCCAGCACCGGCTCGTGATCGGTCGCCTGGGCGTCCGGCTGCTGCAGGTACGCGTCCCAGACCTCGTTGACGATCTCGACGAGGTCTGTGTCGGCGAGGCCGGACTCGTTGAGCGAGGCGTCCACCATGCGCACTCCAGAGGTCATCGGAAGCTGTACCCGTTACCCGCATGGTGACAGCCGGAAGTAGCAGCCCCGGGGAAACGGGAAAATCACTCTGAGACGATCGCGGACGGTCACGGGCCGGCGGCTGCTAGGTTGCGCGGGTGGAGTTCGACGAGTCACGCTGCATCGACCTCGCGGGCCGCATCAACCGCGGCGACATGATGATCGGGATCCTGCCGCTCACGGCGGCCGAGGAGGTCGTCGCGGGGCTCAGCGCCGCCGGCCGGTCGGGCAGCGCCCGCGCCTGGACCGAGCTCGGCCACTGCTACCTCGGCGTGAGCGGTGCCGTGCTCGCCCCCACCTTCCCCTCCGGCGGGACCACGCTGGACCAGGCCCGGCAGTGCTTCGCCGAGGCCGCCGCGCTCGGCGACCGCGACGGGGCGCTGCTCTTCGCCCGTTCGTGCGCCGACGGCCCGGCCGACGCGCAGCGGGCGGCCCGCGAGCACCTGCGCCCGCACGCCGCCACCGACCCCGCCGCCCGCTACCGGCTGGGCCTGCTGGAGCAGTGGCTCGGCGACCCGGCCGCCGCCGTGCCGCACCACGAGTGGGCCGCCGCGCAGGGCGACGCCGACGCCGCCTTCGAGCTGTACGTGCTGCACGCGACCGGCGAAGGCGTCCCCCGCGACGAGGACCTCGGCCGCCGCTGGCTGCTGCGCGCCGCCGACCTCGGCCAGCCACGGGCGCTGTACAACCTCGGCGCCGCCCACGCCACCGGCGACGGCTTCCCCGCCGACCTGACCCTCGCCGCCGCCTACTACCGCCGCGCCGCCGACGCCGGCAACCCGCGCGCCGCCGCCATGCTCGGCTACATGCACCTGACCGGCGAGGGCGTCCCCGAGGACGCCGCCACCGCCGCCCACTGGTTCGACACCGCCGAGGACCTGGGCCACCCCGTCGACGACTGGCTCGACCACCTCGGCCTCGACCGCCCCCACTCGTGACATGACCGACCCTGCGCACCCGGCTCCGACCTCGGTTGCGGCTTTGGTTTCGGCGCGGCGGCCGGCGGACGTCGTCACCGCGGCGGGCCACCATCTGGGTGACCTGCTGACCGGCACCGGTTTCGCATGGTCGACCCGCCGGCGCAACCTCACCCGTACCGTCGAAAGCGTCACGCACGAGGTCTCCCTCCAGCCGTCGTCGATGAACCGCGCGGCCGGCACCATCACCGTGCAGACGGTCCTGATCCTGCACGACGCGGCCCTGACCACCTGGCGGCGGGCCAACCCCGGCCGCTGCCTGCTCCCGGACCAGGGCGGCTGGGCGATCGGTCACCCGCTCGGGTACGCGGCCGGTCGCGCCAACGGCTACGTGTACGGCGACTTCCCCGACGGCGAGATCGACCTGACCGACCCCGCCCGCCGCCCCGCGGCACTCGCCACCTTCGCGGCCGTGGTGCGCGACGCGGTGCTGCCGTGGTTCGACGAGGCGGGCAACCCGGACCGGGCCGTGGTCACGGTGCCCGGCGACCGCACCAACTCGCCGTCGTCGCTGGTCGAGTGGCTGGCCGCCCGCGACCGGCCCGACCTCGTCGAGCCGTACCTGGAGCGCTGTCTGCGGAGAAACCCCACCTGGGGCGACCGCCTCCGCCTGGGCCACGAGCTCGCCGCCGCGGGCCGGCACCCGTTCCCCACCTACGGCGGGGATCTCGCGGTCTGCCTGGGTTGGTCGGCGAGCCCGGCTTCCGCCCGCAGCGGAATGGGGACACGGGGTGCGGCGGGTGGGGGCGAGGTCGCCTAGGGTCGGCGTATGGAGCACAGTTTGCGGTTCCGGCCCGAGTGGCGGCCCGACGAAGACCCGCAGCCGCCGCAGGCGCAGCACGCGCCGTGGCTCGACGAGCAGCTGTTCGGTCGGCGCATGGTGTTTCTGCGCGGGGTGATCGAGCCCGAGATGGCGGGCAGGGCGGCGGCGACGCTCCTCGCACTCGACGCGATCGGCGCCGATCCGATCACGCTGCACCTGTCGGCGGAGGAGGGACAGCTGGCGGCGGTGTTCACACTCGTCGACGCGCTTGATGCCGTGCACGCCCCGGTCCACGCGACCGCCGTCGGCCAGGTCGGCGGCGCCGCCCTCGGGGTGTTCTGCGCCGCGGCGACCCGCACGGCGTTCGCGCACGCCAGGTTCCGCCTGTCGGAGCCGAAGGTGACCAGCCCGGGCGGCACCGCCGATCAGGTCGTCGCCGAGGCCGGGCGCTACCTGCGCGACCTGGAGGACCTGGTCCTGCGCATCGCCGCCGCGACCGGCCAGCCCCGCTCCCGCATCGAGGACGACCTGTCCACCGGCCGCGTCCTGTCCGCCGAGGACGCCGTCGAGTACGGCCTGATCTCCTCCATCACCTCCCGCTGACCCACCCGTCCCGCCCGAGGCGTGCTCGCCTCAGACGCTCCATCGCGAAGTGCTCCCGGGTGGCGCTGGTCCCCGGGTCTTCCGTGGCTGCTCCCGCGTGGCTGCTCCCGCGCGGCCCGGGACAGGCGTTGGTCAATGCTCGGCTTGCGGCATTCGTGCTGATGGAGTGTGGCTACTGGGGGCGGCCGAGGCCGGCCTCGCGGGCGCGGACGATGGCCTCGGAGCGGTCGGCGACCTGGAGCTTGGCGAAGACGTTCGAGACGTTGTTGCGGACCGTCTTCTGGGACAGGTAGAGGGTCTGGGCGATCTGTGCGTTGGAGCGGCCCGCGGCGAGGAGCTCGAGGATCTCGCGCTCGCGGGCGGTGAGCTCGGGGAAGGCCGTCGTCGCGGTCGGGGGGCCGGCGGCGAAGAACTCGGCGATGCGGCGGGCGAGGGTGGCGCCGAAGACCGCGCCGCCGGAGGCGACCGTGTTGATGGCGCGGACGATCTCCTCCTGTTCGGCGCCCTTCACGAGGTACCCGCGGGCGCCGGCCCGGACGGCGCTGAAGACCGTGCCGTCGTCCTCGGACATGGTGAGCACGACGACGCCGACGGACGGGGCCTCGGCGGAGAGGCGGCGGGTAGCCTCGATGCCGTTGAGGTCGGGCATCTGTACGTCCATGACGACCACGTCGGGGAGCAGGTCGACGGCGAGGGCGACGGCCTCCGCGCCGGTGGCGGCGGTGCCGACGACGTCGATGCCGTCGACGGAGCCGAGGAGGACGGCGAGGCCGTCGCGGAAGATCGGGTGGTCGTCGGCGACCAGGACCCGGACCGGTTCATCGGCCATCGGCCACCTCCTGACGTGAAGATCCTAGAGGCAGTGTGGCGCGCACGGTCGTGCCGCCGTCCGGCGGGCACTCGATCTCGCAGTTGCCGCCGAGCTCCGAGGCGCGTTCCCGCAGCGAGATGAGCCCGACCCCGGACGGCGTGCCGGCGGCGATCCCGGCGCCGTCGTCGGTCACCGTCACCACCAACCTGTCCGAAGCAACGGAAAAATCAGCGGAAACCGACGACGCCCGCGCGTGCTTCGACACGTTCGTCAAGGCCTCCGAGGCGATCCGGTAAGCGGCCACCTCCACCGCCGCGGGCAGCCCCGAGGGCAGGGCGCCCTCGACGCGGATCGCGAGGGCGGGCGTGCGGAGGCGGTCGGCGATCTGGTCGACGGCGCCGATCAGGCCCACGTCGTCGAGGGCCGGTGGGCGCAGGTCGTGCACGAGGCGGCGTACGTCGGCGAGCGCGGTCGACACGTCCTCCCGGGCCTGCCGCAGGATGTCGTCGGCCCTGGACGGCGAGGACTTGAGCAGGTTGCGGGCGGTGTCGATGCGCAGCGCCACCCCGCCGAGCGCCGGGCCGAGCCCGTCGTGCAGGTCGCGGCGCACCCGGCGGCGCTCCTCCTCGCGGGCCCCGACCAGGCGTTCCCGGCTCAGCTGCAGCTCGGCGGCGAGGTGGCTGGAGCGCGCCGCGGCCGCCGCCTGCCGGACCACGTCGGCGAGGAGCCGCTCGTCGCGCGGGGAGAGGTCGGTGCGGGGTCCGCCGGCGGGCAGGATCAGCCTGCCGACGGTTTCGCCGCGGTACGTGATGGGCAGCGTAGAACAGTCCGGGACCGGCTGCCCGTGCTCGGCGAGCAGGGTCGAGTCGCCGCCGCGGTGGACCTCGACGGCGACGTAGGGGGCGTTGAACGCCTCGGCGACGCTGCGCGCGACGGCGAGCAGCTGGTCCTCGGGGCTGTCGGTGCGTTCGAGCTGCTCGGCGAGGCCGGAGACGACACGGTACGGGTCGTGTCGCCGCCCGAGCACCACGCGCTGGACCAGCTGCCAGAGGCGGTGCCGCAGCGGGCCGTACACGAGCATCACGACGAGCAGGCCGGCGAGGGCGGCACCCTGCTCGCCGAGGAGGGTCGTCGCCGCGGCGAGCAGGATCGCGTCGACGGCGACGACGAGCGTGGCCAGGGCGCCGTAGAGCACGGTGCCGCCGAGGAGCCGGTCGATGTCCACGAGACGCGGGCGCAGGATGCCGACCGCGATCGCGCCGCCGGTGACGACGATCGCCACGAACAGGCCGAACGACAGCGCCGACTGGGGCAGCAGCAGCGCGGAGAGCATGACCAGCACGTCGACGACGCCGGCCCAGACCAGCCAGCGCATGCGGGTCTTGGCGAGGCCCTCCGCCTGCCGGTACCGGCGGAACACCACCGCGAAGGGCACCAGCAAGCTCAACGGCAGCGCCGCATAGCCGAGGCGGAGCAGGACGGCCCAGACGCCGTCGGGCAGCGGGAGCGTGAGCAGGTCGATCGAGAGCTTCAGCGCCGCGGAGGGGTCGTCGCCGCCGCCCTGCGCCTCGGCGATGCGGGTCGGGACGAACAGCAGCGTGACCGGCAGGACCGCGGTGAACCCGAGGCTGACGAACGAGGCCCAGCGCCAGCGCCCCTCCGGCGGCCGGCCGTCCGGGTAGAAGATCAGCAGCAGCGGCAGCGAGAACAGCAGCGCCGCGCCGAGCCGCTGGTAGAGCCACCAGGAGATGGTGACGCCGGGCAGCCAGGGGTCGTGGGCGGTGGCGTACGCGACCCACGACGCGAACGTGCCGTCGCTGGACCAGTGCAGGCCGGTGACGCACAGGATCCAGGCGACCGCGTTGCGCGGGACCTTGCGGGCCAGCAGCGCGCCCGGCACGGCGAGGGCCAGGCCGGCGAGGCCGGAGATCCAGCCCGCCTCGATGCCGTCGGTGGCGCGGCGCTCGGCGCCGATCGCGGTCTCCAGGACGATCGAGATGATCGTCGAGGCGAGTGCCAGCAGGACGAAGAGCCCGCCGGCGATGGTGGGGAGCCGCGTGCGCATGCGGCCATCGTGTCAGCCCGGCAGTCCCGCGGTCCCGGGGACAGCAGTCCCGTCCGGGCCGGGACACGGGAAGGGACGCCATCGGGGGCGCGCGGCCCTGCCGCCCGGGTCGCGGTGGGACGCAGGATTCTCGGCATACCCGGCGAGCCCCGCCGCCTCACATAAAGGAACCTGCCATGACGATCCGCACCGAGCCCGTCCCCGCCCGCACCGACGTCCTCACCGGCCAGCAGCCCGCCGCCGCCATCACCGTCGGTGGCGTCCGCAAGCTGGGCCTGGCCCTGACCGCCGGCACGGCGGCGTGGGCGGCCAGCATGTTCACCGTCGGCAACAACCCGACCGACTCCCTCGGCCTCACCATCACCGACGCCACCGGCGGACTGTTCCAGCTGGGGCTGTTCGCGCTGCTCGCCGTCCAGGTCCGGACCCGCGCGACGGGCCTCACGAAGGTGGCCCGCGGCATGCTCGTGGTCGAGCACGTGCTGCTGGCGATCGCCACGCTGTGGAGCGTCCTGCACGCCGTCCCGGCGCTGCGCGACGCGGCCTGGCTCGTCCCGATGGACATCTTCTGGCCGCTGTCGATGCTCGGTATGGCCGTCATCGGCGTGAAGCTGGCGATCACCGGCCGGTGGAAGGGCGTCGTGCGGATCTGGCCGGTGGTCGCGGAGAGCTGGGCCGTCGTCACCGTCCCGGTCTTCGCCACCTTCGGCTCGCCGCTCGCGGACTACGTCGGCGGCGGCCACCTGCTCATCGGCTACATGACGCTCGGCGTCCTGCTGATGCTCCGCCCGCAGCTGACCGGCGCCCGCTGACCCCCGCCACCCAGCTGCCGCATCGGAGCCGCTGACCCCCGCCGCACGGGAGCCGCTGACCCCGATTCCCCCTACCCGCGGAAGCCCTCGCCCGTCACGGCGAGGGCTTCTCGCATGACGTCGATCAGCGCGGCGCCCCCGGTGCGGTCCGGGTATGCCTGGACCGCGACCCGCACCGACGCCATGAACGCCGCCGCCATCAGACGGGCGCGGATCGGCCCCTCGACCCCGCGGGCGACCAGCTCGGCGGTGAGGCCGTCCTCCATCGAGGTGTACGTGGTGACCTGCTGCGCCGCGAGCGCCGGGTGCCGGCGGACGAGCCGCACCTGGGCGATCCAGCGCGGGTCCCGGGCGCCGAGCACCTGGAACACCTCGACGGCGGCGGCGGTCAGCACCTGCCACGGCGCCTCGCCGGCGGGCCGGGCCCGCACCGCGTCGATGAGCACGCACATGCGGGCGTGGTCGCCGTAGAGGAACGCCTCCTCCTTGCTGGCGAAGTAGTTGGAGAACGTCCGCCTGGACACGTCCGCCGCGTCGGCGATCGCCTCGACGGTGACCCGGTCGAGGCCGTGCTCGATCGCCAGCCGGACGGCGGCCTCGTGCAGGGCCTGCCGGGTGGCGGATTTCTTGCGTTCCCGCAGCCCGGTGCTCACGTTCCGAATGTTACCCACTTCTCACTGAGAAAACTTGCGCACTGGGCAACTTTTTCTGATGCTTGTAGAAGGCAAGTAATTGGGGAGGTGTCCATGCTGCGCGACGATCTGTACGAGCTGATGAAGGTCCTTCGCGTGCTCAAGCACCGCCGCCGGCATCCGGTCCTGCCGTCGGGCACGGTCGGGCTGCTGCAGGCGATCGACCGCTCGGACGGCGGCCGGCACCTGAAGGAGGTCGCGGCGCGGTGCGCCCTCGACCAGTCGACGACCAGCCGGGCGGTCAGCGCCGTCTCGCAGGCCGGCCTCGTCCGGCGCGTCCCCGACCCGCACGACGGGCGGGCCACCCTCCTCGAGCTCACGCCCGCCGGCCGGCAGACCCTCGCCGACGCGGTCGCCTGGTATGACGGCCTGCTCGCCGGCGCGCTGCGCGACTGGAGCCCAGAAGACCTCGAGCACTTCAGCGGCTACCTGCGCCGCTTCGCGAACGACCTGCACCTGGAGGCAACACGATGAGTCACGCCAAGCCGATGTCGCATCGGCAGATTCTCGAAGCGTTGAGCGGGCTGCTGCTCGTGTTGTTCGTGGCGCTGGTGAGCTCCACCATCGTCTCCACCGCCCTGCCGAAGATCATCGGGGCGCTCAACGGCACCCAGGGCCAGTACACGTGGGTCGTCACCGCCACCCTGCTCACCGCGACCGCCTCCACCCCCATCTGGGGCAAGCTGTCCGACCTGTACAGCAAGAAGCTGCTCGTCCAGATCTCCATCGTCATCTTCGTCGTGGGCTCGATCCTGTCCGGCCTGTCGCAGAACGCCGGTGAGCTGATCGCCGCGCGCGCCTTCCAGGGCATCGGCGTGGGCGGCCTGCAGGCGCTCGTCCAGGTCGTCATCGCGGCGATGATCCCGCCGCGGGAGCGCGGACGGTACAACGGCTACCTCGGCGGCGTGATGGCCGTCGCGACCGTCGGCGGCCCCCTCCTCGGCGGCGTCATCGTGGACACGTCGTGGCTCGGCTGGCGCTGGTGCTTCTTCGTCGGCGTGCCGATCGCCGTGATCGCGCTGTTCGTGCTGCAGAAGACCCTGCACCTGGTCACGGTCAAGCGCTCTGTCAAGATCGACTACCTGGGCGCCTCGCTCATCGCCGCGGGCGTCAGCGTCCTGCTCATCTGGGTCTCGTTCGTCGACGGCTCGTTCGCGTGGCTGTCGTGGCAGACCTTCGCGATGGTCGGCGCCGGACTCGTCCTTCTCGCCACCGCGGTACTGGTGGAGGCCCGCGCGGCCGAGCCGGTCGTGCCGCTGCAGATCGTCCGGCAGCGCACCACCGCCCTGTCGATCGTCGCGAGCCTCTCCGTCGGCATGGCCATGTTCGGCGGCGCCGTCTTCCTCGGCCAGTACTTCCAGATCGGCCGGGGCTACACCCCGACCGAGGCCGGCCTGCTCACCATCCCGATGATGGCCGGCGTCCTGGGCGCCTCGATCATCGTCGGCCGGCTGATCACCCGCTCGGGCAACATCAAGCCGTACATCGTGGCCGGCACCGTCATCCTCGTGCTCGGGTTCGCAGCCCTGGCCACCATCGACCACGAGACGTCGCTCGTCTTCGTCGGCGCGGCCATGCTGCTGGTCGGCGTCGGCGTCGGCTCCTCCATGCAGAACCTCGTCCTCGCCGTGCAGAACACCGTGCCCCTGAAGGACATCGGCGCGGCGAGCTCGACGATCGCCTTCTTTCGCTCGCTCGGCGGCACCATCGGCGTCTCCGTCCTCGGCGCCGTCCTCGCCCGCCGCGTCACCGACAACATCACGCACTCCCTGGCCGCGGCGGGTGTCCCCGCCGGCTCCGGCGGCGGCGCCAGCAACCTCAACCTCGGCGCCCTCCCGCCCGCCCTGCAGCACATCGTCCGGGCCGCTTACGGCGACGCGACCGGCCACATCTTCCTCATCTCGGCCGGCATCGCGCTCGTCGGCGTGGCCGCCGCGGCCCTGATGCGCCCGACCGCGCTGCGCACCACCCTGGACCTGGACACTCCCGCCCCCGAGACTTCGCCTTCGACGCAGCCTTCGGGGAAGGTGACCGCCCCGACGCACTGACCCGTCCGCTCGACAACCCGGTGGATCGACGGATCCACCGGGTTGTCCGCGCTTCACGCGTCAGTCCGCGGGCAGCCAGGGCTCGAGCACGGCGGGGTCGGCGACGGCGGCCCGCACCGTGGCGCGTTCCTCGGCGGTGAGCGGGAGGCTGCGCAGCTGGGCGCCCCACTCCGGGACGCGGCCGGGGTCGTCGAGGGCCGTCGCCAGCTCGATGAGCGAGGCCAGGGCCACCGCGCGTTCGAGGGTGGTGGCGCCGTCGGCGTGGCGGCGGAGGCCGGAGTTCAGGGCGCGGAACGCGGCCAGGTCGTCGTGCTTGAACTCGCGCAGGATTCGGGCGTTGTCGAGGACCTTGGCCAGGCCCTGCAGGTGCTTGGCGCCGCCGTACTCCAGCTCGGCCGGCTCGTCGCGCTGGATGAAGACGATCGAGTTGCCGGACGGGTCCACGACCGTGAAGCGCGACGCGCCGGGGCGGAAGCGGGTGATCCGGGGCAGACCCTTCGCGAGGATCTTGCCGTACGAGCGCCGCATCGCTTCCGTGAACGCCGCGTGATACGGCGCGACCAGGTCGACCATCACCAGGCAGCCGCCGATGTCCTCCCGTGCCGCGTCGATGCCGCCCGGCGGCTGCTTGTAGTGCAGCCCGACCCCGCGCCACTGGAAGGCCAGGTACAGGTAGGGCCGGCGCTGCTCGTACGTGACCGCGAACCCCAGCGAACGCCAGAACGCCACGGTCTCCTCGGGGGCCACGCACGGCAGCAGCGGCACGGTGGTCTCGTTGGGCTGCACCAGTTCCTCCAGCATGGTGCGGCAGTGTGCCAGAACCCGGACGGACTCGCACATGCAAGAAATAATTGGTGAAATGCAAGAAATTGACACCGGTGGGTTGGTGTCATGGAGCCGGTGGACATCGACACCCCCGCGGCGCCCCCGAGGTGTTCGCGACGCTGACCCTGGAGCCCTACCCCAACGCGACGTCATCTGAAGAACGGGCCGATCCGGGGATGTGCGGGTGGCACGTTTCCGGGATTTTGGGTCTGGCGGACGCCCGTACCGTTAGGTCCAACAGCGCAACACCGAGATGACGCATCCGAGAGGACCACCCCCATGAGCGAGTACGGCGAGATCGAGACCAGCGAAGGCCACAGCGGCCTCGCGGAGGCGCACGAGGCGAGTGTCGGCGAGCAGGACTACAACTCGCAGTACGGCATCCTCGAGACCGACCACCAGAGCATCGAGCACACCGAGTACGAGAACGTCAAGCACATCGAGTACACGGACGCCGCGGGCAACCACTACGAGGTGACCGAGTACACGCGGTACGAGCACACCGAGATCGAGCAGGAGCACACCTTCGCCGCGTACGGCCAGGAGGGCTCCGCCGGGTTCGGTGCGGCCGAGATCGAGGGTGCCGAGGCGTCGGACGCGCACGTCATGTCGCTCACGGAGCGCTTCGAGAGCTTCCTCGGGAACGTCATGGACGGCCCGAACTACGAGATCTCCGACAGCAGCGCCTGACCACCCGCCGGGTGCGTCTCGACTGCGCTAGGAACGCCGGTCGGCCTTCGGGCCGGCCGGCGTTCCGCGGTTCCGGGAGCCCGCAGGGCAGGACCGGGCGTCAGGAGTACGTGGCGATGGCCGGCAGCATCTCCGCCATCCGGTCCCACGCCACCGGCGCCGGCACCCGCACGAACACGAACTCGACCACCACGCCGTCGGACGCCCACGCGCACCAGGCCTCGGGCGTGGGGAGCCCGACGGAGTCCCGGCACAGCGCGACGCCGCCGATCGTGAGCGGGCCGCGCCGCACCATCTCCTCGGCCCACAGCGTGGTCTGCGCGCGGGCCGGGTCCTGCGCGGCGAGCCACGCGTCGACCGCCGCCTGCGGGCCGTCCTGCGTGAAGCGCGCGCCGACCTGCCCGGTCAGCATCACCATGTACTGAGGGTCGAGCGGATCCTCGTAGGTCGCCGAGTACGGATCCGGGACCGGCGGGGGATCGTCCGACCGCCGCATCGTGCCCGCCTTCGCCGGGGCCTTGAGCGCCCACACCCGCGGCGGACCCGCCGGAGCGCTGCTGGGCGGCCGCGACGACAGCGACGGGGCGGCCGGCGCGGCGGGCCGGGAGTAGGTGGGCGCGGCGGACCGGGGCAGCTCCGGCTTGTCGTTCAGGTAGGCGGACACACAGACGCACGCGACCAGGCTGACCACGCCGGCGAGGACGAGGGCCACCACGGCGGACGGCCGGGCCCCCTGGGCGAAGGACGGCGCGGGTGCCGGCTGCGGCGGTGGCCCGTACACCGGCGGCGTCGGGAACCCGTCGGCCGGCGCGCCCCGCTCCTCCGGGTCGCCCGGCGGCGGTCCGTCGGGCGGGTGCCAGCCGTGCCCGGACTCCGGTACCACCACAGCGAACCCCCCGTCACCACCCTTGAACCCGCGAAGGATACGGGATCAGGGGCCCTGCGGTCGGATGCGGCGGCGGTACGGTGGCGGACATGGCGACCATGAGGACCGTCGATGCGGGGCGCGGGCGTGCGGACCTCGGGATCCTCACGGCCGGGCTCGCCGTGTCGGTCGCCGGCGACGCCGCCGCGTTCATCGCGCTGCTGCTGCGCCTCCAGCCGCAGGGCAGCGGGTGGGTCGCCGCGCTCCTCGCCGCGGAGCTGGTGCCGGTCGTGGTGCTGGCCCCGGTGGTGGGCCGCGTCGTCGACCGGCTCGAGACGCGGGGCGTGCTGATCGTCGCGCTGCTCGGCCAGGCGCTGGTCGCGGTGCCGCTCGCGCTGCTGGACGGCCCGCTGCCGACGGTGCTGCTGTTCGCCGCGCTCGCGGCGCTGGCAGCGTTCGTCCGGCCGGCGACGAGCTCGCTGGTGCCGGCCATCACCGGGCCCAGCGGGCGGGAGCGCGGCTACGCCCGGCTGTCGCTGGGCTTCGGCCTCGGCTGGATCTTCGGCCCCGCCGTCGGCGGGCTGTTCACCGGCTGGTTCGGCGTGCGGGCCGCGGTGCTCGCCGACGCGGCCACGTTCGCGCTGCTCGCCGGCGCGTGCGCGCTGCTCACCGTCCGCCGCCGCCCCGACCCCTCGGCCGCGGCCGACGACCGGTCCGGCGGGCTGCGGCTGCTGCTCGCCGACCGGGTCCTGACCGTCGCGGTCCTCGGCGTCGCGATCAGCGTCGGCGCCGCCATCGTCGACAACGTCGCGGCGCCGTTCCGGTTCGTCGACCAGCTCGGCGCCTCCTCCGCGCAGTACGGCCTCTACCTCACCGTCTGGGGCGTCGGCGTCCTCGTGGGCTCGCAGCTGCTGCCCCTGCTGCACCTCAGCCACCGGGTCGCGGTCGCCGTCGCGTGCCTCGCCATGGGCGCCGGCATCGCGGGCATCGGCCTCGCCCCCGGCCTGCTGCTCGCCTACGCCGCCGCGGCCCTCGGCGGCGCCGGCAACGGCATCCTCAACGTCGCCCAGAACGCCCTGATCACCGCCCGCACCCCACCCGAACGCCACGGCCGCCTCTTCGCCACCGTCAGCGCCGTCAACCAGACCGCGATCGGCGGCGGCACCGCGGCCGCGGCCCCGCTGGTCGCCTGGCTCGGCGGCGGCGGCGCCCTCATCACCGCCGGCCTGACCACGATGGCCGCCGCCGCGGCCCTCCTCCTCGTCACCACCGGCGCCACCAAGCCCACCGATCCCATCGAGCCCGGCGATCCCGCCGCCGGCGCCAAGGAGCCCACCAGCGAGCAGGCGTCCGCCTGAACACCTCCGCGGAGGGGTGGATCAAGGTGGGAGATACCGGGCAACGGTGTCGGGTGGGTGACAGGTCAGCGCAAGTGTTCGCCAAGTCCGCGCCAAGTGGCGACCTGCATGCTCTTCTCAGCGGCAACCGAAAGGGTCCCAACCCCCCGGGACCCTCGTACGGACTAGCTCGAAGGCCCCCCTTCGATACACATATATCGCTGGACCGGTAGAGCGGCGCTCCTCCCTCGCGCCGCTCTACCAAGCATTCCGGCGCGGGGTTCAGCCGGTGAAGAGCAGCAGCAGGCCCGCGACGGTGTAGGCGACCATCAATCCCAGCAGCGGCACCTGGCCGGTCATGGCCTGGGCGCGGGGGAAGACCTTCAGGGCCCGGTCGTGGGCGAGGACGGTGCCGACGAGGTGGCCGAGGATGATCGCGGTGATCTGGACGTTGGCGACGCCCGTCGGGGTGATCACGCCGGTCCACGGGTCGAAGTCCGGCCGGTCGAACAGGAGCGCGACGGTGCGCTGGCCCTCCAGGACGAACAGCGAGTAGTAGTGCGCCACGACGTAGCCGACGACGATCGGCACGATCGAGTGGGCCAGCTCGCCCGGCATGCGCTCCGCCGACGTGTGGCCGCGCCGGCCCGAGGTGCGGGTCGCCACGGTGTACGCGAGCGCCACCGCACCGATGACCGCCAGCAGGCCGAGGGTGCCGGTGACGGGGGCGGGCAGCCCGTTCTCCTGGGTGAACCGCAGCCAGAAGAGCGCGCCGGACATCGCGTCGTAGAAGGTGGCGCCGAGCAGCACGACGGCGACGGCGACGAGCCCGGGCGCGGGGCGCAGGCCGGCGATGCCGTCGAGGGGGTTGCGCCAGGCGAGCGTGCCGTCGGGGCGGCGGCCGATGACGGCGAGCCGGCCGGCGAGGTCGCTGAGCACCTCGAACGCGTCGCCACGGGTGTGCCAGTCGGGGCCGTAGACGAAGGCGCCGGCGAGCATGGCCACGGCGTACACGGCCAGCCAGGTGCCGATGACGGGCAGGGTCGCCCGGTCGGGGGCGACGAGCTCCAGCCACGCGAACGCGAAGAGCCCCGCGGCGGCGGGCCAGTAGCCGAGGCCCTCGGGCAGCGGGCGGCGGGGCTTGAAGCCCAGCGACAGCGTGCGCAGCGGGTTCAGGGCCCGCCAGACGGGGCCGAGCAGGAGCGACAGCGGCACCAGCCCGACCCAGAACAGCACGTACACGATGCCGGCCGCCGGGTTGTCGGCCGTGTCGGGCAGCGTGAACGTCCACGCCAGGACGGCCAGCAGCAGGATGCCCACGAGCCGGGGGATGACGGCGGGCACCGGGATGGTCCGCACGGGGCGGCCGGCGGCGGGGTCGAGCCGCGGGGCGCGCCACGCGACGCCGAGCACCACGAACGACACGATCAACGCGGCGGCGGCGCCGACGAGCAGCTGGCCCAGCGTGAGCGGCAGGTCCTGGCGGCCGCCGACACCGTGGGCCAGGACCGGCGCGAGGTCGGTGTTCAACGGACCACGAGCTGGAAGAGCACCAGGTGCGACGCGTGCGTCTCCACCTCGAACAGCCCGGTCCGGTCGACCCGCAGCTCGAGCGACGCGGGCGCCCCGGCCGGCAGCGCCAGGCTCTTGTCGTAGCCGTGGACGTGCAGCTCGTCGGCGACGTCGGAGGTGACGGTGATCCGCACCAGGTTGCCCTTGGCGACCTCGACCCGGCCGGTCGGCGGCGTCACCTTCTTCTTCGCGACGGTGACGACGATCTCCTTGTCGAAGGTCGCGACCGGCGACGGCGGTGCCGAGGAGGTTCCCGCCGTTGGTGACGGCGCGTCGGTACCGGCGGCGGCGGCCGTCGCGGTCGTGGTGGACGGCGCCGGCGCAGGTGTTGCAGGGTCGGCGGAGCACCCCGTGAGGGCCAGGACGAGCGCGGCGGCGAGGACGGTGGCACGAGCTGCAGGCACGGAAAGGCTCCCGAGGCGACGGGGGGTTTGTCAGGGCTGTGAATTTAGCGTCTTGTCGCTCATGGGGGAACCCGGCATCATGTGCCGATGCGATCGGTCCGTGTAGGTGCGTCGAAGATCGCGGTGCTGGCGCTCGTCGCCGTGCTCGGCGTCGTGCTGCCCGCACATCCTGCCTCGGCCCACGGCCAGCTGGCCATGTCCGACCCGGTGCAGGACAGCACCGTCGACAAGCCGCGCGCCGAGGTGGCGCTGTACTTCACCGAGCAGCCCGCCTCGTTCGCCTGGTTCACGGTCACCGCGCCGTCCGGGCTGCGGGTCGAGGGCGGCTGGCGGACCGGGGAGCCGAAGCGGCTCGACAAGCCCGTCCAGGAGTACTTCATGGTCGACGGGAAGTTCGAGCCCAGGTCGTACAACACCGGCTTCCCGGCGCTCGTCCCGGTGTCGCACTGGCCTGAGCAGGGCCTTTACACGGCCGCCTACCAGACGGTCGCCTCCGACGGGGAGGCCGTGAAGGGGCAGCTGCGGTTCACCTACAGCGGCCCGGTGACGCCGGCGCCGGCGGGCTGGACCGCGCCGACCGCCGGCCCGTCCGAGGCGCTGACCCGCGCGCTCAACAAGGAGGGCACCCCGCCGGCGGCGGTCGGGCCGACCCAGGGCCCGCAGCAGGCGCAGCCGCCGGTGTCGGCGCCGGCGCCGGTGAAGACGCCGTTCGTGCTCACCGACTGGCTGATCCCGGCGCTGCTCATCGTGGGTGTCGGCCTCATGATCGGGCTCGCGGCCCGGCGCGCGCCGGTGCAGCCGGAGAAGAAACGCCGCAAGGCCGCCCTCCGCTGAGGAGGACGGCCGCGACGGCACCGGTCAGCCGGTGGTGGTGCCGCAGGTCGCCTGGATCTGCGCGGTGAGCCGCTCGGCGAAGGCCGGGTCGGCGATGACCCGCTGCTGGTACTGCTCGACCTGCGTGTCGGCCAGCCCCGTGTACAGGGGTTTGCTGGCGTACGCGTCGGCCATCGCCGCCGGGTCGGTGTAGACCCGCGACTGGACCGAGCACAGGTGCGCCGCGGTCGTGTCCAGGAAGATCGTCTCCATCCGTTCGGGTGTCAACGACGCACTGGCGGACGGTCCGGCCGTCGACGGTGCGGAGATCTTCGCCGGGGTCTTCGAGCCCTCGTCGCCGCAGCCCGCCAGGCCGGCGGTGACCGCGAGGGCGGCGATGGTGAGCAGCACACGCGAGCGGATCATGTCAGCGTCCTCCTCAGACGACGACCAGCGTGAGGTCGTTGGTGTCGGTGATGCCGCCGTACGTCTGCTTGACCGTCAGCTTGTAGGTGCCCACCGCCACGTTCGTGGCGTCGAACTTCACGGCGGCGAAGTCGTCGGTGCCGACGGCCAGCGCCGCGGCCTGGTTGGGCTGGGTGTACGCGCGCTCCTGCGGGTAGCTGACGACCAGGCCGGTCGGGCCGCCGGAGACGGTGATGCGCAGGTCGTCGACGCCGCCCTTGCGCGCCTGGAACACCAGCTGCGACCAGACCGGGGTCTTCTTCGGCACCGTCACCGTCGAGGTCTTCTGGGTGACGGCGTCCCCGGTGACCGACACGACCGGCAGGGTCGCGACCTGCGAGCCGGTGCGCTTCGTGCCGGTGCAGGTGGTCGCGCCGTCGGCCTTCTCGGTGTACGAGTAGTTCAGCGTCACCGGGTTCAGCGACACGAGCTTGTTCGTGGCGACGCTGATGTTGAACGCGATGTAGTCCACGCGCCCGGCGGCGAGCGAGTCACCCTTCGACAGCGACGAGTAGCTCTGCGTGTTCGACGGGTACGTGATGGTGAGGCCCGCCCCGGAGGCGGTGACCCGCACGTCGCAGACGTCGCCGGCCGCACCCCACAGTGTGCCCACCCAGCCCGACTGCCCCGGCAGCATCGGCGCGAGCAGCGGCACCACCAGGCCCAGGTCCGGGGTCGCGGCGCTGGCCGGCGCCGCGGCGGGAACGATGGCGGCCGCGCCCGCGGCGCAGGCGAGGGCGATCGAGGCTGAACGGCGCATCGGTAGAGGTCCTTCTCTGTTGATGATGGCTGCCTGATGACGAATTCCAGATCGGCCGGGCCGGCGGCCGGTTGAGCTAGCCGGTGAGCGCTATCCAGGTGTCGTACTGGTGCACCGCGATTCCCTCGAACGCGGCATAGCGCTGCGCGGCCCGGTCGACGTCGCTGAGCGTGGCCCGCATGGCGCTGTCCGTGCCGCCGTGGAACGTGCAGTACGCGCAGTCACCGAGCGCCTGCGTCTCCGCGCCCAGCCGGGCCGGTTTCGCCGCCTTCCCGGCCCGCCGCAGCAGGTCGTCGGCGACGCCGAGCATCGAGTTGCCGCCGGTCGCGGTGTTGCGGTAGCTCATCACCGTGACGCCGTCGACCCGGGCGAGCACGGCGTCGGCCAGGTTCTCCCCGCCGACCTGGACCGTCGGCAGCCAGAAGGGCACGTCGAGCTCGACCGGCGGGCCGATCAGCACCAGCTCGTCCAGCAGCCGCAGCAGCTGCGGTACGAGCGCCGCCTGCCGCTCCTCCCAGGCCGGCAGCAGGTAGGGCTCGACGTCGACGTGCAGCCCCCGGAACAGGCCGGACGCCGCGGCGGCCCGCGCCCAGGCGAGCGCGGTCGCGTGGTCGGTCGTCCAGGCCGGTTCGCCGCCGAGCGCGTCGAGGGCGATCCCGGCGTCGTCACACAGCGCACGCAACCGGGTCAGCTCCGTCACGTCGGCGCGCGGGTCGTAGTACGCGAAGATCGTCGTCACCGAGCGTGCCTTCGCCCAGTCGACGACGGCCTCCGGCCGCTCCCGCTCCCACAGCCACATGGCCCGGGTGCCCGGCGGCGCCACGCTCGTCTCCGGCGCCAGGGGCGGCAGGCGCGGCCGTACCGACGCGACGAGCAGACCCATGGTCAACACGACGCACAGGACGGCGTGCGCGACGCTCCTCCACATGTCATCTGTTCGGCCGGTCGTGCCCGGCCCGAAGGATTTGGGTCACGTTGACGTCACTGGGAGCCGTGGGACACGATGAACCCCGAGCGGTCATAGGGAGGAACCCAGTGCGAATCTGGGACGGTCCCGCCACTGTGACCGGGGCGGTCACCCTTCGTGGGGCGGGCGCGACCCGGGAGTCAGAGACTCCAGCCGCTCGTGCGTGATGACCCAGCGGGCGCGGACCCGCCGAAGGGAATGTGCCCGTGACGTCGCCGTATCCGTTCTCGGCCGTGGTCGGCCTGCCCGACCTGCGCCTGGCCCTGCTGCTCACCGCCGTGTCACCGGCGATCGGTGGGGTCCTCGTCCGGGGTGAGAAGGGCACCGCCAAGTCGACCGTCGTGCGTGGCCTCGCCGCGCTCCTGCCGGAGGTCGACGTCGTCGCCGGCTGCCGCTTCGCCTGCGACCCTCTGTCTGCCGACCCTTCGTGCCCCGACGGCCCGCACACCGCCGGCACGCCCGCCGCCCGGCGCCGCTCCGCGCTGGTCGAGCTGCCCGTCGGCGCCACCGAGGACCGGGTCGTCGGCACCCTCGACCTGCAGCGGGCCCTCGGCGAGGGCGTGAAGGCCTATGAGCCCGGCCTGCTCGCCGCCGCGCACCGGGGCGTCCTCTACGTCGACGAGGTCAACCTGCTGCCCGACCACCTCGTCGACCTGCTCCTCGACGCCGCCGCGATGGGCCGCGCCCACGTCGAGCGCGACGGGGTCTCCGTCAAGCACGCCGCCCGCTTCCTGCTCGTCGGCACCATGAACCCGGAGGAGGGCGAGCCGCGGCCGCAGCTCGTCGACCGGTTCGGCCTGGTCGTCGGCGTGGCCGCGCCCGCCACGGTCGAGCCGCGGGCCGAGGTGGTGCGGCGGCGGCTGCAGTACGAGAACGACCCGGCTGGGTTCGCCGCCCGCTACGTCGAGCAGGACGCGGCCCTGGCGGGCAGGATCGACGCCGCCAGGCAGATCCTGCCCCGGGTCACGCTGCCGGACGCGCAGCTGGACCGGATCGCGCGGATCTGCATCGCGTACCGGGTGGACGGCCTGCGCGCCGACATCGTCGTGGCCCGCACGGCGGTCGCCGTCGCCGCCTGGCACGGCCGGACCGTCGTGACGAAGGACGACCTGCGGGACGCGGCCCGGCTCGCGCTGCCGCACCGGCGCCGCCGCGACCCTCTGGACCCGCCGGGCGCGGACCAGGAGCGCCTGGAGGAGATCCTCGACCAGGAGCTCAACGGCCCCGACGACGCTTCCGACGACGGCGGCTCCGACACCGACGGCCCTGACACCGACGGCCCCGATGGCGGCGGCCCTGTCGGCCCTGACGACGGCGGCCCTGGCGACGGCGGCCCTGACGGCGGTGGCCCGCCTCCGCCGAGCGCTTCTACCGGCTCGTCCGACATTTCCGGCTCGTCGGGTCCGGTCGACGATCCGGGTGGCCGCCCGACCCTCGAACAAACGATGGTCAATACGTCGGACGTCGATGGGGACACCGGTCCCGCCACGGGCCCGGCCGGGGACCTCGCGTTCGCGCAGGCCCCGTACAAGACGCGGCTCTTGAAGATCGGTGGGAGGGCCAACCGGCAGCAGGGCTCCCACGCCGGGCGGCGCTCACCCGCGCACGGCCGGCACGGCCGCGTCGTGCGGTCCCGGCAGCCCAGCGGCAAGCTCGTCAGCCTGCACCTGCCCGACACCGTGCGCGCCGCCGCGCTGCGCGGGTCCCGCCGCGTCCACGCCCGCGACCTGCGCGAGGCGGTCAAGGTGGGCCGGGAGGCCAACCTCGTGCTGTTCGTCGTCGACGCGTCCGGGTCGATGGCGGCCCGGCAGCGGATGACCGTCGTGAAGACGGCCGTGCTGTCGCTGCTGCGCGACGCGTACCAGCGCCGGGACAAGGTCGGCATGATCACCTTCCGCGGCGCGGAGGCCACCACGGTCCTCGAGCCGACCGCCAGCCACGAGGTCGGCGTGCTGCGCCTCGCCGAGCTGCGCACCGGCGGCCGGACCCCCCTCGCCGCGGGACTGCGCCAGGCCGCCCGCACGCTGCACGGCGAGAAGCGCCGCGACGCCCACCGCCGCCCGCTGCTCGTCGTCGTCACCGACGGCCGCGCGACCAGCGGGCCCGACCCGATGACCGTCGCGCCCGCGCTCGCCGGCATCCCCGCGGTCGTCGTCGACTGCGAGTCCGGCCCCGTGCGGCTCGGCCTCGCCGGCCGCCTCGCCCGGGCCCTGTCCGCCGACTGCCTGCCGCTGTCGGCACTGTCCACCGCCGCGATCCACACGGGGAGCTGAACATGCCGCAGGGCAAGGTCGAGAGCGTGCCGGACGACGGGCTCACCACCCGCCAGCGCCGCCGGCAGCACATCCTGGCCGTCCACACCGGACAGGGCAAGGGCAAGTCGACGGCCGCGTTCGGGATGGCGCTGCGCGCCTGGAGCGCCGGCTGGCCGATCGCCGTCTACCAGTTCGTGAAGAGCCCCAAGTGGCGCGTCGGCGAGGAGACCGCCCTCAAGGCCCTCGGTGAGACCGGCAAAGGCGGCCCCGTCGTGTGGCAGAAGATGGGCGAGGGCTGGTCCTGGATCCAGCGTCCCGGCACCGAACGCGACCACGCCGCCGAGGCCGCCGAGGGCTGGGAGCAGATCAAGCGCGACCTGGCCGCGGAGGCGCACCGGTTCTACGTGCTCGACGAGTTCACGTACCCGATGAAGTGGGGCTGGGTCGACGTCGCCGACGTCGTCGCCACCCTGCGGGACCGGCCCGGCAACCAGCACGTCGTCATCACCGGCCGCGACGCGCACCCCGACCTCGTCGCGATCGCCGACCTCGTCACCGACATGACGAAGGTCAAGCACCCCATGGACGCGGGGCGTAAAGGCCAGCAGGGCATCGAGTGGTAGCACGCATCGTCGTCGCGGCGCCGGCCTCCGGCCACGGCAAGACGACCGTGGCGACCGGGCTCCTCGCCGCGTTCGCGGCCCGTGGCCTGCGCGTGGCGCCGTTCAAGGTCGGCCCGGACTACATCGACCCCGGCTACCACGCGCTCGCCGCCGGCCGCCCCGGCCGCAACCTCGACCCGGTCCTCGTCGGCGAGGAACGGATCGGCCCGCTGTTCGCGCACGGCTCATCCGGCGCCGACGTCGCGGTCGTCGAGGGGGTCATGGGCCTGTTCGACGGGCGCACCGGCGCGGGCGAGCTCGGCTCCACCGCGCACGTCGCGAAGCTGCTCGACGCGCCCGTCGTCCTCGTGGTCGACGCGACCGCGCAGGCCCGGTCGATCGCCGCGGTCGTGCACGGGTTCCGGTCGTTCGGGTCCGGCGTGCGCATCGCCGGGGTGGTGCTCAACCGGGTCGGCTCCGACCGGCACGAGCAGATCCTCCGCGACGCGTGCGCCGAGGTCGGCACGCCCGTCCTCGGGGTGCTGCGCCGCCACGACGCGGTCGCCGCCCCGTCCCGGCACCTCGGCCTCGTCCCCGTCGTCGAACGCCACGCCGAGGCCCTCGAGTCCGTGCGGGCCCTCGCCGCCGTGGTCGCCTCCGGCGTGGACCTGGACGCGGTCCTCGCCGTCGCCCGCTCGGCGCCCTCGTTCGCCGCTGCGCCGTGGACGCCGTCGGTGGGTGAGCCCGTCGCCGGGCGGCCCGTGGTCGCGGTCGCCGGCGGGCCCGCGTTCTCCTTCAGCTACGCCGAGACGGTCGAGCTGCTCACCGCCGCCGGCGCCGAGGTGTCCATCGTGGACCCGTTGCGGGACGAGGCGCTGCCGCCCGGCACGCGCGGGCTCGTCGTCGGTGGCGGTTTCCCCGAGGTGTACGCCCAGCAGCTGTCCGACAACACGCCGCTCCGCGAGGCGGTCGCCGCGCTGGCCGCCCGCGGCGCCCCGATCGCGGCCGAGTGCGCCGGGCTGCTGTGGCTGGCGCGGACCCTGGACGGCCGGCCGATGTGCGGGGTGCTGCCCGTCGACGCCGCCATGACCCCGAAGCTGACCCTCGGCTACCGCGACGCCGTCGCCGTCGCGGACAGCGTCCTCGCCGCCGCCGGCACCCGGGTCAGCGGCCACGAGTTCCACCGCACCGCCGTCACCCCGTCCTCCGGCGCCACGCCCGCGTGGGCCTGGCACGGCGAGCGCGGGACGGTCCGGGAGGGGTTCGCGGCTGGGTCGGTGCACGGGTCGTACCTGCACCTGCACTGGGCCGGCGCCCCGCACCTCGCGCACAGGCTGGTCTCGGCATGCGCGTAGTGCTCGGGTTCGGCGCCCGCTCCACCGCCACCGCCGCCGACGTCGAGGCCCTCCTGCCCGCCTTCACCGGCGACGTGGTGCTCGCCCTGTCCACCGTGGACACCCGGGCGGGCCTGGCGGAGGAGCTGGCGTCCCGGCACGGCTGGGAGGTCGTCACCCACCCGGCGTCCGCGCTCGCCGCCGTCGAGGTGCCGAACCCGTCGCCGCGGGTCGCCGCCCACACCGGCACCCCGAGCGTCGCCGAGGCCGCCGCACTGCTCACCGCCCGCGCCGCCGCATCCAAGCCCCTCCCCGGCCGGTCCACCGCGCCGCCGTCGGCTGGGTCCGCCGCGCCGCCGTCGGCTGGGTCCGCCGCGCCGCCGTCGGCTGGGTCCGCCGCACCGGCCTTGGCTGGGTCCGCCGCGACGGTCCCCGGCCGGCCTGACGTGCCACCCCACGCACAGACGTTGGTCACTACGACCTCGCTCGATGGACCGGCGGTGCTCGTCGTCGCCAGGCGGTCGTCCGCGGTCGCGACCCTCGCCGTCGCGGCGGTCGCGCCCGAGGTGACCGTCGTCGGGATCGGCGCCGACGGCCTGGAGTCCGTGTCGCCGGCCGGGCGTGCCGCGATCGCCGAGGCCACCGTCGTGTTCGGCAGCGGCCGGCAGCTCGACCTCGCCGCCGTCACCGCGAAGCGGGTCGAGTGGCCGTCGCCGCTCGTGCCCGCCCTGCCGCGGCTGCTCGCCGAGCACCACGCCGACCGGGTCGTGGTCCTCGCCAGCGGCGACCCCACGTACTACGGCATCGGCAGCACCCTCGTCAGGCTGCTCGGCGCGGCGCACGTGCACGTGGTGCCGCACCCGTCGTCGGTGTCCCTCGCGTGCGCGCGGCTCGGCTGGGCCCAGGACGACGTCGAGGTCGTCAGCGCCGTCGGCCGGTCCGTCAACGCGCTGCGCCGCGTCCTCCACAATGGACGCCGGGTGCTCGTCCTCAGCTCCGGCACCGCCACCCCGCCGTCGGTGGCCGCGATCCTCGCCGAGACCGGGTTCGGCGACAGCACCGTCACCGTCCTGGAGTCGCTCGGCGGCCCGGACGAGCGGATCCACCACGACGTCACGGCCGCCGGCCCGCTGAACGTCGTCGCCGTCGACTGCCGCGGCAGCGGTGCCGCCCTGACGCCGGGACTCGCGGACGACACGTACAGCAGCGACGGCCAGCTCACCAAGCGCGAGATCCGCGCCGTCACCCTCGCCGCCCTCGGCCCCCGCCCCGGCGAGCTGCTGTGGGACGTCGGCGCCGGCTCGGGCAGCATCGCGATCGAGTGGCTGCGCGCGCACCGCTCGTGCCGCGCCGTCGCCGTCGAACGCGACCCCGTCCGGGCCGAGCGGGTCACCGCCAACGCCCGTACCCTCGGCGTCCCGCACCTGTCCACAGTGGTCGGTGCCGCGCCCGGCGCGCTCGACGGCCTCGCCCCGTCCGAAGCGGCACCGGACGCCGTCTTCATCGGCGGCGGCTTCACCGCGGCAGGGGTGTTCGAGCGCTGCTGGTCGGCGCTGCGCCCCGGCGGCCGGCTCGTCGTCAACGCGGTCACCGTCGCCTCGGAGCGGCTCGTCGCCGAGCTCCACGAGACGCACGGCGGCTCCCTGACCCGGATCGCGGTCCAGCGTGCCGCACCCGTCGGCGGGTTCCTCGCCTGGCGGCCGATGATGCCGGTGACGCAATGGGTGGTGTGGAAATGACGGTGTACTTCATCGGTGCCGGACCGGGCGCCGCGGACCTCATCACGGTCCGCGGCCGCGACGTCCTCGCCCGGACCCCGGTCTGCCTGTACGCGGGCAGCCTCGTGCCGGTCGAGCTCCTCGACGTGTGCCCGCCCGGCGCCCGGCTCGTCGACACCGCGAACCTCGACCTCGACCAGATTCTCGCCGAGCTGACCACCGCGCACGCCGCCGGCCTCGACGTCGCCCGGCTGCACTCCGGCGACCCGTCGGTCTTCAGTGCGATGGCCGAGCAGCTGCGCCGCCTCGATGCCGCGGGCGTGCCCTACGAGATCGTGCCGGGCGTCCCGGCGTTCGCCGCCGCGGCCGCCTCCCTGGGCCGCGAGCTGACCGTGCCGGGCGTCGCGCAGACCCTCATCCTCACCCGCACCGCCGCCCGCGCCACCCCGATGCCCCCGGGCGAGGAACTGTCCACACTGGCCGCCAGCCGCGCCACGATCGTGCTCCACCTGGCCGTGCAGCGCATCGCCGTCCTCGTCGAGGAGCTGGTCCCCTGGTACGGCGAGGACTGCCCCGCCGCCGTCGTCGCCCGCGCCAGCCGCCCCGACGAGGTCATCCTCCGCGGTACCCTCGCCGACATCGCCCAGAAGGTCCAGGAGGCGGGCATCCTGCGCACCGCCGTCATCGTCGTCGGCCGCGTCCTCACCGCCGAGGAGTTCCCCGACAGCCACCTGTACTCCACCACCCGCCACCGCTCATGAGCCTCGACCCGTAACTCGCCGGCGACGAGGTCGTGCAGGCGGACCACCCGGCCGTCCGTGCGGCCGCGGCGGCGCTGCGGGGTGGGCGTGACGAGACCGGCTTCGCGCGGGTGGCGTTCGAGTTCGTACGGGACGAGGTGCGGCACCCGGTCGACGCCGGGGATCCGCGGGTGACGGTCACCGCGGCGGAGGTGCTCGAGCAGCGCGTCGGGCTGTGCTACGCCAAGTCGCACCTGCTCGCCGCCCTGCTGCGGGCCGAGGGCGTGCCGGCCGGCCTCTGCTACCAGCGCCTCGCGACCGGCGACGGCGGCTTCGTGCTGCACGGCCTCGTCGCCGTGCACCTCGACGGCCGGTGGCACCGGCAGGACCCGCGCGGCAACAAGCCGGGCGTCGACGCGCAGTTCTCGCTCGCCGGCCCGCGGCTGGCCTTCACCGTCGACCCGGCGGCGGGGGAGTGCGACTACGAGCCCGTGTTCGCGACCCCCGACCCGGGCGTCCTGGCCGCCCTGCGCTCCACCACCGACGTCCTCGCCCTGTGCGCCGCGGGCCTGCCCGCCTCCCTGAGCGGCCACTGACCTACGGCACCTCGATGCCGCGGACCACCGCCATTCTCCCGGCTCGACGGCACCGGTGCCGTGGTCGGCTTCGACTTCGGCAACGGCAACGGGTTCGTGGTGACGGCACCGGAGGCCGCGGCGATCGCCGACGGGCTGGCGGAGGAAGGCTGGTGGAGGCCGGGCCAGGCGGTCACGCTCGTCTCCCACGCGATCGCCGCGTTCTACCGCGCCGCCGCCGACGAGGGTCGCACCGTCATCGGCGGCGTCGCCTGACGGGCCGTCAGACGCGCGGCTCCTGCAAGACCGCCGCCGGGTGCGGTTCCGGCGCGGGAACGGGTTCGCGCAGGGCGGCGGACAGGGCGGCCGCCAGCACGGGCACGACGGCGAGGGCGATGAAGGCGCCGCGGGGACCGTGGTGGTCGGCGATGAGGCCGAGCAGCGGCATCGCCAGGCCGCCGGCGCTGACGGCCAGGCCCAGGGTGACGCCGGCCGCGGTGCCGGGGCGGGTCGGCAGGTAGTCCTGGCCCAGCTTGACCAGCACGGCGAACGGGATGTTCGTGACCAGGCCGACCAGCAGCACCAGCGGCAGCGCCAGGTAGGGCGACGGGCACAGGAGCATGACCGCGATCGCCGGGCCGAGCAGCAGGTTCCCCAGGCGAACGGTGCGCACGAGGCCGATCCGGTCGGCGATCCGGCCGCCGGCGAGGGTGCCCAGGACGCCGCCGCCGAGCTGCAGGGCGAGGGCGGCGCCGCCGAGGGTGGGGGAGGCGCCGAGGGTGTCGATCCAGTAGAGGGCGACGAACGTGTTGACGCCGAACGACACGGCCGAGCGGACGATCTCCACCGACGCGAGGACGGCGAACTGCGCGGGCCGGTCCCGCCCCTCGGCGGTGGCCCGCGCGGCGACGGCGCCCGTGGTGCGGCGCTGGTGGCGGAGCAGGACGAAGCCCATGAGCACGGCCGGCGGGATGAACAGGGCGGTGGCGCCGACGCCCCACGCGTCCAGCGCCGGGGTCGCCAGGGCGGGGGCGACGAAGAAGCCGACGCTGCCGCCCGCGGCGAAGTAGCTCATCGCGGTCGCGCTCGACCCCGCGGCGAGCCGCGCGTCGCGCCCCGCCGCCGGGTGGAACATCGCCACGCCGAGGCCGGACAGCAGCAGGAGGGTCCAGACCATGGGGTACGACGGCGCCACCCCGGCGAGGCCCGCGCCGGTGCCGGCCAGGGCCACCCCCACCGGCGACATCCACGGCAGGCGGCGCCGGTCGGCGAGCACGCCGAAGACGAGCTGCGGCAGGGAGCTGCCGAGCGCGGCGGCCATGGCGAGCCCCGCGGCGGCGACGTAGCCGTAGTGGCGGTCGAGGACGAAGTACGGCACCGCGGCGGGCACGAGCCCCTGGTAGAAGTCGTCGACGGCGTGCGCCGCCGCCCACACCCGCATGCGCCGCCACGGGGAGGCGATCGCAGTTGCAACAGTCACCCGTTCAAGATCGCAGCGGGTGTACGGTGCGGGCTTCCGGTATTCTGCCGATCGATGTCGAACATCCGCCACATGCCGGTCGCGCCGACGAAAGCCACCGAGCACGGCTCCGGCTTCCACATCGACCGGCACCGCCACGACCAGCATCAGCTGGTGTACGTGAGCCGCGGGGTCATCGCCGTGCAGACGGAGGCCGGCGGGTGGGTCGCGGCGGCGGACCGGGCCGTGTGGATTCCCGCCGGCTGCTGGCACGAGCACCGGTTCCACGGCGCGAGCGCGTTCCACACCGTCGGGTTCGCCGACGAGGACGACCCGCCGCTGCCGGCCGGCGCGCCGACCGTCGTCGCGGTCGGCCCGCTTCTTCGAGAGCTGCTCGTCGCCTGTACCGACGCGGACCTGCCGGCCGATGAGGAGACGCGGCTGAGGGCGGTGATCCGGGACCGGCTGCACCGCGCGCCGCAGGAGCCGGTCGCGCTGCCCACCGCCCGCGACGGGAGGCTCGCCGCCGCGTGCGCGGCCGCCGCGGACCGCCTCGACGAGCCGCGGACCCTGGCCTCGCTGGCCCGGGAGGCCGGCGCGAGCGAGCGGACCCTGGCAAGGCTGTTCCGCGCCGAGTTCGGGATGACGTATCCGCAGTGGCGCACCAACGTCCGCGTGTACCGCGCGATGATCCTCCTCGCGGGCGGGCTGCCGGTCACGGCGGTCGCGCACCGGTGCGGGTTCGCGACGCCGAGCAGCTTCGTCGACACGTTCCGCCGCGCGACCGGCCAGACCCCGGGCGTCTACGCGGCCCGCGAACGGGCCGGCTGAGGCGCGGCCGGCCCGTTGCCCTGCGCGTCCCGGAATGGAATCAGGTGCAGTGCTTGAGCTTCGGGCGGATCGACGCCGGCACCGTGTCCTGGCAGACGTTGTCGGTGCCGCCGATGAGCGCCTTCCAGACCTTGTTCGTGCCGTCGTACTTGAACACGACGACGGCCGTGTCCATCGCCTCCGGCTGCGTCAGGGCCGTCGCGTACCCCTGGTAGCAGCTGATGTCCTTGAAGCCCTTGCCGAGGATGATCGCCCCGGCGACCTCGGCGTTGGCCTGGAACGCCTTCTGCAGCGTGGCCGCGTCGACGGGGCAGCCCCCGCCGGTCGCCGCCGCGCTGGACGCGGCCGGTGCCGCGCTGGACGGTGCCGCCGCGCTGGACGTGCCGGCGGCCGGAGCGGTGCTGGTGGATGCGGGTGCCGCGGTGGTGTCGGCCGGGTCCTCGGAGGAGCAGCCGGCGAGGGCGATCGCCGCGACGGCGATCGGGAGCAACGCTCGTGTCATCACACGCGGAATCCTGTCGTCTCCGAGGGCCGCGTGGTTGTCGGCTAGCGGACATCTACATTGGACAGTCGGCGGATGTCAGGCGTCGATGCGCATGAGCTTCCGGAAGTCGTACTGGTAGCCGTACCTGAGGCCGGTGAGCTGCTCGTCGACGGCGCGGACGCGGTCGGCGGGCACCGCCCGGCGCAGCTCGGCGCGCAGCACGACGCGGGCCAGGCAGTCGCCGGTCAGGTCGAGGAAGTCCGGGCCGCCGACGGGCTCCTCGGCGGCCGGGAACCACGGCTCGTCGCGCAGCGGCTCCCACCATTGCTCGGGGACGAACTCCTGCAGCATGTCCACCGCCGGGGCGAGCCAGCCGTCCGGCGCATAGCCGGTGCTGTCGACCCAGACCGTGCCCGCGAACGGGCCGTTGAGGACCAGCCACGCGTACAGCTGGCTGCGGGTGCCGCCGAGGTGCAGCATCCCGTCGCGGGGGTCGCCGTCGATGTCGTAGAAGTCGTCCGGGTCCAGATGGTCCGCGTCCTCGCCCATCTCCTCCTGGTACTCCTCCAGCTGATCCGGCGTGCCGGCCCAGGCGCGGTCCAGCGGGAACGGCTCCGTGTTGCACCGGAAGTAGTCCTCGGCCTCGTCCTGCTTGGACAGTGGCGTGCCGTACGCGGCCAGGGCCAGCAGCCCCGTGTCGGCGTCGCCGAACTCGAGCAGGTAGCGGCGGTAGTTCTCCGGCAGGCGGATCCCGTGCCGGGACTCGAAACCCTCCACTGTGGACGGGTCCAGCGGGGCGGGTGCGGCCTCGGTCCAGCCGAGGTCGTGCAGGCGGGCGAACAGCCGCCGGATCCTGGCGAGGCGCGGCTCGATGTCGGTCACGGGGTCGACCCTAGCGGCCGCGTCTCCACCCGTGGGTTGAGCCCCGGAGTCCATCTCCGCGCCGGTCAGCGGGGGCGCAGGCCGTCCAGGGCGATCTGCAGCACCCGGTCGCGCTGGGCGTCGTCGCGGAAGCCGGCCGAGGTGAGGCCGCTGAGCATGCGGACGGTGTCGTCGAACGTGACGTCGGGCCGGACGGCGCCGGCGGACTGGGCGTGGGTCATCAGGGGCTCGCCGACGCGGTAGATCTCCTCGCGGCAGCTGCGGAACATCGCCGAGTCGCGGTTGAGCGCCTCGTAGATGGCGCGCTTCGTCGCCGCGTACGACACGAACCTGCGCAACCAGGACTCCAGGGCGTCCCACGGCGGGAGGCCGGCGACGTCCTCGGCGGTCTGGCACAGCTGCTCGATCTCGCCGAGGTAGACGGTCTCGAAGAGGTCCTGGCGGGTGGGGAAGTTGCGGTACAGCGTCCCGATCCCGACGCCGGCGCGCCGGGCGACGTCCTCCAGGGACGCGTCGGTGCCGTGCTCGGCGAACGCGTCACGGGCCGCGGCGAGGAGCGCGTCGAAGTTGCGCCGGGCGTCGGCGCGCTGCGGGCGCCGGACGGCGACAGGGGACTCGGCCGACATGGGTGATCTCCAGCACGCAACGAAATAGTGGAACCAGGTAGAAGCGGAGGCACCCCTCCGCTAATGTGGAGGCGTACCTCCACTACTGTACCGCGTCCGGGGGAAAGATCCGATGACACGCGCACTCACCCTCAGCCCGCCGTCGCTCGCCACCGTCCAGCCGCGGGCGAGCCGGTTCCTCTTCGTCGCGCTCGCCACCGCGGCCGCGTCGTTCTCCCTGTTGCAGTCGCTGGTCACGCCGGTGCTGCCGAAGATCCAGCACGACCTGCACACCAGCCAGGGCACGGTCACCTGGGTGCTCACCGCGTGGCTGCTGTCCGCCGCCGTGGCGACGCCGATCATGGGGCGCATCGGCGACATGTACGGCAAACGCCGCACCCTCCTCGTCGCGCTCGCCGCCATCGCGGTCGGGTGCCTGATCGCCGCCGCGGCGCCCAACGTCGGCGTCCTGATCATCGGGCGGGTCGTGCAGGGCCTCGGCGGGGCGGTGTTCCCGATCTCGTTCGGCATCCTCCGCGACGAGCTGCCGCCGGCCCGGGTCCCGTCCGCGATCGGCGGGCTGTCCGCGGTGATCGCCGTCGGCGGTGGCCTCGGCGTGGTCCTCGCCGGCCCGGTCGTCGGCGCGCTGGACTGGCGGGCGCTGTTCTGGATCCCCGCCGTCGTCGTGGCGGGCACCGCGCTGCTGACGCTGCGGTTCGTCCGCGAGTCGCCGGTCGGCGACCCGGGTCAGGGCCGGGGCCGGATCAACTGGCCGGCCGGGGTGCTGCTGTCCGCGTGGCTGGTCGCCCTGATCCTGCCGCTGAGCAAGGCCCCGGTGTGGGGGTGGACGTCCGCGCGGGTCGTCGGGCTGCTGCTGCTCGCCCTCGTCCTCGCCGCCGCATGGGTACTGGTGGAGCTGCGCTCGGCGGAGCCGCTGATCGACATGCAGATGATGCGGCTGCCCGCGGTGTGGACGACGAACCTGGTGTCGCTGCTGTTCGGCGCCGGGATGTTCGCGACCTACGCGTTCCTGCCCCAGTTCCTGCAGACGCCGCGGTCGACCGGCTACGGGTTCGGCACCACGGTCACCGGCGCCGGTCTCGCCATGCTGCCGATGCTGGTCACGATGGCCGTGGCCGGGTCTGCGAGCGGCCCGCTGACCGCGTACGTGCCGACGAAGGTCCAGCTGCTGATCGGCACCGCGACCGCGGCGGTGTCGTGCGCGGGGCTGACGCTGTTCCACGACGCGTACTGGCAGGTCGCCGTCGCGACGGGCGCGTTCGGGGTGGGGCTCGGGCTGACGTTCACGGCGATGGTCAACCTCATCGTGGCGACCGTCCCCGCCGGGCAGACGGCCGTGGCCAGCGGCATGAACGCCAACATCCGCACCATCGGCGGCTCGCTCGGCGCGGCCGTGGCCAGCGCCGTGATCACGGCCCACACGACGCCCGCGGGCCTGCCGCTGGAGTCGGGCTACACGTACGCCTTCGCCGTGCTGACCGCGATGCTCGCCACCGCCGCGGTGATCGCGACCGTGGTCCCTCGGGCCCGGAAGGCCTGAGGGACCCGGGAACCGCTCAGCCGCGGGCGATCCAGACGTCGTCGAGCATGCCGTGGAACTGGTCGTTGTCCTTGCCGTTGCCCTTGCCGCCGATGCTGAGCGGCACGGTGTTGACGACCGACAGTGTCGCCGGCAGAGTGGCCGTGCCGTGGACCACGTCGTCGACGAGCAGGGTGAGGGAGGTGCCGTCGCGGCGGCACTCCAGGCGGTGCCAGGCGCCGTCGGACACCGACACGTCCGACAGGGCCACGTGGATCGCGGGCCCGGCCGCGTCGGCGAAGACGCAGCTCGGCCGGCCCGCCGCGCCGTCGATCTGCAGCTTGTACTGGGTGCCGGAGGCAGAGTAGCCCTTCTGCACGATGTTCTGCCCGGAGCCGGTCTCCTTCTTCGGCAGGCGCACGGTCGCGCCGTAGCGGATCGGGCCGGTGCCGGGGTTCAGCTCCGGCGAGTCGGGCGTCTGCAGCACCGCGTGCGGGCACTTCTTGCCGGCGCACCGGGTCGGGAAGTCTGCCGCCAGGCCGGTGGTGATCTTTCCGGGCAGCTCGGCGAGCCGGACCTTGCCGCCGTGCCCGGCCGACGAGGTGAGCGTGTGCCCGTGCCCGGAGTCGTCCTCGACGACGGCGCCACCGGCTCTCTTGCTCGCGGTGTCGAAGGTGTACCGGGCGACGATGACCGGTGCGGCTGTCTCGGCTGTGGCGGCGGCCGGCTCGGGTGCGGGCCGGCTCGGGGCGGCGGACGCGGGGCCGGCGCCGCCGAGCGCGCAGATAGCCGCGGCCGCCAGCACCGCCGGCCGGATGGCGCTCATCCGTCCGCCATACGTGTTCCCCCATGTGTTCATGCCCGAAATGTGTCATATTGACGCCGTAACCTCCGAGCATTTCCCCCAACGTGTCGGCCGCATTCCGTAACCGAACGGTTGACGCAGGGTCACCCAAACCGGATGTCCGGACATGATCGTCAAGGTTCTGGGAAACTCGAACCATGCGGTGGGCGGCGGTGGTTGCTGTGCTGATCGTGCTGATGCCCTCCGCCGGTCACGCCGCCGTGCCGGCGAGGGCGCCGGCGGCACCCGTCGAGATGTGCCGGATCACCGACCCAGCCGTGACCGAGGTGTCCGGGCTCGCCGTCACCCCCACGGGCTACCTCGTGGAGAACGACAGCAACCCCGACCCCGCCAAGACCCGCGTCTTCATGCTCGACAAGGCGTGCAGGGTGACCGGCGACGTCCAGTACCCCACGACCGCCCGGGACCCTGAGGACCTCGCCGTCGACCGGAAGGGCACGCTGTGGATCGCCGACATCGGCGACAACAGCCCCTTGACCGGCGGCTCCGGCAACCGCCGCAGCACGATCGCGCTGTGGACCATGGCCGCCGGCTCGAAGCAGCTGAAGATCCACCGCCTGGTGTATCCGGACGGGGTGCCCCGCGACGCCGAGGCGCTGCTCATCGACGGGCAGGGCCGGCCGGTGATCGTCACCAAGGACCCCAACGGTGAGGTGTTCCGCCTCGACACGCCGCTGCCGACCGACAACACCGAGGGCGCGAGGCTCACCAAGGTCGGCGCGTTCGAGCCGCGGCGCACCGGCACGTCCAACCCGTTGGGGTTCCTCGGCATCGCCTGGGTCACCGGCGCCGCCGTGTCCGCCGACGGCACCAAGGCGGTGGTGCGCACCTACGCCGACGCCTACGAGTTCGAGGTCAAGGGCGGCGACGTCGCCGCGGCGATCGCCTCCGGCAAGGCCACCGTGACCGCGCTGCCCGACGAGCCGCAGGGGGAGGCGATCGCCTACACCGCCGACGGCGCGAGCCTGCTGACCGTCTCCGACCAGGACGGTCCGGCCGTGATCCTGCGGTACCCGAGCGGCCTGAAACTGGCCCCGCCGAGCAGCGCCGCACCGCCCCCGCCCGCCCAGGCCCAGGCCCAGGCGCAGGCCCGGACGGCGCCCGACTCGAAGCGGTCCACCCGCGCCCCGCTGCTGCTGGGCGCCTTCACGGTGGTCGCGTTGATGCTGGTCGCGGCCGTAGCACGACGCGCCAGGCGACGATGAGCACCCACGGTGTCGACGCGGGAGCGCTCACATGACACGATTCACCGACAAACAGCAGTCGGGGGAGGGGCACGCGGCGGTGGTGCGCATCGAGGTCGAGCGGGCCACGACCCGTGACATGCGCCGGCGCAACCGGTCAACGCTGCTCTCGGAGCTGTTCTTCCGGGGGCCGCTCAGCCGCCACGACCTGAGCCGCATCACCGGCCTGAGCGCCGCGACCGCCAGCAGCGTCACCGGCGAGCTGCTCCAGGAGCACCTCATCGTCGAGGCCGGCCAGATCGAGTCCGACGGCGGCCGCCCGCGCGTGCTGCTGCGCGTCAACCCCGACTTCGGCCGGCTCGTCGGCGCCGACGTCGGCGAGACCGGCGTCAAGGTCGAGCTGTTCGACCTGTCCATGACCCGCCTCGCGGCCGTCGACGAGCCGCTGCCGTCGTCGCGGCCCGCCCCGGAGGCCGTCGCCGGGCAGCTGCTCGCCGGCATCCGTGAGGTCCTCGGCGACACCGACCCGGCCGACGTCATCGGCGTCGGCATCGGCGTGCCCGGCACCGTCGAGCAGTCCGACCCCGTGCGGGTGCACGCCCCGACCATCGGCTGGCGCGGCACGTCCCTCGACGGGCTGCTGCGCGACGGCGGCGTCACCGCCCCGCTCTTCTTCGAGAACGGCGCGAAGTCCCTCGGCCAGGCCGAGATGTGGTTCGGCGCGGGCCGCGGCGCCGCCGACGCCGTCATCGTCCTCGTCGGCTCCGGCGTCGGCGCCGCCGTCATCACCAACGGCACCCTCTACCGCGGCGCGAGCAGCAGCGCCGGCGAGTGGGGCCACACCACGGTCGTCTACCGCGGCCGGCAGTGCCGGTGCGGCGCCCGCGGCTGCCTGGAGGCCTATGTCGGCGCCGAGGGCATCCTCGACCGGTACCAGCAGGTCAACCCCGGCCTGGTCCGCAGCGCCGACGAGCTCGCCGACGTCGCGGCCCTCATCGCGGCCGGCACGCCCGAGGCCGAGGGCATCCTCGCCGAGACCGCCGGCATGCTCGGCGCCGGCATCGGCAACCTGGTCAACCTGTTCAACCCCGAGCGCGTCGTCCTCGGCGGCTGGGCCGGCCTCGCCCTCGGCGCCCGCTTCCTGCCGCAGATCCGCGCGGCGGCGGGGGAGCAGGCCCTGGAGCACCCGTTCGGCCAGGTGTCGATCGAGCTGTGCGAGCTCGGCCCCGACGCCGTTGCGTTCGGCGCGGCCACCCTGCCGATGGCCGAGCTGCTGCGCCGCGCGTCCCGCCCCTGACCTGTGTCGCACTTCTGACCGCCGTTTGCCGAAACTCGCGTCGCGACCTGCGAAGATCGATACAGTTCGCCTCGCGCCCCCTTGCCATCATGTCCCGCATGAAGGCACTGGCAGGCGGATGGGCGCTCACCGGCACGGGCGCCCTGCTCGGACTCGGCACCACGCTCACGCTCTGGGCCATCGGCCCGTCCAAGTTCGACCCGGCGCGCTCGTGCCACTACCGCTTCGACGAGAGCCGCACGTTCACGGCCGTCGAGCGCTCCTTCCCGCCCCGCGTCACCTGCGTCCGCGACGACGGCCAGACCTTCGAGTACCTCTCCTCGACCACGACCCTCACCTCAACGGTCCTCCTCGCCGTGTCGGCGGCGCTGGTCCTGGCGGGCGCCGCCCTCCTCGCCACGACCTGGCTGCGCCGCGACGCCGTCCCCGCCCCACCCCCGTCCGGCAGCCGCGCCGTGCACCTGTGGCTCGCCCTGCTGCTCGGCCTCGCCCTCACGTTTGTCGTGACCGGCCTGGGCCTGGCGCTGTACCTCTTCCTCGGCCCCCTCGCCGCGCTCTTCCTCGCCACCCCGGCCCTCCTCGGCGCCGCCGCCCTCGCCGCCGCCCTGGACCGCCACGCCGGCCCACCCCGCCCCGGCCCCCGCCGCCGCGGCACGACCGTCGCCCTCGGCGGCGCCCTCCTCGGCACGGCCCTGGTCCTCGCCACCTTCACCATCGACGCCCTCGCCGGCTGGACCCCGCTGACCTTTCTGCTCGCCGTCCTCCTGTACCCCGCGATCGCCGCCGCCCAGCACTTCCTGCCCAGCCCCGACCCGACCACCCAGCCCACTCAACCGGCCCGCCCCTGAACGGACCGCGCATCGGACGTGCCCACATTTGCGTGGACCTGCGGGGGCGCCGGCCCGCCCCAACTGTGCGACGTCACCGGCTGACGGCCGCTGCCCGCTGCCGGTGCCGGCCGGGATCGGTCACCCTCACCGCGTAGCGCGGCCTCGTCGATGACCGTCCACAGCAGCGGCGTGCCCCGCGCGAACAGCATCCGCCGCCGGAGCATCCGCAGCGCCAGCCGCCGCTCGGCCTCCTCCGGCTCGTGATGGAACGCAGCCGGCGCATTTCCTTCGCGTACGCCGGCGTCTGCAGCAGCCCCGGCACGAACCGCAGCTCGTAGGTCCGGATGCTTCCGCGGCCGACTCCGGACCTAGATTGCCGCGGAAAGTCGAGCAGCCGCTCCAGGTCGCGGTTCTTGATGCCCAGGTCGCCGACCTCGATCCGGCTGATGTTCGACGCGGACCCGCCCAGCTGGTGGGTGTGCCGGCGCCGGCGAGGGCGGGGTTCACCGGGGCCGGGTTTGTGGCGACGGCGCTCGACAGCGCGGCGGTGAAGGCGCGGGACCACCACTGTTCGTCGTCGGACGTCATCGGGGCGGGGGCGGCGATCACCGGGGGTGGGGACGACGTGTTCCTGACGGCGGTCGGGCCCAAGGCCGACCTGAGTGGGGTCGACACCGCCGCGGTCGAGGATCAGGACGGGTTGCCGGGCAGTGGCGCCTGTACGCGTCGTTCATCTGTGGGGTCGCGCCCGTCGACCGGAAGGTCGTCACCGGCCAGTCGGCGCTGAGCTCCAGCAGTACACAGGCGGCGACGGCGACCTGTCCGGGCAGCAGCCGGGTGATGAGCGGCGGTGCCGTGATCGTCGGCGGGAAGGCCCAGGTGGGGCTCGACGACCTGAGGATCACCGCGGATCTGAAGGCTGTCAGCGTCACGGCGGTGGAGGACGAGGACGGCTTCGGCGGCGGCTGGCGGGTCGTCGCCAGAGCGGTGTGCACCGCGACGCTGAGCGGGCTCGAGCTGGTCACCGCGACCGTCACCGCCAGCTCCGCACGATGAAGGCGCTCGGCGTGCGGTGCCCGGAGAGCAAGCACCTGCAGGGCATGGGCGCGGCGATCACCGGTGGGGGTGGGCAGGCCGGCTGACCACCATCATGGCGGCCACCGATCAGGGGCCGGCGATGCTGGTCACCGCGACCGAGGACGGCAACGGCTACGGCGGCAGCTGGACCCTGGCGGGGCAGGCGGTGTGCGCGAAGTGAAGGCGGCCTGGACAACGGTCGCGGTCGCGGCGGCGGTGACCCTCGTCGCCGGGCCTGCGCACGCGGACACGCCGTCGCACTTCGCCCGCACGTCCGACACCAACTGCCTGAACAAGGCGCAGCCGGGCGGCTGCGACAGCCCGGACGAATACCCGCTCGCGGTGAGCGCCGAGGTCAAGGACGGCGGGGCCCAGGTCGGCCGCACCAACCTGATCTTGTCGCCGTTCGGGGAGGTGACGGTCGTGGCGACCGAGGACGACACCGGCTTCAGCGGCGGCTGGCAGGTCACCACCAGCTCGGCCTGCCACCTGCCGCCGGTCGACTGGGAGGTCGTGGCGAGCTCCTCGGCGCAGCGGTCCGCGACCGCCACCTGCCGGCCCGGCATGAAGGTCTACACCGCCGGCGGCGGCGTCTCCGGCGGGCTGGGCAACGTCATGCTGGAGCGGCTGCGCATCGCGCCGGACCTCGGCTCCGTGACCGTCGCCGGGTCCGAGGACGACGACGGGTTCGCCGGACCGTGGGCGGTCACCGCGCAGGCGATCTGCGGCACGCCGCACGCCGGGCAGACCCGCAGGTCCGCCACGACCGCCGTCGACTCGGCGGCGACGAAGACGGTCGTCGCGTCGTGCCAGGGGGCCGGGCGGGTCCACGGCGTCGGCGGCGAGATCACCGGCGGCGGCGGTCAGGTGCGCATCGTCGCGGTCAAGGAGGACGACAAGGTCAGCGGGGTCCGCATCACCGCGACCGAGGACGAGGACGGCTACGCCGGCGTCTGGTCCGCGACCGCCTACGCGGTCTGCGCCCCCTGACCGCGTCCCGGGGGTGCGAGACTCGCGGCGTGACGGGACAGCTGCCTGACGAGGTGCTGCACGACGGCGAGTGGCACGCCGTGACCGCGGTCGACGGTGCGGGGCTGTTCGACCCGGCCGGCCACGGCATCGAGGTCACCGCGATGAGCACGGCGTGCTGGCGCGGGTTCGTGTGCCGGTACCGGGTGGACGCCGGCCGCCTGCTGCTCCAGGACGCCGAGCTCGGCGCGCCCGCGACGGCGCCGCCGGTGCCGCTGTTCGGGGTCCTGCCGGGGCATTCGGCGTTTCCGAAGGGGCTGCGCGGCCGGTGGTCCTATTCGGACGTCGACGCCCCGGTCGCGTTCACCGGGCGGCTGCTGGTCGGCGCCGGGATCGCCGGTATCGGGTTTCTCCACATGGGGTTCCGGCCGGCGTACGGGTACGAACGGGTCGCCGAGCTGCGCTTCGACGGCGGGGTGCGCACCGCCGCGCACGACCGCTCCGCCGAGCTCGCCGAGGTCCGCCGGCGGCTGAGCGAGGCGTGCAGCCGCCCGGGGCCGGCGCCGGGCGAGACGAGCGGCGACTGGATCGACCGGACGTTCTCGCTGTCGTTCGAGTACAGCTGGCCGGCGGACTGAAGAAAGGCCTCAGCCGTGCCAGTACGGCTGGAACTCCAGCGACGCCGGGTAGCCGGTGCCGGTCACGGCCTCGATGACGGCCCACAGGAAGTCCTCGTCGGGCCCCCAGGACGGGATCTCCACGGTCGCCTCCACGGGCAGCGGCGCGCCCACGTCGACGACCGCCTCCCCGTCGGCGTGGACGAGCTGCCGCACGACCTCGCCGCCGCTGGAGAGCGTGAACGCGTAGGTGCTGGCGACGCTGGAGAAGATGACGCTCAGCGCGTCGCCGGGCGGGTCGCAGGCCGGGGCGAGCGCCATCGACGGGTCCCACACCTGCGCCCAGCCGCCCGTCTCCGCGGCGAACAGCACCCCGTCGGCGAGCCCGCTCGTGGCCTCGTCGGCGGGGACCGGGGCGCCTTCCGCGACCGCTGGGGACGCGAGCAGCCCGACGGCGTCCGCCGCCGAGGCGCCCCGCACGAACAGCGCCGACGTGTTCCAACCCATCCCGAAACCCTAGAGCAGCCAGTGGTCGTGCGGGTGGCGGCCCGGCCGGAAACCGGCGGCCTCCACCATCGCGGCCGCCTCGGCGAAGCCGGTCGCGACCAGGTCGGGCCGGTGCGCGTCGCTGCCGAAGCACACGGCGCGCCCGCCGCAGTCGCGCCACCAGGTGACGAACTCGGGTTCGGGGCCGCGGCGGGTGTTGACCTCCAGGGCGCGGCCGGTGCCGGCGAGGGCGCGCAGCACCGCCCGGATCTCCTCCTCGAAGTCCGCGATGGTGAACGTGGTGCCGGCCGGCAGGTAGCGGACCGGGTAGTCGAGGTGGGTCAGGGCCGAGAACGGCGGGCCCGTCTCGATCATGAGGATCGCCTCGGTGAAGTAGTCGCGCAGCACGTCCGCGACGCCCCGCAGCGGGTACTCGTCCTCGACGAGGCGGAACCGGCCGTCCACCCGCAGCGAGTGCAGCGACCCGATGACCCGCTCGAACGGCGCCGAGGCCAGCAGCGAGGACGCCTGTGCCGGGAACCAGTGCGGCTCGCCCAGCTCGACCCCGGTGATGATCTTCAACGTCGGGAACTTCGACCGGCACCGGTCGATCGCCGCCAGGTAGCCGGGCACGTCCAGCGGCGGCGGGGCGAGGTTCCTGTCGTCGGTCATGTGCGAGAACCGGCGGCCCGGGACGGCGTCGACGTCCCAGACGACGAAGTCGGTGTGCTCGGTGAACGCGATCGCCGGCAGCCCGAGCTCCACGGCCCGCGCGCAGGAGCCCTCCATGTCGCCGGTCGCGGTGTCCCAGGAGAACTCGGTGTGCGTGTGCAGGTCCGCGGGGAGCATGCCGGTGATCGTGTCAGGAGATGCCGAGGCCCCGCAGGTGTGTGAGGGCGTCGGTGACGCTCGCCACCACGGGCACGCCGGGCGTGACGGGGGGCCGGTCGACCATGAGCACCGGCAGCCGCAGCGACCGGGCCGCGTCCAGCTTCGCGGCCGTCATCGGGCCGCCGCTGTCCTTCGTCACGAGGAGCTGGATGTCGTACGAGGTGAGCAGCGCCGTCTCCCCGTCGACGGTGAACGGCCCCCGGTCGAGGATCGACTCCAGCCGCGGCGGGTGCGGCGGCGCCACCGGGTCGACGCTGCGCACGAGGAACCAGCGGTCCGTCAGGGCGGCGAACGCGCCGAGGCCCTGCCTGCCGGTGGTGAGGAACACCCGCTCGTAGGGGGATGCCGCGATGAACGCCGCCGCGGCATCGAGGTCCTGTACCCGGTGCCACTCGTCGCCCTCGCCGGCGATCCAACCCGGGCGTCGCAGCACCACCAGCGGTACACCTGCCGCCGCCGCCGACGCGCTCATCCCCGCCGCGAACGGATGGGTCGCGTCGACGACCACGTCGACCGCCTCGGCCCGCACGTAGGAGGCCAGCCCCGCGGGGCCGCCGAACCCGCCGACGCGGACCTCGCCGGGCGGCAGGGCAGGGTCCGCGACCCGCCCGGCGAGGGAGCTGATCACCCGGCAGCCGCCGGTCAGCGCCTCCGCGAGCCGCCTCGCCTCACCGGTCCCGCCGAGGATGAGCACAGTGCGCACGCCGGCAAGAATGTCATGCGGCGACGTGCAGCTCGACGCGTCCCTTCCCGGCCGCCTTCGAGCGGTACAGCGCGGCGTCGGCGAGGCGGAACATCGTCTCGTCGTCCAGTCCCGGCGTGCGGACCACCACCCCGGCGCTCGCGCCGACCCGCACCGGGCAGCCCGACGACGCCACCCGCGCCACGATCCCGGCGATGATCCGGTCGGCGACCGCGACCGCCTCCCGCTCGTCGCGCACGTCGGCGAGCAGGACCGCGAACTCGTCGCCGCCGAGCCGGGCGGGCAGGTCGCCGGCGCGGACCGCGGCCCGCAGCGCGCCGGCCGCCTCGACCAGCACCCGGTCGCCGGCCGGGTGCCCGAGCGTGTCGTTGACCTGCTTGAACCCGTCGAGGTCCAGCCGTGCCGGCCGAGCCACAGGTAGACGAGCGTGGCGACGGCGAACACGGCGAACCCGCCGGTCAGGACGGTGACGGCGGTCGTGCCGCCGAGCCGGCTGCGGGACAGCAGGACGATCGCGATCGCGATGCAGGCGATGTGCACGCTCGGCACGCCGGTCGCGACGACCCCGCCGAGGCTCCCGATGGCGTGCATCGTGTCGCGCAGCAGCAGCGGCCAGGCCGGCACGAACAGCGCCGCCGCGACCATCACCCCGTCGAGGGCCAGCCGGACCCGCTGCTCCAGGGACTGCGGGGCGGCGGGCGCGCTGAGCAGGACCGCGGGCGCGAGCCCGACCGCGAGCAGCGACGCCCAGTCCCCGGCCCGTGGCGGCGGCCCGTCCCGCCCGGCGACGACGTCCAGGACGTACAGCAGGCAGGCCAGGGTCCAGCCGCTGGACGCGAGCCCGGCGAAGAACCAGGCGACCCTGGCCCTGCCGGTGCCGGCGGCGAAACGGCGGAAGAGCCGCACGTTCGTGGCGAGGGCGAGGAGCGTCGTGGCGGCGCCCACGGTCGCGATCGTGCCGGCCGTGGGCGCCAGGACCACCGCGACCTGGGCCGCGGCGCAGACCGCGAGCAGACCGGCGACGAACAGCATCGCCGGTCTGATCGGCAGTGGTTACGGGTAGTTGACCCAGTTCGCGACGTTCGTCGAGGAGTTCGACGGCCCGCCGGTGTTGTTGATGATGTGCGCGATGGTGCCGGTGCCGCCGAGGGAGACGGTGACCATGTTGTGGAACTTCACGTTCGGGGTCTGCGGGACCTCGAACGAGTGGCCCAGCACGACGCTCGGGTTGGTGCTGAAGAAGCAGTAGCTGCCCAGCCCCCACGCCTCGTGACTGGTGACGTTCGCGCCGACCTTGTACGCGGCCCAGCCCTGCGCCCCGCCGCCGCTGGACCAGCTGGACTGGTTCGGCACGTCGTACGGGATCTCGTTCTGGTAGAAGTACGTCCGGCCGCCGTTGCCGTTCCAGATCGTCTGGTACTGCTGGTAGTGCTCGACGAACAGGCCGTACATGGTGACGTTGTTGCCGTTGACGACGAGGCCGTTCGCGCCGGTGTTGATGTTCCAGCCGACGGTGCCGCCGTTGCCGTGGTCGGCGCGCCAGATCCACATGTGGTCGCCGATCACGTTGTTGCTGTTGACCCGCAGGCTGACGGTCGCCTTGCCGGCGATCGAGCCGCCGACGCGGAAGAACACGTCGTGCAGCGACGTCGGGTTCGCCGAGTGGTCCGCGGTCGAGCCGTTCGGGCCGACCTCCATGAGGACCTGCGAGTTGGTGGTGCCGGCGTCGAAGAGGACCCCGGCGACCTTCACGCCGTCGACGTCGGCGACGGTCATCGCGGTCACGCCGTTGTCGGGCACGATCGTGGCCAGGCCCAGGCCGAGCACGACCGTGTTGGCGCGGGTGATCCGGATGGTGTCGTTCACGTGGTACACGCCGGGGGTGAACAGCAGGTTCTGCCCGGCGGCGAGGGCCGCGTTGATGCTGGCCGCGGTCGCGCCGGCCTTCACGATGTAGAACTGGCTGATCGGCAGGCTCGACCCGGCGGTGCTGCCGCTGGACCAGCTGTTGCCGCTGGCGTTGGTCCGCAGCGACGGCACGAACACCTGGTAGGCGCCGGCGCCGTCGACGTACAGGAACGGCTTCTCCCGCACGACCGGCGCGGTGCCGACCGTGGTGTACGGCGGGTTGGGGAAGCTGTTGCCGGGCGCGCCGGCGGTACCGACGAAGACCTGGTTCCAGTTGGAGCCGGACCAGCTGCCGATCTGCGAGTTACGGGTGATCCACTGCTGCTGGCTGCCGGACTGGATCTGGCCGTCGATCTTGCTGTCGGAGATCCAGCCACCGCTGGACCAGCCGCCGTCGGACAGCGCCAGGTTCCCGCGCACGTGCATCCGCCGGTACGGCGCGGCCTGCGACACCGCCCACCGGTCGAGCCCGCCGGTCGGGGTGACCGACAGGTTCTCCGCGGAGCGCCAGAAGTTCTGCGTCGCGTTCTGCGAGCCGTCCGGCCACCAGTCGGCCTCGGCGTGCACGGCGCCGTTGATGACCACCGAGTCCGGGCTCAGCCCGAGGCCGGCGACCTGGGTGAAGAACCCGACGTTGGCGTTGACGTTGTACGTGCCGGGCTTGAACAGCAGCGCGAACCGGGCGTCGCCGAACTGGTTCGTCACCTGCTGGTTGAACACGGTGTTGAGCCGGTTCTGGATCGTCGCCTGCGACATCGAGGAGTCGAACACCGACACGTTCGGGCCGAGGTCGGGGTTGTTCGGGTTGTTCGGGGGCGTGCTGGTCGGCGGGTTCGTGGTGCCTCCCGGGAGCGTCCACTGCTGGTTGGCGCTCGCGAAGCAGTCCCACAGCTGGAGCTTGGTCCCGTCGGCGGAGCTGGGGCCGGTCGCGTCCAGGCACTTGCCGAGCGACCGCAGCGTGCCGTCGCTCTGCTTGGACCACTGCTGCGCGGTGGTCCCGTTACAGTCCCAGATCTGGATCTTCGTGCCGTTGGCGTTGCTGGCGGCGTTGACGTCGAGGCACTTGCCGAGGGCGCGGATCGTGCCGTCGTCGCCGACCGTCCACTGCTGGGCGCCGGTGCCGTTGCAGGTGTACAGCTGGACCTGGGTGCCGTTGGCGTTGCTGGCGGCGGCGACGTCGACGCACTTGCCGCCGTAGCCGGTGATCTGGCCGGTGGCGGCGGCCGAGGCGGTGGTCATGGCGACCACGGTGGTGCCGGTGACGGCAAGGACGGTCGCGCCGATGGCGAGACCGATCCTGCGTCGTGAGATGCGGGTCACGGGGGTCCCTTCTGGGCGGTTCGCCCGCCCTCGGGACCCATGTCGGGGGTAGGTCCGGGGCGGGCGGGGAGCCGCCCTCCGACGCCGGTGGGTGACGACGGAGGCCGAGATCTGTGAAGTTGCCTTACAGATCCATCGGAGGCTATTCCCGCCCCGGTACCTTAGTCAATACGCGACCTGAATTAAGGGGCTGGCCTGCGGATTTAGGCCTTCGCCAGGATCTCGCCCGCGCCGCCGACCGTCTCGTTCACGGCCTCCAGGTAGGCCTTCATGTCCGTGTTCTCCAGGCCCGTGCCCGCCACGACGACCGTGTTGCCGACGATGAGCGTCGGGTACATCTTCGCCTCGTCCTGCGCGTACGCCTTGGCCGCGTTGGCCGCCTTGAACTCCACGAAGATCGCCTGCTGCCCCCGCGACGGCATGAAGTCGCCCTTCTTCTTGTAGCAGTCGAACTGCTTGAAGTTCGCGACCGCGGACCGGTACTTCGAGGGCACGCCCGTCGAGTTCGTGTCCCACTGGCCGACCGGGCACAGCGGGTCCTTGGTGAACAGGTCACCGGTCAGCTTGGCCACCGTCTGGTACTGCAGCCCCTTCCCGGCCGCACCGCTCGCCTTCGCGCTGGCGCTCCCGGACGGCTGCCCACTCCCGGCGGGCGCGCCGCTGGCAACGGTCGAGGCCGCGGCGGCCGGCGCGTCCTTCTTGTCGTCGGCCTTCTTGTCATCACCCCCGCAGGCGGCGGTCAGCAGCAGGGTGGCACCGGCGACAACGGACGCGATCAGCAGACGCTTCATGGGGATTCGTTTCCTTATATATGTGGTGCGGGGAAGGTGTCCGGGGGGTTGTTTCCTTGCGACGCCCATGAACCTACGCACCCCACCCGGCCGTTGAATCCCGGATGTATGCCACCCGACAACCATCGTGTCCCACCTCACTGCGCTGTGTTTCCGCCCCACCGCTTCGCGGCGGGTCCCGGCGGGGATTCTCACCCGCACCCCAATGCGCCGCTCCGCGGCGCACTGCCTGCGCTCGCGCGGCAGGATGCCGCTCGCGCGGGCATCCGCGGCCCGTCCAACTCCGGTTGGAACGCCCACTTGTCCGCCGCCGCGCAAGATCGAAGGACGAATCCGGCCCATGACGACCACTGCGATCCTTCGATCAAGCCCTGACGTTCCCCGCACTACCGCCCGCGACCGCGCTACCCGCGGCAAGGTGCTCGATCCGGGTTCCGCGGCGTGATGCGACCGCTACGTGCGTCCTGACACGGGGAAAGGCCGTACCCTCCCCCGAACCGCATGATCCAAGGATGGATCTGGTTGTCGGGGGACGGCCGCTTCCGTCCTTCGATCAAGGCGGCGGCTGGTCAGGAGGTGGCGAGGCGGAGGATGACCTCGGCGGCGCGGTCGATGTCTGACTCGTCGGTGGTGTGGTTGCTGACGGAGAAGCGCATGGCGGGACTGCCCTGCCAGGTGGTGCCGCTGACCCAGCAGGTGCCTTCCTCGCGGACGCGGGTGATGAGGTCGAAGGTCTGCGGGCCGAAGGTGAGCAGGACCTGGTTGAGGACGACCTCGTTGAGGACCGCGTCGCCCATGTGGGTGGCGAAGCGGGTGGCCAGCTCGCAGGTGCGGTCGATGAGGGCCTCGACGCCGTTCCGGCCGAGGGTGCGCAGGGCCGCGTACACGGGGAAACCGCGCGCGCGGCGGGAGAACTCCGGGTTGTGGTCGAGGGCGTCGCGTTCGTTGCCGCCCGCGTGGACGAGGTAGGCGGCGCGGACGCCCATGGCGGCACGGTGGGCCTGAGGGTGGGCGCAGAAGACGAGGCCGGAGTCGTACGGGACGTTGAGCCACTTGTGGGCGTCGGTGGTCCAGGAGTCGGCCCGGTCGACGCCCGTCACGAGGTGGCGGTGGCGGGAGCTGGCCGCGGCCCACAGGCCGAAGGCGCCGTCGACGTGGACCCAGGCGCCGGACGCGTGCGCGATGTCGCAGATGGCGGCGATCGGGTCGCACGCGCCGGTGTTGACGTTGCCCAGCTGGGCGCAGACGATGACCGGGCCGTCGATGTCGTCGAGCGCGGTGCGCAGCGCGTCCGGCTGCATGCGGCCCTGGTCGTCGACGTCCACCGGCACCAGCGCGGCGGTGCCGATGCCGAGGAACCGCAGCGCGCGGTCGATGGTCGAGTGCCGGTCGGCGCCGGCGACGACCGTGATGCGCGGGGCGCCGTGCAGGCCGCCGGCCTCGACGTCCCAGCCGGCGCGGCGCAGGACCTCGTGGCGGGCGGCGGCGAGCGCGGTCACGTGGCTCATCTGCGCGCCGGTGACGAAGCCGACCGAGGTGTGCGCCGGCAGGCCGAACAGGTCGCGGAGCCAACCGCCGGCGACCTCCTCGACGACCGCGGCGGACGGGCCGGCGGCGTAGAGGCCCGCGTTCTGGTCCCAGGTCGCGGTGAGCCAGTCGGCGGCGAGCGCGGCCGGTGTCGCGCCGCCGATGACGAACCCGAAGAACCGGCCGCTCGGCGACGCGACGATCCCGGCATCGGCCGCGGCGGCGAGCCGGGCGATCACCTCACGCGCGTCGGTGCCCTTGTCGGGCAGCGGCCCGCCGAGCGCCGCCCGCAGCTCGTCCGGGCCGGCGCCGCTGCCGACCGGGCGGGACGGGAGACCGGTCAGGAAGCGGGTCGCCTGCTCGTACGCCTCGGTGAGCGGGCCGTGCCAGTCGGTTTGCTCCATGCGTCCCATACTGTCCCGGCCGCCCTGGGAGAGCTAGAGAATGCCGAGGATCGAGCACGCCGTCGCGGATGAGGGCGGGGCAGCCCGGCCGGCGACGTGGGGTGGTCGGTGCGAGCCCGACGCCGTCGACATGTCACCGTTCAGTGCGCTCATGCACGACTTCTGCGGTACCGGCCGGGGGCGGCGCCGTGCTGCCGTTTGAACGCGGCGGCGAAGGCGAACTCCGACGAGTAGCCGACGCGGGCCGCGACGGCGCTCAGCGGCGCGCCGGACTCCTGCAGCAGCCGCGCGGCGGTGGTCATCCGCCACCACGTCAGGTACGTCAGCGGCGGCTGGCCGAGGAGCTGGGTGAACCGGCGGGCGAACGGGGTCCGGGACAGCCCGGCCTCGGCGGCCAGGGTGGCGACGGTCCACGGGCGGCCCGGGTCGCGGTGCATGGCCTGCAGGGCAGCGGCGACGGCCGGGTCGTTGAGCGCCGCCGCCCACCCGGCGGCGGCCTCACGGAGGGGCTGCCGCTCGATCCAGGCCCGCAGGACGTGCAGCAGCAGCGTGTCGAGCAGGGCGGGGACGATCGCGGCGGTGCCGAGGCGGGGGCGCTCCAGCTCACCGGCGAGCAGGTCCACGGTCGCGCGCAGCTCGGGGTGCCGGCCCAGGTGCGCGGGCAGGTGGATGAGCTCCGGCAGGTCCCGCAGCAGCGGGTGGACGCGAGTCCCGTCCAGCTGGTATCCGCCGCACAGCGTGACCGTGGCGGGGCCGTCACCGCCGACGGTGTCGGCGACATACGGCTGGAGCGCCCTGGGGTCGGCCGGGTCGCAGGCGGGCGCCGGCGGTGTCCGCGGGTCGTCCGCGAGCGTGTGGCCGTGCCCGTGCGGGCGCAGCACCACATCCCCGGGCGCGAGGGCGACCGGCTCGCCCTGCGGCCTGATGAGCCAGCACGATCCCTGCAGGATCACCTGGAAGCCCGCGGACCCCGGCACCGGCGCGAACTCCTGCGCCCACGGCGCGCGCCACGCCACCCGCGCCGACCGCGGCTGCCCCGTCCGCATCACCGCGATCACGTCGCTGAGCACGTCCATCCCGCCGATCGTACCGGCGCGGGACGATCACGCATGAAACAAGGCGTTCCAAGCATGGCTCGTCCCGCTTCCTCGCCATAGGTTCGACCGGTGAGAGCCATGCGAATCCATGTGTACGGCGACGCTTCGGTCATCCGCGCCGAGGACGTGCCCCGCCCGTCCGCCGGTCCGGGTGAGGTCCTGCTGCGGGTCGCCGCGACGTCGTTCAACCCGTCGGACGTGGGCCTGCGCCGCGGGCTGCTGCGGTCCGTCCTGCCGGTCGACCTGCCGCTCACGCTCGGCAGTGAGGTCGCCGGCACCGTCGTCGAGGTAGGCCACGGCGTGCACACCCTCGCCCCCGGCGCCCCGGTGATCGGCCGGGTCGACAGCGGCGGCACGGCAGCGGAGTTCGTCACCGCCGCGGCGGATACGCTCGTCGCCGCGCCCGCCACCGTCCCGCTCGCCCACGCGGCCGCCGTCCCCGTCGCCGGCCTGACCGCCTGGCAGGCCGTGTTCGACCACGCGAACGTCACGCCCGGCCAGCGGGTCCTGGTCAACGGCGCGGGCGGCGGCGTCGGCGGGTTCGCGGTCCAGCTCGCCAGGCACGCCGACGCGCACGTGATCGCCACGGCCGGGCCACGCAGCGCGGCCACCGTCCGCCGCCTCGGCGCCCACCAGGTCATCGACTACACGACCACGCCGCTCGCCGCCGCCCTCGACGAACCCGTCGACGCCGTCCTCAACCTCGTCGCCCTCGACCCGCAGCACGCCGCCGCGACGCTCCTGCCCCTCCTGCGCCCCGGCGGCATCGCGGTGTCCGCCACGGTGCCGATCCCCGTCCCCGCCGGATCCTCGCTGACCACCGTGCAGTTCGTCGCACGCAACGACACCACGCAGCTCGCCGCGCTGGTCGCCCTCATCGACACCGGCGCGGTCCACCTGGACGTCACCGCCACCCGCCCGCTCACCGACCTGCCCGCCGTCCACGTCGCCGCCGAGTCCGGCCTGATCCGCGGCAAGACCGTCCTCGTGCCCTGACCCTCGCGCCGCAGCCTTACGTACGTCGGCGACACAGACCATCGGCGTCATGATCGAAGGACGGAAACGGTCACCCGAACGACCGGATTCGTCCTTGGATCAATGAAGGGGTCGGGCTGGCCGCGGGATGCTCGCGTGAGCGCCATCCTGCCGCGCGAGCGCAGGCAGTGCGCCGCGGAGCGGCGCATTGGGGTGCGGGTGAGAATCCCCGCCGGGACCCGCCGCGGCAGCGGTGGGGCGGAAGCACAGTGCCGGGCTAGTTGTCGTCCTCGAGGTCGCCTTCGGTTTCGAGGTACACCTGGCGCAAGGCGTCCAGGGTGGACTGTTCCGGGTGTTCCCAGAGGTTGCGGTCGGCGGCTTCCAGGAGGCGTTCGGTGATGCCGTGCAGGGCCCACGGGTTGGACTCGTCGAGGAACTTGCGGTTCTCGGGGTCGAAGACGTAGGACTCGGCGAGCTTCTCGTACATCCAGTCTGCGACGACGCCGGCGGTGGCGTCGAAGCCGAACAGGTAGTCGACGGTGGCGGCGAGCTCGAAGGCGCCCTTGTAGCCGTGGCGGCGCATGGCGGCGAGCCAGCGGGGGTTGACGACACGGGCGCGGAAGACGCGGGCGGTCTCCTCGCTCAGGGTGCGGGTGCGCACGGCGTCGGGGTTGGTGCTGTCGCCGACGTACGCGGCCGGGGCGCGGCCCGTCAGCGCGCGGACGGTGGCGATCATGCCGCCGTGGTACTGGAAGTAGTCGTCGGAGTCGGCGATGTCGTGCTCGCGGGTGTCGGTGTTCTTGACCGCGACGCTGATCCGCTTGTACGCGCCTTCCATGTCGCCCCGGGCGGGCAGGCCGTCCAGGTCGCGGCCGTACGCGTAGCCGCCCCACACCGCGTACACCTCGGCCAGGTCGGCGTCGTCGCGCCAGTTGCGGCTGTCGATGAGGGGGAGGATGCCGGCGCCGTACGCGCCCGGCTTGGACCCGAAGACGCGCAGCGTGGCGCGCCGCTCGTCGCCGTGCGCGGCCACGTCGGCGGCGACGTGGGCGCGGACGTAGTTGTCGTCGGGGGACTCGTCCAGCGCGGCGACCAGCTGCACCGCGTCGTCCAGCAGGGCGACCACGTGCGGGAACGCGTCGCGGAAGAAGCCGCTGATGCGCATCGTGACGTCGATGCGGGGGCGGCCCAGCTCGGCGAGGTCGACGGGGGCGAGGCTGACCACCCGGCGGGACGCGTCGTCCCAGACGGGCCGGACACCGAGCAGCGCGAGCGCCTCGGCGATGTCGTCGCCGGCGGTGCGCATGGCGCTGGTGCCCCACATCGACAGGCCGACGGAGCGCGGCCACGCACCGTGGTCGGCCTTGTAGCGGGCGAGCAGCGAGTCGGCCATCGCCTGACCCGTCTCCCACGCGAGCCGGCTCGGGATCGCCTTCGGGTCGACGGAGTAGAAGTTGCGCCCGGTCGGCAGGACGTTGATCAGCCCGCGCAGCGGCGACCCGCTCGGCCCCGCCGGGACATACCCTCCGTCCAGCGCATGCAGGACCATCGTCAGTTCGTCGCCGGTACGGGACAGCCGCGGCACGATCTCCCGTGCGGCGAACTCCAGCACCCGTACCACATCCTGCAAATCCGAAATGTCGGAGATGTCGGTGATGGGCCAGCCCCGTGACTCCATCTCCGCCACGAGGGCGCGGGCCTGCGACTCGGCCTCGTCGACCGACACGCGCGCGGTCGAGCCCTCGGTCAGGCCGAGGGCCTCGCGCAGGCCGGGCAGCGCGACCGTGCCGCCCCACAGCTGCCGCGCCCGCAGCATGGCGAGGACCAGGTCGACCCGCGCCTCGCCCGCCGGCGCGACGCCGAGCACGTGCAGCCCGTCGCGGATCTGGACGTCCTTGATCTCGCAGAGCCAGCCGTCGATGTGCAGGATCAGCTCGTCGAACCCGTCGTCGCCGGGCCGGTCGGCCAGGCCCAGGTCGTGGTCGAGCCGCGCCGCCTGCAGCAGCGTCCAGATCTGCCCGCGGATCGCCGGCAGCTTCGCGGGGTCGAGGGCCGCGATCGTCGAGTGCTCGTCCAGGAGCTGCTCGAGGCGGGCGATGTCACCGTACGACTCGGCGCGCGCCATCGGCGGGATCAGGTGGTCGACCAGGGTGGCGTGCGCCCGCCGCTTCGCCTGGGTGCCCTCGCCGGGGTCGTTGACCAGGAACGGGTAGATCAGCGGCAGGTTTCCGAGGGCCGCGTCGGCACCGCACGAGGCGGACATCCCGACCGTCTTGCCCGGCAGCCACTCGAGGTTGCCGTGCTTGCCGACGTGCACGACCGCGTGCGCGCCGAACTCGTCGGCGAGCCACCGGTACGCGGCCAGGTAGTGGTGGCTCGGCGGCAGGTCGGGGTCGTGGTAGATCGCGACGGGGTTCTCCCCGAAGCCGCGCGGCGGCTGCACCATCACCACGACGTTGCCCTCGCGCAGCGCGGCGAGGACGATCTCGCCGCCGGGGTCGCGGGACGTGTCGACGAACAGCTCACCGGGCGCCGGCCCCCAGTGCCGCTCCATGTCCTCCCGCAGGTCGGCGGGGAGCGTGTCGAACCAGCTCCGGTACCGGGCGGCGGAGATCCGGATCGGGTTGCCGCGCAGCTGGTCCTCGGTGAGCCAGTTCACGTCCTGCCCGCCGGCGGCGATGAGCGTGTGCATCAGCGCGTCGCCGTCCTTCGGGAAGCCGTCGGCGCCGACGTACCCCTGCGCGTGCATCGCATCGAGCAGCCGCACGACGCTCGCGGGCGTGTCGAGGCCGACCGCGTTGCCGATCCGCGCGTGCTTCGTCGGGTACGCGCTGAGCATCAGCACGATCTTGCGGTCCTCGGGCCGCAGGTGCCGCAGCCGGGCGTGCGCGACCGCGGTCCCGGCGACCCGGCCGGCCCGCTCCCGGTCGGCGACGTACACGGTGAGGCCGTCGGCGTCGATCTCCTTGAACGAGAACGGCACCGTGATGATCCGGCCGTCGAACTCGGGGATCGCGACCTGCGTCGCGGTGTCCAGCGGCGACAGCCCGTCGTCGTTGGCGTCCCAGGTGTCGCGGGAGCTCGTGAGGCACAGCCCCTGCAGGATCGGGACGTCGAGCGCGGCCAGGGCGCCGACGTCCCACGCCCCGTCCTCGCCGCCGGCCTGCGCGTCGGCGGGCCGGGTGCCGCCCGCGGCGAGGACCGTGACGACCAGCGCGTCCGCCTGCCGCAGCGTGTCGAGCAGCTCAGCCGGGGCGGCGCGCAGCGACGAGGCGAACACCGGCAGGGCCCGCCCGCCCGCGTCCTCGACGGCCTCGCAGAGCGTCTCCACGAACGCGGTGTTTCCTGCCAGGTGGTGCGCCCGGTAGTAGATGATCCCGACGGTCGGGCCGTCGGCCGTGGAGTCCCGGTCCAGCTCTCCCCACGCGGGGGTCTGCACCGGCGGCGCGAACCCGTGGCCGGTCAGCAGGACCGTGTCGGAGAGGAAGTTGTGCAGCTCGGCGAGGTTGGCGGGGCCGCCCTCGGTGAAGTAGGCGTGGGCCTCCGCGGCGACGCCGGCGGGCACCGTCGAGTGGCGCATCAGCTCCGCGTCGGGCAGCGACTCACCGCCGAGCAGCACCACCGGCGCCGGCAGGCGCAGCAGCGTGTCGAACCCCTCCTGCCAGTCGCGGTAGCCGCCCAGGAACCGCACCACGACCAGGTCGGCGCCGTCGGCCAGGGCCGGCAGCTCCTCCACGGTGAGGCGGGACGGGTTGGCCAGCCGGAACGCCGCGCCGCTCGCACGGGCGCTGAGCAGGTCGGTGTCGGACGTCGACAGCAGCAGGATCACGCCGGGGTCCTCCCTCGGGGTCCGCGCCCCAAGTCGGTCGGGAAAGGTTCCGGCGGCGGAGAGTCTCCTGGCTCCCGGATCGGCGCTCGCCTCCGGCCTTCCCGGGCTCGCACCCGGTGGCCGTCGTCTCCGGCCCCCTGGGCGCTGGGCCCGGTGGCCGTCGTCGGAGGTCCACTCCCCGGTCACAGTGGCGGGACCGCGCCGGATTCACACCGGCTTCCTCCACACGTCGCCGTACAGCACCGCCAACTCTGCCGGTCACGGCTTCCCTGCGTCAAGCTCGCCCGGGCCGGCCTCCGCCGGGTCGGCCCGCTGGGTCGGGTCGCTTGGTCGGCTTCCTTGGGTCGGGGGCGGCGCTGCGCAGTAGTATCCGGCGCGTGCAGGCTGCCAGTGGACGTGACGCTCCGGACCGGTGCCCGGGTGCCGTGCAGGTCCACGCGGCGGCCGACGGCGGTCTTGCCCGCGTCCGACTGCCCGGCGGGCGGCTGACCGTCCCAGCCCTCGCGGTCCTCCGCGCCGCCGCCGCGGACCTCGGCGACCCCGCCCTGGAGCTCACCTCGCGCGGAAACGTGCAGATCAGAGGGCTGCGGCCGGACGCGTCGCCGGAGCTGGCGGCCAGGCTCACCGCCGCGGGACTGCTGCCGTCGGACACCCACGAGCGGGTCCGCAACATCATCGCCAGCCCGCTCAGCGGCCGCGACGGCCTCGGCGAGCTGGACGTGCGGCCGGTGGTGGCCGCGTTCGACGCCGGGCTGTGCGCCGACCCCGCGCTGGCGGCGCTGCCCGGCCGGTTCCTGGTGACCATCGACGACGGGCGCGGCGACGTGTCCCCGCTCGGCGGCGACGTCGGCCTGCACGGCGACCGCCTCCTCCTCGCCGGGCTCCCGACCGCGGGCCGGGGCGGTGACAACCCCGCTGAGCTGCTGCTCCGGGCGTCCCGGGCGTTCCTGGACGAGCGCGCTGCGCAGGGCGGCACCGCGTGGCGGCTGGCCGAGCTGACCGACGGCCCGGCCCGGGTGGCGGCCCGCCTGGGGTTCGCCCCCGGTACAGACGTTGACCAATTCGTAGGCTCGCCTGCGCCGGCGGTCGGACGGGCCCCGCAGGTCGGGGGACTGGTCGCGCTGACGGTGGTCGTACCACTCGGGCTGCTGACACCGGAGCAGTCGGCGGCGCTCGTCGCGGCGGCGCCGGGGGAGATCATCGTCACGCCGTGGCGGACCGTCGTCGTGCCCGACGTGCCGGTCGAAGAAGCTGGACGTCTCGAGTCACTGCTGACGACCGCCGGCCTCGGCACCGACCCCGCGACGCCGTGGGCCGGAGTCACGGCGTGCGCCGGCCGGCCCGGCTGCGCGAAGGCCCTCGCCGACGTGCGCGCCGACGCCCGCGCGGCCGTCCTCAGCGGTCTCGACCATGCGTTGCCGGTGCACTGGGTCGGCTGCGAACGGCGCTGCGGCGCACCGAAGGGAAGGCACGTGGAGATGCTCGCGACCGCCGACGGCTACCGGGTGCTGTCATGACGGCTCAGGAGACCGTCGCTGATGGCGCCTCCGGTTCCGTCCAGGACGGTGGCTTCGACTACGTCAAGGACGGCGCGGAGATCTACCGGCGGTCGTTCGCGACGATCCGCGCCGAGGCCGACCTGTCCGCGCTGCCCGCCGACGTCGCCCAGGTCACCGTCCGCATGATCCACGCGTGCGGCATGGTCGACCTCGCCGGTGACGTCGGGTACAGCGCGGACGTCGTGCGCCTCGCCCGCGCCGCCCTGCGCGACGGCGCCCCGATCCTGTGCGATGCGGAGATGGTCGCCTCCGGCGTGACCCGCGCCCGGCTGCCCCGCGACAACGAGGTCCTGTGCACGCTGCGCGACCCACGGGTCCCGGCGCTCGCCCACGAGCTGGGCACCACCCGCAGCGCCGCCGCCCTCGACCTGTGGGGTCCGCGCCTCGACGGCGCGGTCGTCGCCATCGGCAACGCGCCGACGGCGCTGTTCCGGCTCCTGGAGATGATCGCGGCCGGCGCGCCCCGGCCCGCGGCCGTGCTGGGCATCCCCGTCGGGTTCATCGGCGCGGCCGAGTCGAAGGTCGCGCTCGCGGCGTCGGACCTGCCGCACCTGGTCGTGCACGGCCGCCGGGGCGGCAGCGCGATGACGGCCGCCGCCGTCAACGCCATCGCGGACGAGAAGGAATGACCACAGTGGACACCGGTCGGTTGTACGGCGTAGGACTCGGCCCCGGCGACCCGGAGCTCGTGACGGTCAAGGCGGCCCGGCTCATCGCCGCCGCACCCGTCGTCGCGTTCCACAGCGCCCGCCACGGGCGCAGCATCGCCCGTTCGATCGCCGCGCCGTACCTGCGCGACGGCCAGATCGAAGAGGCGCTCGTCTACCCGGTCACCACCGAGGAGGTCCGCGACTACCGGGCCCTCATCGAGGAGCACTACGACGCGTGGGCGGCCCGGCTCGCCGCGCACCTCGACGCCGGCCGTGACGTGGTCGTGCTCTGTGAGGGCGACCCGTTCTTCTACGGCTCGTACATGCACATGCACAAGCGCCTGTCGCACGCCTACGCGACGGAGGTCGTGCCGGGCGTCACCTCCGTCTCGGGCGCGTCCGCGGTGCTCGGCCGCCCCCTCGTCGAGCGCGACGAGGTGCTCACCGTGCTGCCCGGCACGCTGCCCGTCGACGACCTGGCCGCGCGGCTCGCCAGCACCGACTCCGCCGCCGTCATGAAGCTCGGCCGCACGTTCGGGGCCGTCCGGGACGCCCTGGAGCGCGCCGGCCGCCTCGATGACGCCTGGTACGTCGAGCGCGCCACCACCGCCAACGAGCGCGTCGCCCCTCTGTCCACTGTGGACCCGGCCGAGGTCCCGTACTTCTCCCTCGCCCTGCTGCCGAGCCGCATGCACGAGGAGACGGCGTCGGCGCTGCGGTCCACGCCGCCCGCGGTCGCCGCCGGCGAGGTCGTCGTCGTCGGGCTCGGCCCGGCCGGCCGGGACTGGCTCACCCCCGAGGCCCTGGCCGCGGTCGAGGCCGCCTCCGACCTCGTCGGCTACGCCCCGTACCTGGCCCGGATCCCGTCCAACCCCCGCCAGCGCCGGCACGCCTCCGACAACAAGGTCGAGTCGGAGCGCGCCGAGTTCGCCCTGTCCCTCGCGAAGGAAGGCCGCCGCGTCGCCGTCGTGTCGTCCGGCGATCCGGGCGTGTTCGCGATGGCGGCCGCGGTACTGGAGATCGCCGCCGAACCCCGCTGGAAGGACGTCCCGGTGCGCGTCCTGCCCGGCCTGACCGCCGCCCAGGCGGTGGCGAGCCGCGCGGGCGCCCCCCTCGGCCACGACTTCTGCGTGCTGTCGCTGTCCGACCGCCTGAAGCCGTGGGACGTCATCGCCGCCCGCCTCGAGGCCGCGGCCGGCGCCGACCTCGTCATCGCCATCTACAACCCGGGCTCGAAGAGCCGCACCTGGCAGGTCGAGGCCGCCCGCGACCTGCTGCTGCGCCACCGCTCCCCGGAAACCCCGGTCGTCCTGGGCCGCGACGTCGGCGGCCCGCAGGAGCGCGTCCGCGTGGTGCGCCTCGCTGACCTGGACCCGTCCGAAGTGGACATGCGAACCCTGCTCATCGTCGGCTCGTCCCAGACCCGCACCCTGACCCGCGGCGACGGCGCCCCCGTCGTCTTCACCCCCCGCCGCTACCCCTGACCCGCGGGTGCCTTCGTCAGGTACAGCTCCAGGATCGCGGGCAGCGGGGCCACCCCCGGGCCGCCGGCCTCGACCCAGGCGGTCAGGTCGTCGATGACGGCGTCGTCGAGCAGGTAGCCGAGCCACACCGGCCGGGCACCCGCCCGCCGGGCGGACGGGGTGGGGTGCACGACGACGATGTTGGAGCGGGCGCACGCGTCCAGGCAGCCGCTGACCCGGACCCCCGCCGCCCCGAGTGCCTGGCGGAGCCGCGCCACCTGGCCGGCGTGGTCGACGTCCGGGTGCTTGCGCGGCGAGCCGCAGCAGCAGTCGCGGCACACGGTGACGAGGGGTCGATCCACCCGTAGAGCTTACGGCCGGGCCAGGATCTCGCCGTGCAGGATGGAGAGCCAGCCGTCGGGGGAGGCGGCCCAGGTGCGCCAGCCGTCCGAGAGGCGCTGCAGGTCTGATGGGGTCGAGCCGCTGGCCAGGGCCTGCGTCGCCATCGCCGAGGCGCGGACCCGGTCCGCCCACATGCCGCCCCACCACGAGCGGTCCTCGTCGTCGGCGAAGCACCACGTCGAAGCTGTCGCCGTCACGTCGGTGAAGCCCGCCGCGCGCGCCCATGACAGCAGGCGGCGGCCGGCGTCGGGCTCGCCGCTGTTGGCGCGGGCCATCCGCTGGTACAGCGCCATCCACTCGTCCAGCTCCGGCAGCTGCGGAAACCAGGTGAACGCCGCGTAGTCGCTGTCCCGGGCGGCCACGTAACCGCCGGGCTTGCACACCCGGCGCATCTCGCGCAGTGCCTGCACGGGGTCCGCGACGTGCTGCAGCACCTGGTGGGCGTGCACCACGTCGAAGCTGTCGTCGGGGAAGTCCAGCGCGTGGACGTCGCCGACCACGTACGAGACGCCCCGCACCCCCGCCTTCGTGACCTCCAGTGCCTCCGCGGTCGCCTCCAGCGCGGTCACCGCTCCGGGCGCCACCGCCGAAGCCAGGTCGGCGGTGATCGTGCCGGGGCCGGCGCCGACGTCCAGCAGGGTCATGCCCGGCCGGAGCACCGGCAGCAGGTATGCGGCGGAGTTCGCGGCGGTGCGCCAGCGGTGGGAGCGCAGGACCGACTCGTGATGTCCATGGGTGTAGACGTTGTTGGCCATGTCCCAGACTCTAATATTCTCGTCTCTAATAATGGGAGACGATTCCCATTCAATGGACACCGTAAGATCGCCGGAGTGAGAACGTCGCTGCTCGTGCTGGCCTACTTCGCGTTCATCAGCCTCGGGCTCCCCGACGGCCTCCTCGGCGTCGGCTGGCCGTTCATGGCCGGCACCTTCCACGTGTCGACCGAGTCCGTCGGCTACCTGCTCGTCGCCGCGACCACCGGCTACCTCACCTCCAGCGTCGCCGCCGGGTTCCTGCTCGGGCGGGTCGGCGTCGGCTGGCTGCTCGCCGGCAGCACCGCCGCGACGAGCCTCGCCCTCGCCGGGTACGCCCTCGCCCCCAGCCTCTGGTTCGTCGTGCCGTGCGCGCTGCTCGGCGGGTTCGGCGGCGGTGCGATCGACGCCGGGCTCAACGCCTACGCGGCCGCGAACTTCAACGCCCGCCACATGAACTGGCTGCACGCCTGCTTCGGCCTCGGTGTCGCGATCGGACCGCTCATCATGACGTCCGTGATCAGCGGCGGCTCGCCGTGGCGCCTCGGGTACGCACTGGTCGCCACCGCCCAGCTGGCACTGTCGGTCTCGTTCGTCGTCAAGGCCCGCAGCTGGGGGAGGGCCCCGGTGCCGGTACACGAGACGCCACAACGCGGCCGGGACACCCTCAGGATGCCAGTGGTGTGGGTGCAGGTGGTCGCGTTCGGGGTCTACGTCGCGGTCGAGGCCGGCGCCGGCCTGTGGGCGTTCCTGCTGCTCACCGAGGGCCGTGGCGTGAGCGACGCGGTCGCCGGCGTGTGCGTGTCGGGCTATTGGGCCATGCTCTTCCTCGGCCGCGTCGTGCAGGGCGCCGTCGCCGACCGGATCGGCGTCAACCGCGTCATCGTGGGGTGCATGGCCGGCATGGCGGCCGGTGCGTTCCTGGTCGCGCTGCCCGGCCCCGGCTGGCTCGCCGCGACCGGCCTCGGCATCATCGGCTTCGCCGCCGCCCCCGTGTTCCCGCTGCTCACGCTCACCACCGCCGACCGCGTCGGGGCCGCGCACGCCGACCGGGCGATCGGGCTGCAGATCGCCGGCGCCGGGCTCGGTGGCGCCCTCGTCCCGACCGCGATCGGCGTCCTGCTCGCGCGTGCCGGGGTCAACGTCCTCGGGTCGGCGCTGCTGGCCCTCGCATTGCTGTTGCTGCTCCTGTACTGGCTGACCCTGCGACTCTCGTCGCCCGGAGCGTCCGGTGCCGTTCCGCGCGGTTCCTCGCGTGACCAGATCGTTCCGGTTGCCGGCGTGGCCGTGCCTGTCGCGGAGCCGCCCGGCGGCGCAGGATCGTCGTCATGAGAAGCGCGCTGCTCGTCATCGACATCCAGGAGTCCTTCCGCCAGCGCCCCAGCTGGGCCGCCGTCTCCAACCCCGACATCGTCGCGACGGTCAACCCGTTGATCGACGCCGCCCGTACCCGCGGCGACCTCGTCATCTGGATCCTGCACCACGAGGTCGGCAACGTGTTCGACCCGCGCAACGGCCACGTCCGCCCGATCGAGGGCCTGCAGCCGCTGCCGGACGAGCCGGTCCTCACCAAGACGTCCGCGAACGCGTTCACCACCACCGGCCTGCAGCAGCTGCTCACCACCGAAGGCATCCGCCACCTCGTCGTCACCGGCATCCAGACCGAGCTGTGCTGCGAGACCACCACCCGCGTCGCCGGCGACCTGGGCTACGACGTCACGTTCGTCACCGAGGCCACCGCCACGTTCCCGATCCCGCACCGCGACGAGCGCGACCTGCCCTACGACGAGATCCTCGCCAGCCCCCGCACCCTGCGGACCGACGAGGTCATCGCCCGCACCGAGTACGCCCTCGCCGGCCGCTTCGCCACCATCGCGGCGGTGAAGGAGCTCATCGGCTGATGAAGGTCGTGTTCCTGCTCGTGCCGCAGCTGCACCTGCTCGACCTGGCGGGCCCCGCGCAGGTCTTCTCCACGGCCCGCGACCTCGGCCTGGACTACGAGCTGGACTACGCGGCCGAGCAGGACGACGTCCCCTCCGCCCAGGGCCTGCCGGTCCGCCGGACCACGGGCCTGCCGTCGCTGGCACCGTCCGACCTGGTCGTGGTGCCCGGCTGGCGCAGCCACGGCTTCCCGCAGAACGGCCGTCTCAGCGTTTCCGTCCGTACCTGGCTCGCCGCCCACCACGCGGCCGGCGGCACCTGCGCCAGCGTCTGCTCCGGCGCCGACGCCCTCGGCCAGGCCGGTCTCCTGGACGGCCGCCGGTGCACCACGCACCATCTGCTGCAGGACCGGCTGGCTACGCGGTACCCACGCGCCAAGGTCCTCAAGGACGTCCTCTTCGTCATCGACGACCGCGTCGTCACCTCCGCCGGCATCGCGAGCGGCATCGACCTCGCGCTCCACCTCGTCGCCACGCGCCACGGCCCGGGCACCGCCGCCCAGATCGCCCGCGAGATGGTCGTGTACGCCCGGCGCAACGGCGACGACCCGCAGGACAGCGCCATGCTCCGCCACCGCGCCCACCTCTCCGACGTCGTCCACCGCGTCCAGGACGTCATCGACGCCCGCTTCACCGACCGCCTCCCGCTCCGCGACCTCGCCTCCACGGCCGGCGTCAGCGAACGCACCCTCACCCGCCTCTTCGGCGACGCCACCGGCCTGACCCCGCTGCGCTACCAGCAGCTCCTGCGGGTCGAACGCGCCGAACACCTCATCGGCCACGGCGCCACCGTCGAGTCCGCCGCCCGCGCCGCCGGCTTCGAGGACGCCCGCATGCTCCGCCGCCTCCGCTCCCGCCTCTGACGGTCGGTGCTTCGACCGTCACAACGCGTGCATGGTGGCGGTGGGCGCTGGACGCCGGGTTGGGCGGCCGGGAGAATTGAGGCAAGCATCGGCCAGGGGGAGGCCGCCAATGCCACGCCTGTACTTCTCGTTGTCCGCACCAGATCCACGCCCGCCTTTGCCCATCGCCGAGCTGGACTGCACCGCCCGCCGCGCCGCCACCGCAGCCGAGTTCGCCCGCCGCCGCGAGGCCCGCTCCCGCGCCAGGTCGGAGTTCGCCGAAGCCCGCGCCCACGGCCTGACCACCCGCCACGCCACGAAACTGACCCGCCTCCGCAACGCCCGCATCCTTGCCGCCGCCCCCACAGCCCCACCTCCGTCCACGGCAGCACTCTCACATCCCGCTGCGGCGTCGGTACCGCACCCCGCCACTGCTCCGCCCCCACCCGTCCCTCGGACTGCGTCGCTGACTGCGAGTCGGGTTGCGCCGCCGGTCGCACCTCGGGCTGTGGCGCTGGCTGCCGCTCGGGTTGTGCCGCCAGCTGCACCTCGGGCTGTGGCGCTGGCTGCGGCTGGGGCTGCGCCGCCCGCTGCGGGCGGGACGACTGCCCCCACCTCTGCTCGGATCGCGGTCCCCGCAGCCGCCGAGGCGTCAGCTTCGACTGCGGCTTCGATCACGACGGTGACCCCAGCCCCACCACGCCGCCGCCTCCGGCTCCTGCCTCCGCGCCAGTCCCAGCTCCGGTTGCGGCCTCGGCTCCGGCTGTGGCGACCGCGCCCGCTGCGGTCGGGTTTCGGGTTCCGCGCTCGGCATCGGGCTCACCGCGACCTCCGGGAAGAGGCCGTCGCACCAGTGCTCGGCATCGGGCTCACCGCGACCTCCGGGAAGGAGTCCGTCGCACCAGTGCTCGGCATCGGGCTCACCGCGACCTCCGGGAAGGAGTCCGTCGCACCAGTGCTCGGCATCGGGCTCACCGCGACCTCCGGGTA
>NZ_JBEXUD010000010.1:356153-357454 GCF_040614215.1 Dactylosporangium sp. NPDC006015
GGAAGGAGTCCGTCGCACCAGTCGCGACCACAACCCGCCCGACACAGCAGAAGACCCCCACCGCCACGTGGCCCCACTCAGCAAGCAAGCGACCACGGGCGCCTTCCCAGCCCACGGCGGCGACATTGCAACCTCAACAACGGCTGTCGGTCCGGACCGCTTCCCACGACAAGCCCGCGTCCGCATCGAGATCAGTCGCATTCCCCCAGGTCAGCCGCTGCTCCAGGCTAGCCACTGCCCCTCGCAGGGGGTGGGTCATATCCAGCGGGAGCCTAGCCACATGCGGGAGAGCCATTCGGCGTTGGTGATCACGGTGGCGCTGTAGATGGGGTAGAAGTAGGCGAAGCAGATGGCGACCAGGGTGACGTACGCGCCGGCGACGATTGAGCCGATCAGGCGGTGGTCGCTGGCGGGGTTGACGTGGCGGGGCGGGCCGATGATGGCGCCCAGGACGTACACGACGGCGAGGATCAAGAAGGGCTCGGCGGGCAGGGCGTAGAAGTAGAACATCGTGCGGTGGGCCGGCATGGACTGGAACCAGGGGACGATGCCGGCGAGGGAGCAGGCCAGGATGAGCCAGGCGCGGCCGTCGCGGCGGGCGATCGCGAGCCAGGTGAGGGCGGCCAGCGCGGGCAGGAACGACCACCACAGGACCGGGGTGCCGAGCAGCAGCACCTGGGAGACGCAGCTGGCGGCGTCGCAGGGGCCGTCGGTGTTGACGTACATGCTGACGGGGCGGCCCAGCAGCAGCCACATCCACGGCCAGGACTGGTAGGGGTGCCCGGTGTCCAGGGTGGTGTGGAAGCCGTACGCCTCCTGGTGGTAGTGCCACAGGTTGACCAGCGGGTCGATGAGGCGGTCGCTGCCGAGGCCGTGGGCCTGCGCGTACCAGTGCCGGAAGTAGCCGTCGTCGGAGGCGAACCAGCCGGTCCAGGTGGCGAGGTAGGTGACGACGATGAGCGCGCCGAACACGAGGAGCCACCGGCCGTCGCGCAGCAGCGCGGTGCTCACGTAGTTGGAGACGCCGGCGGTGCGGCGGGTTCCGGCGTCGAAGACGACGATCGCGGCGGCGAAGAGCAGGATGTACCACAGCGCGCTCCACTTGACGCCCGCCGCGAGCCCGAGCGAGACGGCGCAGGCCAGCCGGTACCAGGGAACGCCGAGCCGCACCCGGGAGGAGCCGGACTCCAGGTGGGCCAGCCACCGGGCGCGCCGCTGCTCGCGGTCCAGGACCAGGAAGTAGAAGGCGACCACGATCCAGAACATGAGGAAGATGTCCAGCAGCGCGGCCCGCGAGAGGA
>NZ_JBEXUD010000011.1:0-325113 GCF_040614215.1 Dactylosporangium sp. NPDC006015
GCCGGCCCGGTCGCCGCCGCACGGCGCTTTCGTGATGGCGCCGTCGGCGCTGACATCGGTCAGGTCCAGGCCGATCATCCGGTCGTAGGCGTCCAGGGCCAGTTCGTGGACCTGCTCGCCGAGACCGGCGTCGGCCCACAACCGCAGACGTCGGCGGATCGTCCGGTCCGAGCAGGCAACCGACGCGACGCGTTCATACCCGGACCCGTGCACCAGAGCGGCGATGACGTGCTCGAACACGACCCGGTCCGGGATCCTGCGGCGGTGACAGCCCAGCGGATGCGAAGGGTCGAACTCGGGTTGCTCAGGCCACAGCGCGGCGAACTGGACCCAGACAGGTTCGAACAACGAAGATGGCAACGCAGGCACGGGACTCCATCGATCACGAAGCGTAGAGAACTCCGATGATCAATGGACCCGTGCCTGTTTGCTACCCCGGGTGCCTACCCGCCGAGTCATGGACCTATTGCCGGTCGCTCTAAGGACAATCTTCGATGGATGGGGCGTGGGTGTCGGATCGAGGACGTCGCTTTGCGTGGGATGAGGGCGGCTCGTTGCGCACAATGTGGCGACCCGCGATGTGTTCTCCGAGGCGCAGTTGGCGCAGCTACGAGGCTTCCCGGAGATCAGTCAGGTCGAGCTGTTCCGGTATTTCACCCTGACGCCGGCTGACGAAGAGTTCGTGCTGGGGTTTCGCCGGGCTGCGAACGTATTCGGCGTCTGCGTACAGCTGTGCTCGCTGCCGTGGCTGGGCTACGTGCCCGATGACGTGGCGTCGGCGCCGGCCGCGGCGGTGGCCCGGCTGGCCGAGCGGCTGCGACTGCCGGTGGGTGCGCTTCGCGAGTACGGCGGCCGCGAGCAGACCCGCACGGATCACCTGGCGCAGGTGGCCCGGTATCTGGGCTGGCACCGGGCTGCTGGGGAGTTGCAGTGGAAGGAGCTGGCCGAGTACCTGTTCGCACGGGCGATGGAGCACGACTCGCCCACGGCGCTGTTTCGGCTGGCCGGCGAGCATTTGATGTCTTCGCGGGTGATCCGCCCCGGCGTGATCAAAATGTTGGAGCGGGTCGCGACCGCCCGGGAGGTCGCCCGGGCGGCGACTTGGGAGCGGGTCCGGCATCTGGTTACGCCAGCGCGGGAGGCGGAGCTGGACGCGCTGCTGCTGGTTGATCCGAGTCTGGGCCGTACGCCGCTGTCGTGGCTGGGGCAGGGCGCCACGAATCCGTCGCCGGCCGGGGTGAAGGTAGAGCTGGAGAAGCTGGCCTATCTGCGCAGGTTGGACGCGCACGAGCTGGACCTGTCGATGCTGCCCGATCAGCGGCGCCGGTTCCTGGCCCGCATCGCTGATCGCGCCACGCCGCAGCAGTTGGCCCGTCGTGACCCGCCGCTGCGGTACCCGATCCTGCTCGCTTGGTTGTCGTCGTCGGTCGTCGAGGTGTTCGACGAGGTGCTGCTGATGTTCGACCAGGCCATCTCGGGCCGGGAGCATCACGCGAAGGAGAAGGTCAAGGCGAAGCTGGCCGAACGCGCCAAGAGCGGCGAGTCGAGGCAGAAACTGCTGGACGACATCCTGGACATCGTGCTCGACACCGCGGTGGACGACGAGCAGGTCGGCACGCTGTTGCGCGAGCAGGTCGGCATGGAGCGGGCACATGCGCCGCGGCGACACCCTCGTCGTACTCGACCTGAGCCGGCTGGGCCGCGACACCCGCGAACTCCTGGCCATCGTGGAGGACGACCTGCACGCCAAGGGCCGGCACTTTCGCGCGTTGGACGGGATCGTGCTGGACACCAGTGACGACATGTGGGGAGAGCTGGTCTTCACCGTGTTCGCCGCCATCGCCAAGTTCCAGCGCCAGCAATCGTTAAGGGCACCCTCGAGGGACTCGACGCCGCCCGCGCCCGGGGTCGGGTCGGCGGACGCCCCCGCGTGCTGAACGCCGAGCAGATTGCCGACGCGGCTATCCTGCTGCGCGCCGGACAGACCCAAGCCGCCGTCGCCGGCAAGCTTGGCGTCTCGCGTTGGACACTGAGGCGATCTCTGGAAACCGACTCGGACGGGGCCGCCGCGGTGGGCTGATCACCTGGCCGCTGGGGTGACTGTGGTCTGGCGCGGGCGGGACGGATACGGGAAGCTGTCCCGATGCCTGCTGAGTACACCCAAAGTGACCAGTTCCGTGGTGCCCGCATCCACCTGTGCGACCTCTCCGGCCTCGAGATTCGCGATTGCGACGTCACCGGCCTGAAGATCGTGGACTGCTATGGGGGCAACGTCTCCCTCGGTGGCGGCTTCGAGCGTGTCGTTGTCAACGACGTCGACGTGACCGCCTACGTCGAGGCCGAGCTCGACCGGCTGCATCCCAACCGGGTGCTGGCCCGTGAGGCCACGTCCGCCGCCGAGTACCGGGCCGCTTGGGATGCCATCGAGAAGCAATGGGAGGAGACGCTCGACCGCGCCAGGCACCTACCCGAGGCGAAGCTGCACGAGCAGGTTGACGGCGAGTGGTCGTTCGTTGAGACGCAGCGGCATCTGCTGATGGCCGCCGATGCCTGGATCGGCAACGCCGTGCTCGAGGAGGACGCGCCGTACCACCCGTTGGGCCTTCCTGGCGGCTGGATGCCGCCCGACGCGGCGGCGAAGCTCGGGCTCACCCTCGATGCCACCCCGACGCTCGACGAGGTACTCGCGCCGCGGCTGGCCCGCATGGCCACGATGCGCCGGGTCGTCGACGGGCTCACCGAGGCCGAGCTCGATCGGGTGTGTGGTCGCAAGCCGGCCGACCCCTACCCGGACAAGGACTACTTCGTACGCCGCTGCCTCACGGTGGTGTGCAAGGAAGAGGCCGAGCATCACCGGTATGCGGTCCGCGACCTCACCGTGCTCGAGGCCGGTGCCCGAACCGAGTGAAGGCGCGTCCCGGCAATGGACGGCGATCTCGCGATCCTGCGCTGGACCAGCCCATCTTGCTGTCGGAGCCCCTCATCGCACCCGCACTGCCCAGCCAGGGCGCGGTGCCGACCGGCGAGGTAGTCACGACTGGCTACGGAAAGACCAGCAATGCGGGCAGCTTCCCCAACGAACGACGCGAGGTCTTCCTCGATGTCACGCCGCGGTGGACCTGCGAAGCCATCTACCAGTTCGTGAAGCCGATCACGCCCGGAATGAACTGCACCCGCAAATCCGGCCAGACGGCCGGAGCATGCGGCACTGGGTGATGTCGTCATCGGAATCGCCTCCTGAAATATCTCTGGCCAGTGCGGCAACCCGACCTATCCCGCCGTGAATACGAATGCTTCTCAGCGCCGAACCTGGATAAGCGGCAACGTGGGGAGGTAGCCGGCGGTTCATCCACCTGCCTTCAGCCGGAACGCGAGGCGGCGGGGCGCCTGCACTCGATAGCTGTCCGTCACCAGCTCGGCAACCTCGACCCAGTCCGTCTCGTCGTCCAGCACCATTCCCACGACATTCACACCCCAGTCGGCCCGGAAGAACGGAGGGCCGGCATGCGCCAGCGCGGCCAACTCCCCGGGCGGCGCCCGGAAGGTCATCAGGATGGCCGGATCGTCCGTATCGATGTACGCCGACCGCCTCCCGTCGGTGGTGTAGACGTGCAGGAACGTCCGCCGGCGAATCCGCCACCGCAGGCCGATCCACGCCGGCTCCTCGTACGCCTCGGGCAGCTCCCCGCAGATCACCCGGAGCCGGCCCACAACGGCGGGTGGAACGTCCGCGATGTCGCTCATCTGTACCTCCCGCACCCATCCTGCCCGCCGGGTAGGACATCAGCACATCAGAGTCTCCGGGGTTGGCGGGGCCGCGCCGACGTCATAGGACTATCGGGCCCAGCTCGGTGACGACGCTGGCAAAGGTTTGGATGAGATCGGTTTCGGCGGCGGTGCGCCAGACAAGCGCGAAACGGGCGAGTGGTGCGTCGCGGATGAGCGGGTAGGCGATGCCGGGGTGTGGCGCCAGGCGTCTGGCTTGGGCCGTCACGGGTGCCATGGCCTCGCCGGTGAGCAGGAGTGGGATCTCCTGGTCGAAGCTGGCGACTTTCGGGCCGCCGTCGCGGCCGACCGGCCGGTTCCCGAGCCAGGTGCGCAGGTAGGTGTCACGCTGCCCGGCCGGGACCCCGCCCAGCACAGTGAACGCATGGACGTGGCCTTCCAGGAACGCCTCCTGCCCGCCTGAGGCGAAGATCCGGTGCACCGCCTTGCCCGAGTACGACATCCGCAACGCGAACAGCATGCAGGTCACATGCTCACCACGAAGGTTGACCACGGCCTCACCGAAATCGACCTCAGCCTCCATAACCGGCCGGTGGGTCTGCGGCACGAACGCCTCCACCGGCGCCCGGCCGGTCTCGACCCTGATCTGCGCCGCGCGTTCCCGCACATACCGGCGCACCACCGGATACGACACATCCGTCATCGCATGCTCGGCGACCAGCCGGTCGAAGATCCGCTTCGCCGTGTGCCGCTGCTTGCGCGGCGCGTCCAGATCCGCCCGCAGAATCCCCTCGATCACCGGCTCGAACCCGTCCAACTTCGACGGCCTCGACGGCAACGCCTTGCGCGGCGCCGGCCACGCCGACGCGATCGCCTTCGCCACCGTCCGTCGCGACACCCGGTACTTCGCCTCGATCGTCCGGCCCGACAGACCAGCGCGTGCGTCCCGACGGATCGCCGCGTACAGATCAATCTTCGCAATGGGCGGCATCGGCAAGCCCCTCACCCAGACGCGCCGATGCTCCCACCACAACCAGTGGTGCCGAAACTCACGACCACGAACTTTCACCCAACCGGGGGTGCGGTCCTAACTGACGACCAAGCGGAGCTATCACTGACGACCACAGCCACACCTGGCACTCTCGACCAGCAAGCCGAGCGACTCCTCAACCTGCTCAACTGATCAGCTTTGAAACACGGCCTAGTGTGCTGAGTCGTTGATTCGTTGGCAGTATGCGGCGATGGTCTCGAGGATGCCGTCGGCGGTCTTGGTCCATACGAATGGTTGGGGTCGGTGTTCCACGCCTCGATCCAGGCGTTCATGTCGGCTTCTAGGTCGGCGACGCTGCGGTGGGTCGAGCGGCGCAGTTTGCGGTTGGTGAGCTCGGCGAACCAGCGTTCGACGAGGTTGAGCCAGGACGAGTGGCTCGACCCGCCAGACTTGCGTCCTTGGACACGGCGAACGGCCGGCGTGACTGTCTGCGGTAGCCGTTGTCGGCAGCAACCCGGGCCAACAGTTCACAGGTGTGGCGTCGGCGACGCGGCGCGGTTGCATCCGTTGCCGGCAGGCTTGCGGCACGCTCGTGGTCGACCAGCGGATGCCGCTGTACCTGCCGGTGTCGGATCCCGTGCGTGTTCAAGTGTCGAGGTGCTCGGCGGCAACGTCGAGGTCCGACCGGTCGACATTCTCGTCCTCGGCGGCTCAGGGATCGGGAGCGTGCTGGTCGGGCCAAGGGCGGCCTCCAGGACGTCGCTCGGTGTCAGCTGCCGGGTGGCCGTCTGCCTCGTTGAACGTCACGCCGGTCCGCCTGCGCCGGTGCCGCTGTTTCCTGCGAGGGGAAGTGCCGTCTGATGCGCCGAACGTTCACCGCTGTAGCCGTGCTGGTGTCTGCGCTGGTGATGGCAGCCGGGGCTGCGGTTGCCGGGCAGGCGCTGCAGGGTGTGGTGTCGCAGCAGCCGGTGGTGTGGACGCCGAACGTGCTCGACGGCGCGATCGCCGGGATGGCGGTAGTCGGTGACATCGTCGTGGTCGGCGGAAACTTCACGACCGTCGCTGACGCGGCAACCGGCAGCCGTGCCGCGCGCCGGTCGCTGTTCGCGTTCCAGCTCGGCACCGGCCGGATGCTGGACTTCGCGCCGGAGCTGAACGGCCGGGTCACAGCGGTCGCCGCCGGGCCGGGCGGGACGGTCTACGCCGCGGGCACGTTCACGAAGGTCAACGGCGATGTCTGGCCAGGCCTGGTCCAGCTGGACCTCGCCACCGGCAGCCGGGTGGCCGGGTTCACCGGCACCGCGGGCCCAGGACAGATCCGCACCATGACCTCGTCCGGTGCGTGGCTGTACGCCGGAGGCCACTTCACCGCCATCAGTGGACAGCGCCGCGCTGGACTGGCACGGCTGTCGGCCACGGCGGGCGTCGTGGACCCCGGGTTCGACCTGCGGCTGGCCCGCCGCGACGGCGGCACCGTCAAGGTCGAGTCGGTCGCCGTCACCCAGGACGGCAACCGCCTCGCCGCGGTCGGCGCGTTCGACACCGCTGCCGGCATGCCGCGTGCGCAGCTGCTGCTCGCCGACGTCGGCGGCGGCCCTGCGGCAGTGAGCGGTTGGTCGACCGACGCCTACACCCGCAAGTGCAAGGCTTTGTACGACAGCTACCTGCGGGGGGTCGACTTCGCGCCGGACGGCTCCTACCTGGCCGTCGCCGCGACGGGTGGGATGGCCGGACCGACGTTGATGTGTGACAGTGTCGCCCGGTTCGACGTCACAGGCAGCGGTGTGCACCCGCCGGTGTGGGTCAACCGCACCGGCGGTAACACCCTGTGGTCTGTCGCGGTCACCGACGCCGCCGTGTACGTCGGTGGGCACCAGCAGTGGATGGACAACCCACGCGGCCGCAAGAACGCGGGCCCGGGTGCCGTGCCGCGGCCCGGGATCGCCGCCGTCGACCCGGTCACCGGCAAGGCGCTGGCATGGAACCCGACCCACAGCCGAGGTGTCGGCGTCGAGGTCCTCGTCACCTGCTCCGCCGGGCTCCTGGTCGGCTCCGACACGGACCAGCTCGGCCGCGCCTACCACGGACGCATCGGCCTGCTCCCCGCCACAGGGACCTGAGCGGCGCGGTGCAGCGGAGCGAACGGTGTACCTTGGCGCGGCCGGGGAACAGAGGCGTCTCCGGCCGCTGGCGTCCATGATGGTGGACTTGTAGGTATCCGCCTCAACCGGTGCCGGCAACGCCGAGCCTGTAACCGGACCTCCGGCAGTTTGATTGAACCGGTGAGGCGGTTCGAGAAACGCCCGACCCTGCCGGCGCCGGAGCCGGCGTGCCCGCTCGTGCGCCATCGCTGCCCGAGTGTGGTCACTGGGACGGCGGGGTGCCTGTGCGGTGCCAGGTTGGCTCACGCCCAGTGCCGCTAGGCCCTTGGCCCGGCGTCTGGGCTGGATCCTCGGGTCCCAGATGATCGATGCTGCCCTTGCGCGGTCGGCGGTTGCGGGCAACACAGATCGTCCGATGTCACGGATCGCCGTTGCGGAACCTGGTGTCCCTGGTGCCCAGGATGCTGGGATTGACACGGCCGTTGCATGAATACGTTTCAGCTCCTCGAAGAGCCGGTGTCGCGGCAGAGGTTGCGTCGACTGGCCAAGTCGCACGACACGGCCGGATCACCGAGCCGCACCCTCGACGCTTCGCCCACGTTGGCCGCTCATGCCTGCCGATCAGCAGGCGTTGACAAGGTTCCCTCCGGCGGCCCAGCACAACCGAATCGGGCCCTCACTCGTCGGCTGTGGCATGCCTTCTGGCCTTCGTGGTCGGAGCCCTTCCAGCTGTCCTGATGTGATCCATCGACAGGGTGCCGGCCCCCAGCCCAGGGCTAGGCTGATGTGATGGTGATGGGAGGACATGGCTGGCTGCAGCTAGGCGATCTCGGTCTGGCGCTGCTGCTGTCCGCGGTCATCGGCTTGGAGCGGGAGATCCGCCAGACTCTCCGGGTACTTCTACAGACGCCCACCGGGGATACCCCTTCCTCTGGATCAACATCCAGTCTCAGGGGAAGCCCACGGCCTGAAGGGGCGCAACCTGTGCCACGGTCGCCGCTGATGCAGTAGCACGTCCCGTGGTTCAGGTTCCCCTGCCGACGGTTCCCCCGGGAAGCGCGGCGAGCGCACGTTCGACGACAACCTCAAATACACCACCCGGATTGCCGCATACCAGGCGGTGAACGCGCTGCGGAGCATCAGCCGCCAAATCCAGGCGCACATCCGGCTCAGCGGACGCGGCAGCGGTACGTGGTGTCCTTCGACGACGAGGTGGAGTTCGCGCACGACCTGTGGATGGCGATGCAGCCGTTGAGCCCCCAGGAGCGGGCCGTGGTGGTGCTGTGTGACCGGGATGAGTACCAAGGAGGTGGCGGAAGCGCTCAACATCACACAGTCGACGGCACGCAGCCAAAAGCAGATGATCCGGCGGAGGCTGCACCTGCCGTCCGTCGTGCGCACCATCGGGGAGGACACGTGAAGGAGTGTCAAGCACCGGGGTTCTTGTTGAGTTGTGTCAGCGTGGAGACCGTTCGGTGCGGCAGGTGGCGCGGGATTTCGATCTGACCGAGACCGCGGTGCGGCCTGTCTGGCGGGAGATTCCGGTCTCCTGGCGGTGTCGTCCATGCGCTCCCTGCCCGGTGCGCCGCCCAACACGCTGCGCGCCGAGCGGGTCGAGGCCGCCCTGGGTCTCACCCCGCCGCGCGGCCGCCATGGCTGCCTTCGTGTGGCGCTGACCTGTTGGTTTGGTTGGCTTGGGCGGGTCGGCTGAGGCAGGTCGGCTTGGTTTAGGTCGGCGCCGGCTCGGTAGAGAGGGCTCAGCGGCGGCCTCGGGGGAGTGCGGATGTTGAAGGGCTTCGTGGTCCCGTACCGGGCGTACATGCAGAAGCGCGGCAGAACGGTGTTTGGGGACCCGCCTCCGACGAAGACCTGCCCGAGCTGCCGGATGGAGGACGCACCGGCGGGCGCGGTCCGCTGCCCGCACTGCACCACGGACCTCGCCGCAGCCTGAACTTCGTGGGCCTTGACGCGTCTGGGGCATCCGTGAACGACCCCGGCCTGGACTGGTTCGACAAGCAGGCCTTGAAGAACTGCGCAACCGGGGTCATGCGAGATTGGCCGGATCGGCAACGGCGGCCGCGCGGCACGCGCTCCATCCGGACAACAATTTCGGTCAGGGCAGCGACTTCGGCGACGCGAAAGGCCGGCAGCGGTCTGCGGGCGAAGTGTCTGGAGAAGCTCGGCAGCCACTGGATCGGCACCGATCCGGCGAGGTACCGGCGTGATCTCAGCAAGCGTTCGCACGACCTATCCGTCCCTCCGCGCGAGTTGCCGCTGCCTGAGGAGACCGATCCTTGGTGGAATCACCCAAGGGCGTCAAACCGCGAAGTCGACGACACCGCCGACCACAACCGTGATGCGGTGACAGGGCGACGATGACCAGAGCAGAGCGTGAGTGTTGCTGGTCGGCTACCAGTAATGTCGCCGCCCGGCGACGGGCCGCCCGATCGAGCCGAGGATAAACAGCACAGCACCGATCACGAGCAGGATCACCCCGATCGTCGTGAGGATGGTGATGTGGAGAAACCAACCGAGCAGCAGCAAGATGACACCGAGAATGAACATGTCCGCCTCCATGTGAGGTGTAGAACGGCCCACTACCCGACGTTCCCCCACAGAACCCTTGCGGTCGCATCGAGTCGCTGAGGTCCTCAGGGTGTTTCGGCGGTGCCGGTGAGGCCATGTTGGGCGGAATACGCGCGCCGGTGCCGTGCGCATCGCCGCGTCTACCCTCCGAAGGAGGCGTGATGGGTTTCCAGGACAAGGGTCAGCACAAGGCCGAAGAGGCGCAAGGCGCTATCAAGCAAAATGTCGCGTGCCAGCCGCAGCGCTTGACGTGGTTGCTGGCCCGATCGGCACGCCGCGAACAGGGTGGGGACGACGAAACCGGCCCCTCCCGCCGTTCGGGGAGGGGCCGGTTCTCGTGTCGGTCGTGCGTCGCTGCCGGCGCACCACCAGCCTGTACGCCGAGCGTGGCGGTTCAGGCGGCGCGGGGTTTGTGGGGATGAGGTCGCCGACGGTGTCGGTGTAGGCGCGAAGGTCCCGACGATGTCGTCCGTCCACGTGGCGGGCCCGGTGACGATCCCCTTCGACGGCGCGGACGGCGTCGATGTCGTGGGCACCTCCTGCGACCTTTCCGGCACTGGCAAGGGTGTGCAGGCGTACATCAGCGGGGTAGTCGTCCACGGCGGGAACTTCGTCACCGTCTTTGGGACCGCCCCGCGCGACGACGAGCGGGACGCCACGCTGTCGGCGTTGAAGGTCGCGGTGAGCACCTGGCATTGGATCTGGCCCAACCGCCAGCCGGCGCAGCGGTCGAGAGGACGGACGGCTCATCGGCCGGTCCCGGACCGACGCGTCGATAGACGAGCGAATCCTCGAAGAGGTCAGGCCGGCCCAGAGCCGAAATGTGTGGGCGATCAGAGCTGCAGCGCATGGTGGATCGCCGCCACCCCGGCCAGGCGCGATGACTCGACGCCCCCGCGTTCGCTGTTGGAGGCTCGGTTGGATGCACTCGTTCCGGATTGGTGCGCTATTCGAAGATCCGGCGCGACGGCAGGCATGTGATCGTTCACGGTGGATAGGCATGGTGCAGGTCGGCGTGGCGGCGGGTGCATCCCGCCGGGACCACCGCCTTCCGCAGCACGGCAGTCGCCGCGCCGGCCGGCCAAGCCCTGTCTGGCCTACCGAGGGTTTCGCCACCCCTTGCATAGTCCGGTCTTCCGCGCGGGGTGCAAGGCTGGCCCGTGCGGTGCGTGCCATCAGTCGGCGGGTTGTGACTGATTCAGGCGGCTGAGCTGCGGTCCGGTGTGGGCTGGGCCGGCCAGGTCCCGGGAGCGAGGGTCGCCGACTCGGTCCACAACTGCCACCACTGTGCGTCGGGCACCTCGCCAGCCGCGGTTGCGAATGCGTGCAGGGCCGCCACGGTACGTTTCGAGACGGTCAGGTCGGCTGCCCGGACCAGGTCCTCGAGCTCCCTGCGGCGCGCGAGCATCACCGCGCCGATGAGTTCCTTCCCGGCTTCGGTCAGACAGAGCCAGATCGGGCGCCGGTCGTCCTCTCGGTGGAAGCGCTGGATCAGGTCACGTCGAACCAGCCGGTCGCACATCCTGGTCACGGTCGACGGTGCGATATTGAGCTGGCGGGCGAGGTCGACGCTGCGCTGGGGACCGCCGGAGGCCAGGATGACCAGTGTGCGGTACTGCTGCAGCGTCACGTCGGTATCGAGCTGGCTGAGATTGCGGGCAGCGAGGGCGACCATCGCCCGGCTGATCGACAGCAGCGCGTCGACGAGCCCGTCGTCGAGCCTGTCAGAGGAAGCAGAAGGTCGTGCCACCCGACAATGGTGGCATGTGTGCAGTCGCCCTCGGCGATCGCCGCCGATCCCCGGACCACCGGCCGCGTCGCTGCGGACGCTCACCTCCATCACGGACATGGGTGCGTCATGTCGTGCGACGCAATGACATCAACTTGTACTTATGCAACTATTGTATGATGCGAGCATGGTGGCGGTTGTCGCGTCAACGGTGCAACGCACCTTCGGTGCGTCAGTGACCGCCCGGGACATCGGGACGGAACGCCGTGAGGTTCGCCCGGCGGCTGAGCGATGAGCGGGCCGTGGCGGCCGGAGGAGCGGCCCATACTTGCTGAGATCCAGCGGCACATCGAGGCCGACGATCCACGGTTCACCGCCGGCTTCGTCAGTCTGCGGCCGTGTCCGCCGCGTGAGTACCGGAGCCGAACGCGCCGACGGATCGGCTGCGTCGCAGTTGTGTCCGGAGTGGTGCTCGTGACGTGGCTGTGGTTGGGGTGGTTCGTGGCCGCGATGTTCGGTTTGGAGTCCGCGGTGATGGGCCTGTTGATGGCCCTCGGCCGGGATGCTGCCCGCGAGGCGGCCGCGAGCTGAGAGCTCCCGGCCGACGAACGCGGATGGTTCGATGTCGAGCAGGACGCGCGGCCACGCCGAGACGGCGGTCGTCGAGGACGCGGCTCGTGCGGGCGCCGGGATCGCGGCCGTTCCCGGGAACGTCGCGATGGCACCCGCTACTACCGGCGATCGGGGGAACGGATGCGTGATGCCGCGCGCTCGACGCCGGTCGGCATACAGCTCAGCGGGCTGCGTCGGTCGATGACACGGCGCCGCCCCTCCGCCGACCTATCGCTGTGTCCGGGGAACGGCCGGCGGGTCGCCGCGGTCCACGACGATTGCCAACCGTTGCACTGCACGGATCAGCCCGATCAGTTGTGTGAAGTCGACCGGCTTGCGGAAGAAGTGCCCAGCAGGCAGGCCGAAGTCCCGCAGCATCTGCTCCTCGACGGCGGACGCGGTCAGGACGACGACGTGCAGGTGTGCCAGCCGTGGATCGTTGACTACCCAATCGAGTACGACCCGGCCGTCGACGCCGGGCAGGTTCAGGTCCAGCAGCAGGATGTCCGGAGTCGGGGCGTCGAGGTACGCGCCGCGCCGGGCCAGGTAGTCCAAGGCGTGCCGGCCGTTGCCGATCACGGTCACCTGGTTGCGCAGCCGGTGCTCGCGGAACTCGTCGAGGGTGTAGGCGACGTCGCCGGGATCGTCCTCGACCAGGAGAATCCGGGCCAGCGGCAGCCGCACGCCTGCGTGCATCGGGTCTTCGGCTTCGTCGCGGCTCGCGCGCATCGGGTCCCGCGTCACTGGTGTCACTCCCTTGACCGATCAGCATGCTGCCGACGCCGACCAGACTCCCCGACACACCCTTCCCTGGCATGGCTGGGACGAACTATTGCATCTGCACAATCGTCTGGACCAGCAGAGGGTACCCCGCGACCGACGACGCCGGCCGGTCGCCGCGCTCGGTACGGCACGCCCGCCGAGTCTGTGCGATAGTGTCCGTACATCTGTTGCATTCATGCAATCATTGCTGGTCATGGCGATGGCCCGCCGGATGCCGGCCTCGTCGTTGCGGGCACGTCGTCGGAGGAGGCTGATCGCATGACCCGGCGTATCCCGCGACTCCTTGCGCGGTCACCGATCCCGCTGTACCGGCAGGGTCTCGGCTGGCTGTTCGGACCGCGGATGGCGATGCTCGAACACCGGGGCCGACGAAGCGGGCAGCTCCGCCACGTCGTCCTCGAGGTGCTCGAGCGGGACGCCAGGGTACTCGTTGTCGTCTCCGGCTACGGGCGTGCGTCCCAGTGGTTCCGGAACATCGAAGTGGATCCGGGCGTGCGGATCTGGACCGGTCGCCGGCGAGGCGTGCCCGCTCGTGCAGAGATCCTGTCCGCCGGGGAGAGCCGTCATCTGCTTGAGCGGTACCGCGACCGTCACCCGCGCGCCGCCGCGCGCCTCGGCCGCATCCTGACCATGCCCGACCTGAGCGCCGCAGGTCCGCTCGCACCCGATGTGGGCGTCCGACTTCCGATGGTGCGCATCCGGTACGCCGACTGACAGCGACAGCACGTCCAGGGCCTGTCATCTCCCGGAGGCGGTTGTCATTTCACGGTGCGGCTCGGGTGCGCGGGCCTCCAGGCGACAGTGTGGTGGGTTTGATGATTCGTCCATGTGCGGACAATGTCGCGGTCAGCGATGCGCGGCGATGCCCGTCCACAGGAGTCGCTGGCCCCTCAGCTGTCCCGACAAGCCGAAGCTGCTGTCGTCGAGGCAGGGCGCCTCAGCGTCATCGGTGTGGTGTGTGTGGCCGCATCTGTCGATGCGACGCGATAGGGCGGAGTGCTGTTCAGGCTGACATTCGTAGCGTCCGGTCGACGGCGTCGCTGGCGTTGCGCAGCATCACGTTGGTCCCGCCGTTGCGAGCGCTGCGTCGGCATGCGTCGAGCGCGCCGACAGCCGTGGTGTCGATGTAGGTGACGGCCTGTAGGTCGATGTTCACGAGTGCGGGTCGGTGCTGGTCGACGATGTGGTTGATCGTGTCGCACAGTGAGCCGATGGTGGTGTGTTCCACGGTGCCGCGGACGGTGACGACGACTGCTCCGCTGTGTTCGATGCTGCTGCTGACGGAGAAGGTCACCGCGCATCGACTCGGTCGGGCCGCTCCGCGCCAGCTGGTGCGGGTTCGGTGCCTGTGGCCGGGCCGCAGGATGTCGCCTCGGCGAGGGTCCGGAACACCGGGAACAGCCCGTGCAGGCTGAGTAGCCGCAACGAGTCCCGGATCTGCTGTGTCGCGCCGACGAGGCACACGGTGATGGACTGGCGGTGCGCCTGGACCAGCACGTCGAGAGCGCCGGAGTCCAGCCGTGGCGCTTGGGTGACGTCGATGACGAGGCGTTGTGCCGGGCCGGTCAGGTCGACGACGAGGTCGCGCAGGCGGGCATTGACGAGCAGGTCGGGTGAGCCCGTCAGGGTGACGACGGTGGTGCCCGCGACCCGGGTGACCCTCAGGCGGCGCGACTCGCGGGCTGCCGGCACGCAGCGTTCACGGGTCAGCGCCTGCTCGACCATCCGTGGCGGCGGGGGCGTGCGGGTGCAACGCCCGCACGTGTGCGGTCCGGTCGCGAGGTCGTCACCCGTCCAGCCGTCCTGGCTGAACAGGCTCCACGCAACGGCCCAGTCGCCCATGGTCGGCGCGAGATTGGTGACCAGTTGGCCGCAGCCGTCGCAGGCGAGGGTGAAGTTCGTGCTGTCGGGACTGAGCAACGCCGTCAATCGTGACCCCCATCAAACCCCTGCGAACAACCGTGGACCAGGCTCCACCCTGCGTGCGGTGCATGGCGGCCGTCCCGCGAATTGATGACAGTTCTATGACGAACCCTCCGGCGGCTCGGCCGGTGTGCCGGTGACGTGCAGGACCCGGTCGACTCGGGCGAGTTGCAGGGTCCGGGCAACCTTCGGCGACAGACCGCGAAGCGTGAGCCGGCCGCCGTCGAGCCACACCTTGCGGTGCACGTCGAGGAGCATCGCGATCCCCGCGGCGTCGACATACGCACAAGCGGTCATGTCGATGACAAGGTTCGCGGGGCGCAGCGCGGCGGCGTCGTCGAGCAGCGCCCGGACGCGCGGTGCGGCACTGGTGTCGAGCGGGTCCGTGACCAGCACCTCGACCAGCCGCATCGCCGGTGTCTGTGCTATCGGCTGCATGTCGTCTCCCTCCGTGGGCCGTGCATGCCAGCGTCGCCGCCCGGTTCGGCGGGCAGCCCTCGACCCTGTGACAGTTGCGTGACAACTGACACCCGACGGCGGCGGGTCGCAACTGAAGCCGGCCCGAGGCGCGATACGTCATGGAACCGTCACACTGCCGCGGGGACTTCTCCATACGCGCGACACAGGGTGATGCAGGTATCGGACGTCACCCCGGACCCGTCGACCCCCGACCGGCACACGCCGGACGAGACCCGTACGGGCGCCACTGCCGTTGGAGGAGCCGCATGCAGACCGCCGTGTCGACCGAGGCGGATCCCGTTGTGGAAATCAGCGTGACCGAGGTGTTGGACGGCCCTTCGGTGCGCCGCAACCTCTCGGTGATCGAGTCCACGATCGCGATGGAGCCGACGCATCTCATCCTCGATCTCACGCGGTGCGGAACCGTCGACGGGGTTGGCGCGGCGTTCCTTGCTGACCTGCACCGCACCGTTGCTGACAGCGGTGGGCGCCTGACGCTGCGGGGACTGTCGATGCCGCTGTGCCTGCAGCTGCAGTCGGCGCAGCTGGAGGAGGTGCTGCTGGCCACGGACCGGCCGCCCGGCTATCTGCCACGGCATCGCGTGCCGCGGCGACGACCCAGGCGGGCCACCCGCGAACGGCAGGTCCAGGAGCTGCGCTGGTGGCAGGCGCCCGCGGCCGACCGGTCGCTGTGACCGCGCTGCTGAGCCTCGACGGCACCGACTTCAGCCTCGCCTGTGACGAGTGTGGTCACCTGATGCAGGCCCGGAACCGGGCGGCCGCCAACCACCGGCGGACATGCATCGTCGGCGCGTCCAGGTCGGTGCTCAGCGCTCTGCGGCTGCTCTGCCTCGATACGGAGTTCCCGAACTTCGTCGACCACATCGCGGCCCTGCAGTGGCTGCGGCGCCGGATACCTGTCCCGCGTCCGGCGGACCGGGTGATCGACGACCGCACCGGGGGACGACGTGACCATCGGGTGGCAAACGCACCCCACTCGCTGGCTCGCGCACGGGCACACGCCGCCGGGGGGCATGATGCAGTGGTGACAGGCGTGCTGGTGATCGAGGACGACGACCGGATCCGGTTGTCGCTGGCGCTCGCCCTGGAGGACGAGGGCTACCTGGTGCGGACCGCAGCGAGCGCGGAGGAGGGCCTGGAGGCGCAACGGGCTGCGCCGGCGGACACCGTCCTGGTCGATCTCATGCTGCCAGGTATGGACGGGTTCGACTGTGTGCGGGAGATGCGCCGTCACGACGACGTACCGATCGTCGTGGTGAGCGCCCGCGACGACACCCACGACATCGTCGCCGCGCTCGAGGCCGGCGCCGACGACTATCTGGTCAAGCCGGTGGCGGTGAAGGAACTGTCAGCGCGGTTGCGGGCGCTGCGGCGCAGGGGGCGTGCCGTGTCCGCCGCGGCGCCGACACTGGTGTTCGGCGACCTGGAGATCAGGCCGGAGGCCGGCGAGGTGCGGGTGCAGGGTGAGCCGGTCGCGTTGACCCGCACCGAGTTCCGGTTGTTGTGCGAGCTCGCCGAGCACCCGGGCCTGGTGCTGTCGCGCCAGCAGCTGCTGCAGCGGGTGTGGGAGTACGAGACCGGTGACGAGCGGCTCGTCGATGTTCACATCGGGCGGCTGCGGCAGAAGATCGAGCGCGACACAAGGACGCCGCAGCGGCTCGTCACGGTCCGCGGCATGGGCTACAAGCTGCAGCGATGAGACGCGCGGGACTTCGGACACGGGTCATCGGCGGGTTCGCCGCCGGCGCGTTGCTGTTATCGGCGTCGATGGCGTTCGCGACGTACCAGGCGACCCGGCGTTCCCTGCTGGAGGGGCGCGAGCGGGCGTCGGTGCGTGCGGTGTCCTTCGACGCCCGGATCCTGCGGGAGGGCGTGCTCACCGATCAGGTCGACGCCGCCGACCTGCTGCGCTCATTGGACACCGGCGGGAACCGGCGGGCGATGCTGTACCGCGACGGCGGCTGGTTCGGCCGGGCCGCCGACGACGGCATCACCGAGGCGGTGCCGATGAGCTTGCAACACCTCGTCCAGCAGGGGCAGGCGGGCAAGCAGCTCGTGCGGGTCAACGGCGTTCCCGCGCTCGTCGTCGGTGTGCCGCTGACGGACACGGCGGCGCTGTACGAGGTCGACCTGTTCCGGGAGCTGGACCAGACGTTGCGGACCCTGAGCTGGGTGCTCACGGTCGTGGCCGCACTCACCGCCGTCGCGGGCGCCGGCCTCGGCTGGTACGCCGCCCGGTACGTCGCCCGGCCGCTGCGGCAGGTGGCCGGGGCGGCGCAGGAGATCGCCGCCGGCGACCTGTCGACCCGGCTCGACCCGGCTGTCGAGCCCGACCTGGCCCAGCTCACCACCTCGTTCAACGACATGGTCGACCGGCTGGCGAAGCGGCTGGAGCAGGACCGCCGGTTCGCCGCAGACGTCAGTCACGAGCTGCGCTCGCCGTTGCAGACCCTGGCCGCATCCGCCAGCGTGCTGGCCCGCCGGCGTGAGCACCTCGACCAGCGCAGCGGGCTGGCGGTCGGGTTGATCGTCGAGGAGGTCGACCGGTTCCTGTCCCTCGTCGACGACCTGCTCGAACTGGCGAAGAGCGACCGGCCGGTCCGCCGCGCAGAGGTCGACGTCGTCGCGGTCGCGCGGCGCGCCTGTCAGGTGCGCAACCTGCCGCCGGAACTCGTCAGCGCCGTCGGGGACACACCGCACGTGTGGCTGGTGGACGGCCGCCGCGTCGAACAGATCATCGGAAACCTGCTGGACAACGCTGCACGGTACGGCGGCGGGGCAACCGCCGTCCGGGTCGGGGTGAGCGAGGACCGGTGGTTCATCGAGGTCGACGACGAAGGCCCCGGCGTCAGCTCGGAAGACAAGGCGATGATCTTCGACCGGTTCGTGCGGGGGCGCGCGGCCGGCGCCCGCACCGACGACGACGGTGCCGGGCTGGGCCTGGCGCTGGTGGCGCAGCATGCTGCGGCACACGGCGGCCAGGCGGTGGCCTTGGACCGACCGGGCGGTGGCGCACGGTTCCGGGTCGAGCTGCGCAGGGAGCCATCGTGACCGACCGTGTGTGGGCCCTCGTCGCCGCGCTGGTGTTGGCGTTGGCGCTGGCCGGATGCGGCGTGCCGACCGAGGACAGCCCTCGACCGGTCACGGTGAGCAGCCGGGCGAGCGCTCCCTCCCCAGCACAGGCAGGCAGCCCGGCGCCCGGCCGGCCAGCCGAACTGCTGTTCCTGGTCCGTGACACTGGCCTGGTCGCAGTCCGACGCCCGGCCGAGCAGATGCCGGCGATCGACGCACATCTGCGGGATCTGCTGTCCGGCCCAACCACGGCCGAACGGGACGCCGGCTACACCAGCGCGTTGACCGGCATCACGGTGACCGGCATCGTGGAGGTCGGTGGCGGCGACGCGACGGTAGAAATCGGCAGCCGGTCCGATGGGAGCGGACGCAGCGACGAAGTCCTCGCCTACGGCCAGATCGTATGCACCCTGACCAGCCGCGCCGACGTCGACACCGTGTCCTTCCGACACGACGGGCAACCGCTGCGCGTACCCCGCGCCGACGCGTCCCTGACGGACGGACGCCTCACAGCCGCCGACTACGCCGACCTCATCCTGCCGTCCTGATCGCCGCCTGCCGGGGCGACAGATGCTGATGGAACGGCCCCCCGCGTCGTCGGGGTGTGGCGCCGCTTCCGACAGCAGAACCTCGTCGGCCGGTCGGTGCGGAGGCAATCCGACGGTAGGACGACCGTTGCATCACGCTGCCTCGTCGCACAACTGTCATACGAATGAGGAGCGTCCTCCATGCCGCGCGGCGAGGATCGCGACAGCGGCTCCAAGCGGAGCCACACCGTCCAGCAAGACCCGGGGGTGTCGACGCCATGCCGATGATCGGCGGCCGGTACCGGCTGATCGCCGAGGTGGGCACCGGCGGCACGGCGTCCGTGTGGCGGGCCGTCGACGTCAGGCTCGAACGGACCGTTGCGATCAAGATCCTGCTACCTGAGCTCGCCGGCTTGTCACGCGCTCGTGAGCGCGCCGAGGCCGAGGCCCGGGCCGCGGCAGGACGCGGAGCCCAGCGCCGTCACGGGCACGCCGGGCAGCGTCGCCATTGTTCTCACACGATGACCGCGTCAGCGTTGACCCGCTCATGACGCAGCTGCCGGCACCAGCGCTGGGTCAGGGTGAGCCGCGTGGCGAGCGTCCGAGATGTGTAACAGCCGTGGACTGTCAGGTCGGTGCGCTGCTGGTGTGGTGCTGGTCGCGGCGTTGCTGGGTCGCGGCGGCGATGACCTCATCGATCTGAGCGACCAGGTGGGGATGGCGCTCGGTCAGGTGCTGGCTGGCATCGAGGTCCTGAGGTCCCGAAGGGTCGCCGTTGATCGTAACGGGCTCGCGTTCGTGTCAATGGACACCCTGGTGGATCGGTCATCGTCGAGCTGGTTCCGCGATAGCTTGGGCAGGTTCGAGTCGTGTGGGCTCCTGCACTGACGCCCGCCGCCTGCCGGGGGGCTTGGCGGCGGCGGGCGTCAGGCGTCCGGGCGGGACCGGACGATCAGGTCGGCTAGCAGCGCCAGTGAACCGATGATCAGCCCGGTGAGGAAGACCATGACGGTGTTGTTGGCCAGCCGGAGGGGGTGGACGGTCAGGTCGACCGCGCTCTTGACGGTGCCGGTGGCGAGCAGCAGCAGAGCGAGTGGCATCAGAGCCTTGAGCGGATTGAAGTACATCACCATTCGCAGCACTTGCAGCAGGTAGCGGTAAGCGTCGCGGACAAAACGGAACTTCGAGCGTCCTGCGCGGCGGGCGTAGTCGATCGGCATGTAGGCGATCGGGTGCTGGTTGGACAGGAACGCCAGCGTGATGGTGGTGACGCAGGAGAATCCGGGCGGCAGCAGCCGCAGATACGGCGCGGCGACGGTGCGCCGGAACGCCCGCAGCCCTGAGTTGAGGTCCGGGATCGGCTGACCGGCCAGCCACTCGGCGAGCTTGCGGATCACCCACTTCGCTGGGATGCGCAGCAGTCGATGGCTGCCCTGCTCCGAAGTCCGGGCCCCCACGACCTGGTCGATCGTAGGGTCCTCCAGCAATCGCCGGATCAACTCGGGGATGCGTTCATTCGGATACGTCATGTCCGCGTCGGTCCACACCACGATGTCGCCCCGGGCCATCCGTGTGCCGACCCGCCGGACCGTGCCGGCGCCGCCGTTGCGGTGCATCGCGACCACCTGGATCGTCGGCAGCACGGCCGCCGCCGCGCGCAGCACCTGCAGGGTCGTGTCGGTAGAGCCATCATCGACGGCGAGGACTTCGTAGCGCAGTCCGGCTTTGTCCATCGCCGTGCTGATGCGGTCGAGTTCGGCCCGCACGTGCGCGGCCTCGTTGAAGCACGGCAGGACGATCGTGGCGTCCAGCGGTGCGGCCGGCGCGGTCATGACGCACCTGGCGCAGGGTCGGGATCGGAAGTGGTCACGGCGGGCTCGGCCGCTGTGTTCATGCCGCCGCTGCGGCGGCGGGAGCGCCACCGTGCGAACGGCTCGAGGGAACGGGCAAGGATCGGGCCGATAACGGCCAGCACGAGGACGTAAGCAGCGGCGAGCGGGCCGATTTTGGTGTTGAGCCCGGCGCTGACGGCGAGACCGGCGATGACGATGTTGAACTCGCCGCGTGGTGTGAGAGCGACGCCAGCACGGGCGCGGCCCAGCGTGCTGATACCCGCCCGCCGTGCCGCCCACCAGCCGGTCGCGATTTTCGTCAGGATCGACACCACCGCCAGGACCAGCGCGATGCCGAGCATCGGCGGCAGCGCGGCCGGGTCGGTGTGCAGACCGAAGAATACAAAGAAGACGGCGGCGAACAGGTCGCGCAGTGGGGTGAGGACCTGCCGGGCGGTGTGCGCCAGCGGCCCAGACAGGGCGATGCCGACGAGGAACGCGCCAACGGCGGCGGACACCTGCAGTGCCTGTGCGACGCCGGCGACGAGCACCGTCAGGCCGAGCGCCTTGAGTAGCAGGACCTCTTCGTTGGGTGAGGCGACGAACATCTCGACGTAGCGACCGAACCGTAGCGCGACGATCAGGATGATCGTGATCGTCGCTGCGGCGACGGCGAGGGTGCCCAGGCCTGCCACGAATCCGGCGCCCGCGAGTAACGCCGTGAGGATCGGCAGGTACACGGCCATCGTTAGGTCCTCGAAGACCAACAGCGACAGCACGACCGGAACCTCACGGTTGCCCAGCCACCCCAGATCGGCCAGCACCTTCGCCGTGATACCGGACGACGTGACGTAGGTGACGCCACCCAACGCGACCGCGGCCACGGGACCCCATCCCAGCAGCAGCGCCACCGCCACCCCCGGCGCGGCGTTGAGGACCAGGTCCACCACGCCGGCGGCCGCGTTGTGCCGCAGGGTGCCAACGAGTTCGGGGGCGGTGTACTCCAGTCCGAGGGTGAACAGCAGCAGGATGACGCCGATCTCGGCGCCGGTCGCGGTGAATTCCTCGCTGGTCGCCAGGGGCAGGATGCCGCCCTGCCCGAACGCCAGACCGGCCAGCAGGTACAGCGGGATCGGCGAGATCGCGAACCGCGCCGAGACAGCGCCGAGCAGGCCGAGGCCGAGAATGACCGCCCCGATCTCGATCAACGCGGTAGCGGCATCCATACCGTCAGCCGTTGGTGAAGATGTCGGTGACCGCCGTGGTGCCCTCGGCCGTGCCGACGACGACGGCGAGGTCCCCCGGCTCGAAGGTGAAGTCCGGGCGGGGGCTGGCCAGGATCTGCCCGGCTCGGATGACCGCGACGATCGAGGCGCCGGCCCGGGTGCGGGCCTGGGTGTCGCCCAGCGTCCGGCCGTCGTAGGGCGACCCGGCGATGATCGGCACCTGTACGGTCTTCAGACCGGTCACCTGCCGCTGCAGGTCGGCCAGGCGTTCCACGATCCGGGCGGTGCCCAGGAGTTCGGCGACACCGTTGGCTTCATCACCGGTCAACGACAGCGTCGCGGTCGCGGTGTCCGGGTCGGCGCTGTCGTACAACACAACGTCCCGGCGACCCGACACGTGCGAGACCACCGCCGCGTGCTGTCCCTTCGCCGTCACGAACTCGTGCCGCAACCCGATCCCAGGCAGCGCGGTACGTTCAACCTCCACCGGCCTGTAACTCCTTCACCCGCCGCCGACAGCAGCGCTATACCTATCCGTGCTGCAGGGCAGAGGGTGCCAACCCGGTATGGCGATCGTGCCGCGAAGATATGACAGTTCTGTGACGCTTCGGCAAGCCGGCAACTGTCGTATGCCGCACCTCGACATAAATTCGATCTAAATGTCGATCTGCATGTCCGAATTCGCGACGCCTGCCCGGCAGGTGGACGCCCATTGGGAATGACGCGTCCGATTCTTCTGCTTTGTTCTGGCGAAGGTCCGGAAAGCTAAACGGGCGCCCATGTCCACCGGCGTTGAGGGTGGAGCCCGGGGCGAAGCGGTCTTTAGCTGGGAAGACGCCTCCTGGAATGGTTGTCTGAATCGACCGCAATGCGGTTCGTTGAAGGATTCCAAAATCACGCACAGTTATATAGGGCAGTGATGGAAACGTTCAGATCCGTACCTTCGGGCAATCCTCAACTATGAGATAGATCACGCCGTCGGTGTTGTGGGCGCTAACGAATCGCCGGATGGCGAATTGACCGAACGGTTGAGTTGCCCACTGTCGCGGACACCATTTACGGTCCTCACTCGCATTGATCAGTTAGGCGGCAGCGGGGAGTGACAGTGTCGGCGGCTTGGCGTTCGCGCGTGTTCATCAGGTTGGGTGCGGGGCGCCTGCCACGGGTCCTGGCGATGTCCGCCGCCTCAGTGATGGGAGTCTCGCTGGCAGTGGCGCTGCGGGCCCCGGCCGAGGCTGCCCCGGTGAAGCCGCCGGCGCCGACGTGTGCTGATGAGCGTGCCGATGAGACGTCGGCGAGTGTGGCGGCGCGGTTGTGCGGCAAGCGGATCGAGGTCACCGGCGCACGGTCGGAGACCATGCAGGTGTGGGCGTTGCCGGAGGGCGGGCTCACCAGCCAGGTCCATGCCGGACCGGTCCGGTTCAAGCAGGGCGACGTGTGGAAGCCGGTCGACCTGACGCTGCAGGTGCAGGCCGACGGTTCGGTCGCCCCGGTCGGGCACCCCCGTGGCCTGAAGTTCTCAGGCAAGGCCAGTGCCGGTGAGCGTGCCCTCGCCAAGCTCGACGGCGAGGACGGCGTGCTGAGCATGGCATGGGCCGGCGATCTGCCGACCCCGGTCCTGAAGGGGAACGTCGCCACGTATGCGGAGGTGCGGCCGGGCGTCGACCTGGTGCTGACCGCGACGCGGACCGGCTACGAGCAGAACTTCGTGGTGAAGAACCGTGCCGCCCTCGCAGCGTCAGCGACCCTCGGCCTGCGGATGCGTACGCCGGGTGTGACCACCACCCCGGACGGATCCGGTGGACTGCTGTTCAAGGGCAAGGGCGGCCGCAACGCCGGCCGGATCCCCGAGCCGACGATGTGGGACTCGCGGGTCGGCGCGAACTCCGGTGACCACCTGCGGGTGGCGCCGGTCGGATTGAAGCAGGTCCGCAACGGTGACGACGTCGACCTGACGCTGACCCCGGACGCGGCGTTCCTGGCCGACCCGACATTGCTGTTCCCGGTCACGATCGACCCGTCGGTGTATCCGACGTTCGACACGTTTGTGCAGACCGGTTACACGTCGGACCAGTCCGGTTCCGCGGATCTGAAGCTCGGCTACTCCGACGACGGCGGCCCGTGGACCGCCCGGTCGTTCCTGACGTGGAACACCGGCTACCTTGCGGGCGCGAAGATCACGTCGGCGACGGTCTACCTGTGGGAGAACCACTCCTGGTCCTGCCGCACCGCGGACTGGGAGGTGTGGACCACCGGCGCGGTGAGCACCGCGACGCGGTGGACGAACCAGCCGGCCTGGTACGCCAAGCAGCACACCTCCAACCAGACCAAGGGCTTCAGTTCCTCCTGCGCCGCGGGCTGGGTGTCTGCCCCCGCGACTGGCGTCTTCCAGACCGGCGCGTCGTCGGGTTGGGCGACGACCACGATGGGGTTGAGGGCGACCCTGGAGAACAACCACGATTCGTGGAAGCGGTTCAACTCCTCCAATGCCGCCAGCAACATCCCCTATGTCGACATCACCTACAACAGCCTGCCGCAGGTGCAGAGCCACTCCACCGCGCCGACGACGGCCTGCGTCACGGGGGCGAGCCGGCCGTACATCTCCAGCCGCACGCCTACCTTGCAGGCGTTCATGAGCGACGCCGACGGCGGCAGCGTCATCAACCAGTTCGAGTGGTACCAGGCAGGCGGCGCGCTGATCGGCACCACGAATGTGACGGCCCCGTCCTCCACGCAGGCATCCACGATGATCCCCGCCGGTGTGTTCGCCGAGGGCGGCTCCTACAGCTGGCGGGTCCGTGCGATGGACACCGCCGACAACACCCTCGTCTCGGCCTGGTCGCAGTCCTGCGAGTTCACCGTCGACTCCATCAAGCCCGGCGTCCCCGTAGTGTCCTCGACGCTGTACCCGTCGATCGCCACCGACAACACGTGGGGGCATGGCGGCTACGGCCAAACTGGCACGTTCACGTTCACCCCGGCCACGGCCGACACCGACGTCATCGCCTACACCTATCAGCTCGACTCTGACACGGCTCCGTCCACGGTGAACGCCGGCAGCCCGACCACCGTGCAGATCACGCCGAGCGAGGACGGCCGCCGCACGCTGACCGTCCGGGCTAAGGACCGCGCCGGGCAGCTGTCCGACCCCAACACGTACGTCTTCAACGTCGGCCGGGCCGGGTTGAAGTTGCCGCAGCCAGGCGCCAACGTCGTCAAACGGACCAAGCTCGCCGTCGACGGCGACGGCACCTACACCCGGGCCACGTTCCAGTACCGGCGCGGACCCGGCGCCGCCGAGTACGACGTCCCGCTCGCCCACCTGCACAAGGCCGACGGCTCGGCCGTCACGACGCAACCGGTCGGCCTCTCCGACCTCGGCGGCAACGCTATCTGGGACGCGGTCGACACCCTCGGCACCGTCGGCGGCGTGGTGCAGATCCGCGCCACGCTCTACCCCGACGCCGTCGGCCAACCCGGCTACACCACCCAATGGATCACCGTGACCGTCGACCCCGACGGCGACGGCGCCGCCGGAGACGACATCGGACCCGGCTCCGTCAACCTTCTTACCGGCGACTACTCGGTCTCATCGTCCGACGCCGACGAGTTCGGGCTCGGCGTCGGCCGGGCCTCGTCATCCCGGGAGCCGAACGACGGCTGGATGACCCAGGGGGAGCGGCTGCCCGCCAACCTCCAGCAGGTCACCACCACCAGCCCCACCGGGTTCACCACCGGCGGCACCACCACGGCTACCCGGGTAACCACCCGCGGGCAGGGCTCCTCGACGGACTCGTTGCAGGTCGTGCCCCTCGCGACGAAACCAGCCGGGTTCGGTGCCACTGACACGTTCGCAGGGCTCGGCGACGACCAGGGCGCACTCCGGCACGGTATGAAAGCCGGCAAGCGCTACCGGGTCACCGGCTGGATCTACGTACCCGCCGTCACCGGTCTGGACAGCACCGAGGTCCGCGCCCGCCGCATCGTCGGCTTCTACCGCGACAGCGCCGGCGTGTACCAGGAGTTCCGGTCCGTGCAGGCCCAATGGGTCGACGGCTGGCAGGAACTCACCCTCGACCTCGCCATCCCTGCCGGCGCCACGGAGGCGTTCATCCGCCTCTACAACGGCAACGGCTACGGCTCCAACAAGGCGGTCTTCTGGGACAACCTGTCCCTGAAGGAGATCGTCGCGCCGTTCGGCCCGCAGTGGCGCGGCGGTGCGGACGGCGGCGTCGCCGAGGTCGACTACGAGTCGCTGACGTTCCCCTCGCCGGACCTGGCGAAGATCACCAGCGCCGGCGGCGACTACCTGACCTTCGGTCGCAGCGCCTCCGGCCAGTTCTTCCCCGAGCCGGGTGCGGAGGACCTGAGCCTGGTGAAGGTCTCCGACACCGTGTACGAGCTGCGTGAGCTCGACGGCACGACGTCGCAGTTCGTGAAGCAGACCGAGACGTTCCTGATCTCCACGACGTGGACCTCGGACCAGAACTCGACCACGCGCTACCTGTACGACTCCTCCGACAGCCGCACGCTGGTCAAGCGGGTCATCAACGCGACCGAGCCTGGCATCGGAGATTGCACCACGCCGGTGCCGGCCCGCGGCTGCGAGGTCCTCGAATACGAGTACGCGACGGCCACGACCGCGTCCGGTTCGACGTTCGGCAACGTCATCGACCAGGTCCGGGCCGTCAAGGTCTGGTCTTGGGACCCGGCCGCGAACGCCGGCGCCGGCGGTGAGACCGCCGTCGAGGTCGCCAACTACGCCTACGACAGCCAAGGTCGGCTCCGCGAGGTGTGGGACCCGCGACTGTCCCCACCGCTGAAGACCACCTACGAATACGACACGGCCGGCCGCCTCACCAAGGTCACACCGGCCGGTCAGCTGCCGTGGATGTTCGACTACGGCACAGCAACAGGCGATGCCAACGCAGGCCGGCTGCTGAAGGTCCGCCGGGCCGCGCTGGTCACCGGCACGAAGGACCAGCTCGACGGTGAGGTCGCGACCAACTTCGTCTACCAGGTGCCGCTGACCAAGGCCGCCGGCGGTCCGCACGACATGAACGCCACCGCGCTCGCCGCATGGGGACAGACCGGTGTGCCGACGGACGCGACCGCAGTGTTCACGCCGCAGTTCCCACCGACGGTGAACGTCGCCACCGCCACCACCCCCGGCACCGGCGGCTACACGTACGCGACCACGCACTATCTCGACGCGTCCGGTCGTGAGACCAATATCGCGACACCCGGTGCGCACATCGACTCGCAGGAGTACGACGAGTTCGGCAACGTCGTATGGGCACTCAAGGCGGACAACCGGGAGCTGGCGCTCGGCACACTGCCTGGTGCCGCGGCCAAGGCGGCCGACCTCAACCTGCCGGCCGACTCGGCGGGACGGGCCGCGCTGCTCGCCAGTATCAGCCGGTACAGCCCCGACGGGCTCGACCTGATCGAGGAACAAGGTCCGGTGGTGCGGATCGCGCTGGAGCGGCAGTTGGCCGCGGCTGGTAAGCCGACGCTGCCGGCCGGTTCGCAGGTCATCGCCCGCAACCGGACCGTCAACCGCTACGACGAGGGCAAGCCCGACGGCGGGACCTACCACCTGCTGACCACGACGATCACCTCGGCGGCCGTGGACGGATACCCGGACGCCGACAGCCGGACCGTGCTCAGCGGGTACGGCGCGGAGAAGGGCGGCACGTCCGGCTGGGTCCTGCGCAAGGCGACGTCCTCGACAAGTGACGCGGGTACCTCCTACACCCGCTACGACAGCGCGGGCCGGATCGTGGAGGCGTGGGGGGTCGGTTCGACCGGCACCGACGCGCTGATCGAGAAGAGCGTCTTCTACACCGCCCTTGCCAACACCGACGACGCGGCCTGTGGCAACAAGCCGGAGTGGGCCGGTCAGGCTTGCGTCAGCAAGGCCGGCGGCGCGATCACCGGACACCGGGCCGACATGCCGACACAGTTGCCGCTGCGCCGGGTCGAGCAGTACAACCGGCAGGGTTCTGCCACCGTCGTCGCCGAGACCGTCGGCAGCGACGTGCGCCGGGTCACCAATGTGTTCGACGCCGCGAACCGGCTCACGTCGACGAGCCTTACGTCGACGCTCGGGCTTGCGGTGCCTGACGCGACCTACGAGTACGACCTGGCCAACGGCAAGTCCGTGAAGACGACCGCCGGCGGCAAGACACTGCTCCGGGAATACGACAAGCTCGGCCGGCTCGTCACGTACACCGATGCGGACGGGGCGACCACCCGCACCGAGTACGACCGGTTCGACCGGATCGGCAAGGTCCTGGACCCGACCGGGTTCCAGACCTACGCGTACGACCTCGTGAACGAGCCCCGGGGCATGCTCACCTCGATGACCGACTCGGTCGCGGGCACGTTCACCGCGAAGTACGCCGCCAACGGGCAGCTGACCGAGCTGAAGTATCCCGGCGGCATCACACGCACCGACACGCTCGACGCGTCGATGGCACCGGTCGCCCGGCGCTACGTCCGCGACTCCGACGACTCGACGATCTACAACCAGACGATCGTCGAGAACACCCAGGGGCAGTGGATCAACGAGGTCTACACCGGCGGCAGCAAGACCTACGGGTACGACACCCTTGGTCGGCTGACGTCCGCGACCCAGACCACGGCGACGACATGCGCCAACCATCAGTACGGCTACGACACGCGGACGAACCGGCTGGCCAAGCGCACCTGGCAGCGCACCGGCCAGCTCTGCGCCGCAACGGAGACGCCGGACGCCATCGAGAACCACACCTACGACACGGCCGACCGGCTCACCGACACCGGATACCTCACCGACGCGCTCGGCCGGGTCACCGGCATGCCGTCGGGGGTGACCAACACCTACCACGCCAACGACATGATCGCCGTGCAGCAGCTTGGCAACCAGCGGCAGGAGTGGAACCTCGATCCGGCCCGCCGGCTGCGCGGTTTTACCAAGGGAACGGTCTCGCCGTCGGTGACCACCGCGTCGCTGCTCAACCACTACGGCGACGACAGTGACTCACCTCGGTGGATCGTGGAGAACACCACGACCGGTGCGATCAGCCGCAACGTCCTCGGGCCCGACGCCGGGCTCGTGGTGACGACCGCGGCGTCCGGCAGCGTCCAGTTGCAACTGACCAACCTGCACGGCGACGTCGTCGTCACGACGAACACGGCGCTGACCGACATCCAGGTCTCCACCTACGACGAGTTCGGCATGGCGGTCACGGGGGGTGCCGCCCGGTACGGTTGGCTCGGCGGCAAACTGCGCTCGGCGGAGAGCCTGGGCGACACGGTGCTGATGGGGGTCCGGCTGTACGCACCTGGCCTCGGCCGGTTCCTGCAGATGGACCCCGAGAAGGGCGGATCAGCGACGGCGTACGACTACTGCGACGCCGACCCGGTCAACTGCTTCGACCTGGACGGCAAATGGCCGTCGATCCGTAAGGCATTCAAGTGGGTCAGCAACAACGCCGGCAACATCGGCACGGCGCTGGGTACCGCGGCGCTTGTCATGTCGTTCGTCCCCGGCCTGCAACCGTTCGCGGCAGGTCTCGCCGTGGTCGCGACAGGCTTCACGCTCTGGGGTGCGTACAACGATTACAAGGCCGGCAACAAAGGGTCGGCGGCGCTTAGCGCCGCGAGTGCGATTCCTGGTATCGGCGGCGTCGCGAGGTTCGGCAAGTACGCCAAGTACGGGTACACGGCCTACAAGGCGACCAAAGCCCGGAAGGCGTACAAGGCAGCACCGGGCAGCAGAGCCTCGAAGAACCTGCTCAACCGAGCGATGCGGAAGGCCGACTCGGCCAAGGCGGTCGCGCGGAAGGCGTTCCGCCCGGACAAGATCTCGGTCGGGGTAGGCGCCTTCGACCTCGCGAAGACCGGCTGCGGTCTGCGGGCGAAGTGCCGGAAGAAGGTCGGCGCCTACTGGGTCGGCACCGGCTACTCGAGGTACTGAATCCACTGACAAGATAGGTAGCCTCTGACAGTGACGAAGGATATGAGGCCCAGGTCAACGGCGATGTCGCTCGACCTGGGCCGGCACCTCGGCTGGCTGTTCCGCCGGCCGCTGGCCCGCTGGCTCGACGAGACCCCCGAATCAATCGACGAAGATCTACGGAATGCGACGACGACCTGGGAAGACCTGGGGGTCGGTCACATTGTGCGGGCGCTCACCTGGGCGTTGACTGCCGGCGTGTGCTTCGTCGCGGGCATCGTCTCGATCACGGTCGAAGAGCTGGTGGCCGGTCACTCGAACCAACCGTCCGGCGCGATCCAGGTGGCGTTCGGCATCGCGATGCTCACCGGCATCCTGCACGGCGGGGCGGCCGTCCTCGCCGGTCGGGGTGGCCGGCTCAGCGAGCGCAGCCGTCCGCGCGGCCGGAAGGCCCGGCGCACCGACCCCGGGCCGGAAGGTCCGACCGGGGTGCGGCTGTGGCTGCTCCGCCCCGGCAATCGATACTTCCTGATCGCCGCGGCCTTCTTCGCGGTGGGCGTCGTGAGCCTCAGCACCTGAGTTGTGTGGCCTGCTCGAAAAGGCTGCCGCGGGTCCCTGGGGGAGCGACACCGCCAGCGAGAGACTCCCGGCGGCCCCTTCGCTGGCGCCGACCCGCGACATCATCGGATGAGCTACAGATCGGGTGGCCTCGGCCACCCGATCTGCTCTGACTGGCCGCATGACGGTGCGGCCGGTCAGCTCGCCGAGCTGGCGGTGCTGGGGACGGCGGCGCGGCGAGTGGTGCGAGTGGCCGAAGCGATGCGTGGTCAATGCATGCCTCCGATTCTGTCGATCACTACCGCCGGGCCGGGAGGATTTCTGCTGACGGATGCGCCGGCCGCGCTGGTCGGGGAGTCCAGCAGCCGCGCGGCGGCCACTGCGGTGTCGGCGCAGCGTAGTGTGTGGTGCACTGCGTCGGCGTAGTTGTCGTAGTGCGCGACGGCGTATCCAGTCGTCACGATCGCGATCCTGGCGTCGTCCGGAAGACGCGGCACAAGCACCGGTTCTAGCACCGCTCCGAGCGGCAACGCGCCAGGCCCGGCATCCAGCACGTCCAGCAGACCGTCCGGTGCGTCTGCCGTGTGCCGTAGGCCGAGGATCTCAGGGCCGCCGCATCGCAGTACCTGTACCGCGCCTGCCAGGTCCACACGCACGAATGTGGCCGCCGCGTACCCGTCAGGGGCATGCCGCCGGACCAGAGGTGTCAACAGAGCCGGCAGCTGCCACAACCCGGCACCGCCGCGACGCACGGCAGAGCGGAACGTCCGCTCCACCGTCCGTACGCATCGTCCCAGATCCGGCACGTCCCCCATCACCATGCCGATCAGCACCCACAATCCATCACCCGGCACGAACACGGCGGTCGCGAGTTCACCGGGCACCCGCGACACGGCCAGCATCACCGGCCGGTCGACGCTGCCGGTGCCCACGTCGACGACGGTCGGCACCGCTGCCCGGGACCAGCTGAGCCGGGTGCGTCGCCGCCGCCATGACAACACCGGAATGACGGCAAGATAGAGCGCGGACGTTGCTAGTGCCCCTCGGTCACCGCGGTGGCCCGGGACGATCGGTACCGCCACCGATAGCAGAATCAGCGCGCCGGCCCAGCCGGACATCAACGCCGCCACCCGTGGCCGGGACGCCATCCCGGCCACGCCAGGTACCAGCAACCACCCGATCGGAGCGGTCACCCCGACGGCGCCCATCACGATGGCGTTGCCGGTCACGGCGAACAACGCCGCCCGTGTCGATACCTTCACGAATCCTCACACCTACTCGGGCCGCATCGTCCGGCCAGCATGGTCGGTCGTGTCGCCGAACTGGGCGGACCCGAATCTGTTTGGACCGACGGCCTCACCCCGTACACCGTAGCCACGAACGTCCCGACGAGACAGCACAGGCCTCGTCTGACCGCGGGGCGACTGGACCGGATCCGCGCACAGTGATGTCAGTCCCCCGCCGTGAGGGGCAGGGACGGGGCGCCGCCGATGGCGGCGAAATGAGATCGGGGGTGGCGGGGGCGTCCTGGTGTGCGGGGTTTGCCGGGAGGGGTAGCCGCATCGCGATCCACCACCAGATCCGCTAGGAGGCGATCGTACCGATGCGCAGGCCTGCCAGATCCTCGTCGGTGCTCACCGCCGTGTTCGTGCTGGCGATCTGTGCCGCGCTCGGCACGATGCTCATCTCCTTCGACCAGCGACGGCGGGCCGAGCACACAGCCGAGGCCGAGGACCAGGCAAGATCCGCAGTGACAGCACTGGCGCTGCTCGTAACGGACGCCGAGGCAGCCCGGTGCGGTCTCGCGGCCACCGGCGACCAGCTGTTCCGCACGCGTCTGGCCAGCAGTCTGGACGTGATCCCGCGGCGGGAACGGGAACTGCAACGAAGCGTCACGCACGACCCCGTCAAAGTCATGCTGCTCCGACAGATCAACCTGTACCTCAACGAGTACCTCAGCAACTACCTGGCACCAGCACTGGCGACGAGCCGCTCCGGTGGTCCGGCCACCGTTTCGAACGCGATCATGCTGGCAGCGCGGCGACACGCCGACCTGATCGGATCGCGCCTGGACCGGCTGCTGGAACTGGTGAACCGGTCCACCGTCAGGGCCCGGGCGAGAGCCGAGACACACAGCAACATGGGCATCCTCGCCGGGGTCGTCCTGCCGTTGTTCTCGCTGGTCGCCCTGGTCCTGATGCGCCGCCACGCGACGGCGGTCGCGGGTTCGGTGCGCAACCTCGAGGCCGCCGCGGTCAAGATCGCCGACGGCGAGCTCACCATCCGGGTACCCGAGGACGGTCCCGCGGAGACCAGCCGATTCCAACACGCGTTCAACAACATGGTCAGCGCCCTGGCGCAGCATCGGCACACATTGAACGAGAAGATCGCCGAGCAGTCGGCGCTGCGCAGCGCGGGAACGCCGGCCGCAGGTGTCCAGACACCCCAAGCGGTGTTCGACGCGGTCACCGAGCAGGCCGGCATCCTCTTCCGCACCGACCTGGCCGACCTGCTGCACGTCGACCCTGACGGCACCGCGAGTGTCGTGGCGACGTGGAGCCACGCACAGTGGGATCTGCCCGCTGACGAACAGGTCCGCCTCGAGCCGGAGGGCATGGCCGCTCAGGTGCTTCGCTCCGGCCGTGCGGTCCGCCTCACCCACCCCGGTACCCCGGCACCCGCATGGCAGCGACCCGCCCGCTTCGGCCTGCAGGCCGCGATCGGTGTGCCGGTCATTGCCGCCGGCCGCGCCTGGGGCGTACTACGGCTCATGTCACGGCGCCCGGAGACACTGCCCGAGACCGTCACGTCCCGGGCCACGCCGTTCACCGACCTCGTCGCAGTCGCGGTCGCCGACCACCAAGCACGCACGGACTCCGCCGAGGCACGCACGCGAATCATGTTCGCCGCCGACGAGACCCGCCGCACGATCGAGCGGAAGCTGCACGACGGGCCGCAGCAGCGGTTGACGGCGTCGCTGTGGGCGTTGCAGACGCTGGACGCGCAGATACCGGCGAATCTCACCGAACTCCACGCCCAGGTATCCATGTTGACGGCCCGCATGAGCACAGCGTTGGACGACCTCGCGACCATCGCCCGCGACGTTCACCCGGCGATCCTCTCGCAGCGTGGCCTGCCATCGGCGATCCGATCATTGGCCCGCCGCACACCGGTCCCGGTCGAGACAACCCTCGATCTGCCCGCCCGACCCGACGAGCAGGTGGAGATCGGCATGTACCACATGGTTGCCGAAGCCCTTGCCCTCGCGAACAACCATCCACACACGACGCTGGTCAACATCGAGGCGTCCGTACGCAGCGGCCGGCTGCTGCTCCACATCGAGATGAACGGCATGCGGACCGGGGACGTCGCATCGGGCCCCGAACTGGTCAGAATCCGCGACCGCGTCGAAGCACTGGGTGGAGCGATGACCCTCGAAAGCAGCCCAGAGCGCGACATCCGGCTCTTCATCGACGTGCCAACGGCTACCCGCTGATGCCCGCATGCCCCGGCCGGCCCCGGCGGGCTGCTGCGCGGTGCGTGGCGCGCCGAAGGCGACCAGGACTGTGGATGGGGCGGTGCCTGGGGCCGGAGCGCCTGCGCCGAGGGCTGACATTGGTGCTGCGTCTGCGAGCTTGAACTGGGCTTGACCCGTTTTGACGGACAGGATCGTTGTGGTGGTTCAGGCTATCTCATCAACCCCGGCCGCCCGATCCCGAACCGGCCATGGATCTCACCAGGGCTGACCAACGACGTCCTGACGTCTGCCCCCACACTGGCCGCCGCCGAGCCGGGCCTGGCCGCCCGGCTCGACGGTGCCGTCCTCGTCGGACACAACGTGCGCGTGGACTGGCGCCTGCTGCACCAGCGGTGTCCCTCAATCACGCCGGCAGCGCTGCTGGACACCTACAAGCTGGCTCGGCACGTCATGACCGGCACCGACTACAGCCTCACCACGCTGCTCGCAGCGCTCGACCTCACCGCTGCGGTGCACGCTGCGGTGCCCAACGGCCAGCCCCACCGCGCTATGGGACACCGTCGGCACTGCTCTGCTGCTCGGCGCCCTTGTTCGGGTCGGCTGGCCAACCGATCCAGTCATGACGGATCTGGCGGCTGTGGCGAGCATCCCGTTGGACAGCGCGGGCGGTGCCCGCTCCGGCGACGAAGGTCAACTGTCGCTCTTCTGAGCCGTCACCGCCGTCTGTGTGCCGCGGCCAGCTCCGCCAGCGAACGGGGGTGAGGCGTCGGCGAAGGCACCGTGGGCGCGGTAGGCGTGGCGATCATGGTCAGCTCCTCACGATGGTGGTGGGTGTCGCGGGGCGGGGCCAGGCGCCGTCGAGGGCGCTCCGCGTTCGACCTACCGCGCTCGGTCCCGTTGCGTCAGCAGTCGTAGCGACCGTTGGCGGACGTCGACGTAGCGCTCATGCACCTCCGGGGTACCGGCGGTGGCTACCTCCTCGGCCTCGACAGGCCAGTGCGGCGGCTCGGCACCGCCGGACAGCGCCCAGGCCGCCTGACGTGCCGCGCCGAGCGCGACGTACTCGCCGGGGATCGGCACGCTCACCGGCGCGTTGAACAGTGCCGGCGCGACCGCCCGTACGGCGCGGGACTTGGCCGCGCCGCCGATCAGCAGTACCCGGTTGACCGGGGTGCCCTGGGCGCGGAGTGCGTCGAGGGCGTCGGCGAGGCCGCCGAGCATGCCCTCCACCGCGGCCCGCGCCAGGTTCGCCGGCGACGCGTTCGCCCGGGTCAGCCCGGCGAGCAGACCGCGCGCGTCGGGCAGGTTGGGGGTACGTTCCCCGTCCAGGTACGGCAGGAGCGTCAACCCGCCCGCGCCCGGCGGCGCCGAGAGCGCCAACTCGTCGAGCCCGGCCAGCGACCGGCCCAGCAGGTCGGCGACCGTGCTCAGCACCCGGGCGGCGTTGAGCGTGCACACCAGCGGCAGGAACCGGCCGGTCGCGTCGGCGTAGCCGGCCACCAGCCCGCTCGCGTCGGCGGTCGCAACCTCGCTCACCCCGAACGCGCATCCCGAGGTGCCCAGCGACACCACCACGTCGCCGGGGCGCAGGCCGACGCCGAGCGCCGCGCCCATCGTGTCACCGGTGCCGGCGGCGAGCACCGCGCCGGACGCGGTCTCGCCGACCGTCTCGGCGGGCCCAGCGACCCGGGGCACAGCCAGGTCCCGGCCGAAGGCGAGCCTCACCAGGTCCCGGCGGTACTCGCCGGTCGCCGGCGACCAGTACCCGGTGCCGGAGGCCTCGCCGCGGTCGGTCGTCGGCTCGCCCCCGTCCGCGCGCAGCCGGTGGGTGAGCCAGTCGTGCGGCAGCAGCACCGTGGTGGTCCGGGCCGCGAGCTCCGGCTCGGCGCGGGCGAACCAGCGCAGCTTGGTGACCGTGAAACTGGCCACCGGCACCAGCCCGACCGCGTCGGCCCACGCCTGCGGGCCGCCGAACTCGTCGGTGAGGTCGACCGCGGCGCGCGCCGAGCGGGTGTCGTTCCACAGCACAGCGGGACGCACCACTTCGCCGGCCTCGTCGAGGCAGATCATGCCCTGCTGCTGCCCGCCGACGCCGATCGCGGCGACACCGTCCAGCAGTCCGGCGCTGGCCTGCTCGTACGCGGCCCACCACAGGCGCGGATCGGCCTCGGTGCCGTCGGGGTGCGGCGCGCGGCCCTCGCGAAGCACCTCGCCGGTGTCCGCGTCGCACACCACGACCTTGGTCGACTGGGTCGACGTGTCGACCCCGGCAACCAGGGTCATCGCACGCCCCGCAGGTGTTCCATAGTGCCTCCGTCGTTCGCGGTTGAACCGACTTTACGCACACCAACCGGTTAGTTCAATACCCTTCCAAACCCCGGCCGGGCGCTGCCGATCCGAAAGATCAGGCACGGAAGACCACCCGACAGTGGCGCCGGCCGTGACGAACGGTGGCCTCAGTCCATGCCGGGCGAGCCCGTCGAGCATCTCGACGGCGAGGATCCACTTCGGACATGACCACCACCCCAAGCCGAAGGTCTTCAGTGGCCTTGTCCCCGGCGAAGGAAGCACGACACGAGTCGCCTGAAGTCGTGCGGGTGCTCGATCGCCGGCACGTGCCCGCATCGCCCGAACACGTGCAGACGGGCATCGGCCAGATGTTCGAGCAGGGGCAGGGCTGCCGTCCCGATCGGGGTGACTCGGTCCTCCGCGCCGTGGACGAGTAGCACGGGCGCGCGGACCCCTGCCAGCGTTTGCGCCGGGAGGGCGAGCTCGTCGGCCCAACGTGCCCTGGGTGGAGGGAACAACGACGCGAATGCGGCCGCCCCCGCTCGCATCGCGGCTGCACGGGCGTCGACTGCCGACTCGGTCACGAGCGCTTGGTCGTAAACGAGGCGACTCAACATGTCTCGTGCCCCGAGCGGGCCGGCGGGGGCGGCCCAGACCGCGTCGAGTTCGGCGGACAGCGGCGCCCCAGGGGCACCCATCGTCGAGACCGCCACGACATGGGTGACCCGCTGGGGACGCGCGGCCGCCAGCGCCAGCGCCACGGCACCGCCCATGGAGTGACCCACCACGGCGTAGTGCTCGACACCGAGCGCATCCATCAGGCCCGCGGCCTGCTCCGTCCACAGCCGGAGCCCGCCCCTGGAGCCCGCCGGGATTGGTGTACGGCCGAACCCCGCCTGGTCAGGAGCCACCAGGTGCCAGGACGTGCCCAGCGCCTGCGCCGTCGTTGCCCAGGCGCCGGACCCGGTCGTGCCGGGTCCGGAGCCGTGCAGCATCAGCACCGCGGGCCCCGTGCCGCTCTCCAGGATGTGGACGGGGGAGCCGTCGACCGTGACGGTCCGAAGTGCCGTCACCGGGGCAGGTCAGGGGTGCTCATGCCGATGCGGAGCTGATGGACTTCGAAAAGACCTCCATCATCGCCCTGCCGAATTGCGGCATGTCGGGCCACCCCCGGCAGGAGACGAGGTTGCCGTCCACGACGTCGGGAGCATCGATGACCGTCGCGCCCGCGTTCTCCATGTCGCCGGTGATGGGGGGAAAGCACGCCGTCTTTCGCCCCTTCAGCAGCCCGTACACCGCCGGCACCTGCGCGCCGTGGCACACCAGCGCGATCGGCAGGTTGCGCGCGAAGAAGTGCTCGGTGATGCGCCTGACGTCGGCGTCGACCCGGATCCACTCGGGGGCGCGGCCGCCGGGAATGATGAGGGCGTCGTAGCGCTCGACGTCGACCTCGGACCAGGGCACGTCGACCGGCAGCTTCCGGCCGTTCTTCTCCACGTAGGCGTCGGAGTTGGGGTCGAACTCGTGGATGACCAACTGCACGTCGCGCATCGTCCGTGACGAGACGTCGACGTCCCAGCCGCCCTCCTGCACGCGGTAGTAGGGATACATGGTGTCGAGCTCTTCGGCGGCGTCGCCGGTCAGGAGCAGTGCTCTGGGCACCTGCTTCTCCTCACATCTGGGGGTCAGGCAATCCAATACGATCCGATCCGATTGAGTCAGCATTCCCGGGGCCGGTCCGCCCGTCAAGCCTCTGCCGCCGCCCCTTCCGCTGCCTCCGCCTCGTCGAACAACCGCCGGAACCGCTCGCCGGAGCGCAGGATGTGCCGGCGCATGGCGTAGGCGGCGGCGTCGGGGTCGCGTGCGGCGACCGCGGCCACGATCTCCTCGTGCTCGGCCATGGCCAGGTGCGTGACCTGGATGTCGCGGTGCAGCCGGAACAGGTGCACGTGCGTGTGCAGGCGGGCCAGCGCCTCGCGGATGACCTGGTTCTCCGCGCTCAGGGCGATGAGATCGTGGAACGCGGCGTCGCGCAGCCCGAAGGCGCCGTAGGCCATGGGCCCGTCGTTCCGCTCCAGCTCCGCCATCTCCTGCAGCATTCCCCGCAGGCCGGCCACCTGCTCCGGGGATGCGCGTTCGGCGGATCTGCGCGCCGCCGCCGGCTCCAGGAGCAGGCGGATCTCGAGCATGTCCTCGAACCGCCGACGGGTGATCTGCGGTGGAATGCGATAGCCGGCGTGCGGCACCCGCACGACCAGACCCTCGGCCTCCATGCGGTTCAGCGCGTCGCGGATCGGCGTCTGCGAGACCCCCAGCTCCCGTGCCAGGACGTCGATCGTGACGCGGGAGCCGGGCTCGATCCGTAGCGACATCAGCTGTCCGAGCAGCGTGTCGTACACCTCGTCGGCGAGCCGGCCGCGAGATCTTCCCGGCGGCACCGCGCCCGTCATGGCCCCGTGGTCCCAAGCGATCGTCGCTTCGTCGTCCATCGTGACGTGAGGCCCCCTTCTTGCGTCTTCGCGAACCTGTTGACATCGATCGCAGCGCTGCTGCATGCTGACGCGCACTCAGATCGTATAGGAAACGTGAGGATGCGAGTCATCTTGCACCCTCGCGGACCCGCCCGCCAGCACACCACTTCGACCACCTGAGGCTCCCACGAGCCTGCCCGGCGTCCCGCTCGGCCCACCACCACCGGCGTGCGGCAAGGCCCGGCGACGGCCCGGCGATACGTCTGAACACCCTGCACCTGCTCGGCGAAGCACGCAGCAACGCTCCCGAAGTCCCCACCCAGAAAGCAGGCAGAGGATGCGGAATTTCCAGCGAACAGGACGACTGTCCGTGCCCGGACGGAAGGCGCGGCTCGCGGCGGCGGCCCTGCTGCTGGCCACGACCATGGCGGCATGCGGCGACGACGACGGCGGCGCGAAGGCGGGCGCCCCCAAGGCGCCGGCGAGCATCCCGGCGCTCACCCAGGACCCGCTGACCCTCAGCTTCATCTGGTTCGACTGGCCCCCCGCCCATGCGCTGGAAGACTTCGCGAATGCCGAGTACAAGAAGGAGCGGCCGAACGTCACCATCAAGGTCAACACCGTGCCGAACGCGAACTGGCACGACGCGATGTTCACCCAGTTCGCCGCGCGCAAGACCGACTTCGACATCGCGATCCTGGACTCGCAACACATCGGCGAGGCCGTGACGAACGGCAACATCCTCGACATCACCGACTTCGTCAACAAGAACATCGACGTCAAGGCCTACAACCCGTACCTCCTGGCGGCCTACGGCCAGTTCCCCCAGGCGGAGACCGGCAAGCGCGACGAGAACGCCAGCCTGTACGGCCTGCCGCTGCTCGGCGACACGTGGACGATGATCTACCGCAAGGACCTGATCGGCGACAAGCCGCCGCAGACCTGGGACCAGATGATCTCGGCTGCCGAGAAGTGCCAGGCGGACAACCCCGGTGTCAGCGGGCTGGCGTTCCACCAGGCCAACGGCTCCGACGCCGCGGCCGTCACGTACAACACGGTCAACGGCGTCTACGGCGGCAACCTCTGGAACGCCAAGGATCGCAAGATCGAGGGCGTCCTCAACGACCAGGCGGGGCAGGAGGCGATGGACGTCCTGGTCAACAAGATGAAGCCGTTGACCGCCAAGGGTTCCGGGAACTGGTTCATCGACGAGGTGAACGCGTCGGTCGCCCAGGGCAAGGCGTGCATCGCGTTCCAGTGGATCGCCGCGAGCGGCGGCCTGCTCGACCCGAAGCAGTCGACGCTCGGCACCACGCGGGAGCAGATCCTCACCAAGCTGGGCTTCGCCACCCTGCCGGCGCAGAAGACGAACCTGGTGCCGCTCGGCGGCATGGGGATGCACATCTCGGCGTACGCCGCCAAGCCGAACCAGGCGGAGGCCCTGAACTTCATGAAGTGGTTCGAGCAGGCCGACATCCAGAAGAAGTGGGCCGCGGCCGGTGGCGTGCCGGCGCGTACGGACGCGCTGCAGTCACCGGAGTTCCTCAACGCCTCGCCGTTCAACCAGGTGTACGCGGACTCGGTGCCGCGGATGCGGGACATGTGGAATGTGCCCGAGTACGCGCGCCTCGTCGACATCGAGAACACCAACGTGAACGCGGCGCTCAACGGCGCGAAGCAGCCGAAGGACGCGCTCAACGACATCGCCAAGGAGCAGCAGAAGGTGCTCGACTCCAGCAACCGCAAGGGCGGCGGCGGGCTGTGAGTGACCCCGTCCCGCTGAAGACCGACGACTCCGGGCAGGTGGCGTCCGCGACGCCGCCTGCCCTGGGCCGGTCCCGCCGCCGGTCCCGCCGCTTGAGCGACCGCGGGCTCGCCGTGGTCTTCACCTCACCCGCGTTGCTGCTGCTGCTCGGCATGTCGGTGTTCCCGTTGCTGTGGACGTTGTACCTGTCCTTCACCGACTACTCGGCCACCCGCGGGGGGCCCGCCGAGTTCGTCGGGTTCGGCAACTACACCGCCATCCTGACGTCGCCGCAGGTCCACCAGCGAACCCTGACGACGCTGATCTTCGTTGCCGGCGCGGTCGCCCTGCAGACCGTGCTCGGCTTCACCATCGCCTATCTGATCTCCCGGCGTACGCGCGGGCGAGGAGTGCTGACCACGCTGTTCCTGGTGCCGATGATGCTGTCGCCGGTCGTGGTCGGGCTGTTCTGGCGGTTCATGCTCGACGCGCAGTTCGGCGTGGTCAACAGCATGCTCGGCTCGCTCGGCCTGGGGCAGGTGGAGTGGCTCACCCGGCAGCGGACGGCATTGCTCTCCCTGATCGTGGTCGACACTTGGCAGTGGACCCCGTTCATCATGCTCATCGCACTCGCGGGCCTCACCGCGGTCCCCAAATACTTGTACGAGGCCGCCTCGATCGACCGGGCGTCCGAGTGGTTCCGGTTCCGCACCATCACGCTTCCGCTGGTGTGGCCGCTGCTGCTCATCGCCGTGCTGTTCAGGGCCATCGAGGCATTCCGGCAGTTCGACCTCGTCTACATCCTCACCAGCGGAGGTCCGGGGGTGTCCACCGAGACGTTGTCGTTCCACGTCTACAAGGTCGCGTTCCTGGGCTTCAACACCGGCACCGCCTCGGCGTACGGGATCCTCATGGTCCTCGTCGTCATCGTCCTCACGCAGTTCTACCTGCGCTACTTGAACAAGCTCAAGGAGGACTGATGGCCGTCTCCGTCGACGACGCCGTGTCCACAGGTCCTGTCCGGGATCACACGCCACCCACGCGCCGCCTCGGCGGTCGGGGCCGCACCGTGCTGGAGGTCGCGCTGCTGACCGTGCTGGCCGTCGTCATGCTCTTTCCGGTGCTGTGGATGATCGAGACGTCCATCAAGGAGAACCGGGACGTCTACGCCGTCCCGGCCAAGTTCTTCGGCTTCACCGTCACCATGGACCATTTCAAGGACGTGTTGGTCTCCTCCGGCGGCGGTCGCGCGGGCCTGTCGGTCTCGTTCCTCAACTCCGTCGTGGTCGCCGGGGTCTCCACGGCGCTGGCCACCGTGCTGGGGGTCCCGGCGGCCTGGGCCTACTCACGCTTCGCCCTGAAGGCCAAGAAGGACCAACTGTTCTTCATCCTGTCCACCCGCTTCATGCCGCCCGTGGTGGTCGTGATCCCGATCTTCCTCATGTACCGCCAGGTCGGGCTCATCAACACCCAGCTCGGCCTGATCCTCATCTACACCGCGTTCAACGTCCCGTTCACGATCTGGATGATGAAGGGGTTCGTCGACGAGGTGCCCGCGGAGTACGAGGACGCCGCCATGCTCGACGGCTACACCCGCTTGCAGGCGTTCCGCAAATTCACCCTGCCGCTGCTCGTGCCCGGCATCGCCGCGACGGCGGTCTTCGCACTCATCTTCTCCTGGAACGAGTTCGTGTTCGCGATCTTCCTCACCTCCAGTGACGACGTGCGGACGGCCCCACCCGCCATCGCCGGACTCATCGGTGGCACCACTGTGGACTGGGGTCTCGTGGCCGCCGCCTCCGTGGTGTTCGCCCTACCGGTGCTCGTCTTCGCCTACCTGGTGCGCAAGCACCTCATCGCCGGTGTGACGCTCGGGGCGGTGCGACGCTGATGGCGGGCATCGAGGTAACCGCCCTGCACAAGCGCTACCCGGACGGGACGGTCGCGGTTGATCACGTGGATCTGTCCATCGGCGACGGCGAGCTGTTCGTGATGCTCGGCCCTTCGGGTTGCGGCAAGACGACCACGCTGCGGGCCATCGCCGGCCTGGAGAGGCAGACGACGGGCGACATCCGCATCGGCGACACGCTGGTCAACGACCTGCCGCCCGCCGAGCGCGACATCGCCATGGTGTTCCAGTTCTACGCTCTCTACCCGCATCTGAGGACCCGCGACAACCTGGCGTTCCCACTGCGGGCCGAGGGACTGCCCGAGCCGGAGGTGCGCGAGCGGGTCGAGGAGGCCGCCAGGCTGATGCGCCTCGGTCCACTCATGGACCGGCGACCGCGCCGGCTGTCCGGCGGGGAGCAGCAGCGCGTCGCGCTTGCTCGCGCCCTGGTACGGCGGCCGCGCGCATTCCTCATGGACGAACCGCTCACCAATCTGGACGCGGAGCTGAGGGCGGACATGCGCACAGAGATCAAGCACCTGCAGGGGCAGCTGGGCACGACGATGGTCTACGTCACCCACGACCAGGTCGAGGCGATGTCGCTCGGTCACCGCATCGCCATCCTCAACAAGGGCCGCGTCGAGCAGATCGGCACGCCGCTGGAGGTCTACGACCGTCCGGCGAGTCTGTTCTGCGCCGCGTTCATCGGTTCCCCGCCGATGAACCTGATCGAGGTGGAGGTGGCCGACGGGATGCTGCGCGGTCAGGGCGGACTGGTCCTCACGCCACCGCCGGGCCTGCCGCGCGACCGTTCCCTGGTCGCGGGCGTCCGGCCGGAGGCGCTGGAAGTCACGGCACCAGGCGCGGAACGTTCGGTCCCGGCCCGCGTGGTCGCGGCGGAAGGATTGGGCGACGAGATCATCTACGTGATCGACCACGGCGGCGAGCGCGACGTACGGGTCCGGATGCCACCGACCATCCGTTTCGCCGTTGACGCACCGGTCGGGCTGCGGCACTCCGGCGGGACCCCGACGGTCTACGACGTGCGCACGGAAGAGCTGGTGGCCTGATGGGAACCGTGGCAGCGCACGGGCTGCGCAAGTCCTTCGGTGAAGTCCAGGCCCTGGACGGGGTGACGCTGGACGTCCCGGACGGCTCGTTCTTCGTCGTGCTCGGGCCCTCCGGGGCAGGCAAGACGACGACCCTGCGAGCGATCGCCGGCCTGGAGAAGCTTGACGCCGGGTCGGTGCATCTGGACGGCAGGGACGCGACCGGTGACGAACCGGCCGCACGCGACCTGGCCATGGTCTTCCAGAACTACGCCCTCTACCCGCGACACACGGTGTACGAGAACATCGCTTCGCCGCTGCGGGCACGCCGCCGCGCTGCCGGCGAGATCGCCGCTGCCGTCGAGCAGGTGTCGGGTCTGCTGCACATCGAACGTCTGCTGCAGCGCCGTCCCGCGCAGTTGTCGGGCGGTGAGATGCAGCGTGTCGCCCTGGCCCGGGCGCTGGTCCGTCGCCCGCGCGCGTTTCTCATGGACGAGCCGCTGACGAACCTCGACCTCAAGCTCCGCGTCGAGATGCGCACCGAACTCACCCGCATCCACCGCAGCCTCGGGGCGACCTTCGTCTACGTGACCAACGACCAGGTCGAGGCCCTGTCCATGGCCGACCAGGTCGCGGTCCTCAAGGAGGGGACGGTGCAACAGGTCGGAACGCCGACCGAGGTGTACGAGCGGCCGGCCAACCAGTGGGTCGCGGGCTTCGTCGGGAGCCCGCGGATCAGCCTGCTCGCCTGCCACGCCGAGGGAGATCGTCTGGTCGGGGCGGACGGTTGGACGCTGCCGCGGCCCCGCTGGACCACGGCTGAGGACGGTCGTCAGCTGCTGTTGGGCGTACGCGCGGAGGACCTGTCCGTCGAGCGGCGTGGGGACGCGTCGTTGGAGGGTGAGCTCTACGGGCTTGAGCCGCTCGGTGACCGAACGGTGGTCGACGTCCGAGTGGGGACGGAGATCCTCAAGGTCAAGGCACGACCCACCGTCACCGGTACGCCGGGCGAGCGGCTGCTCGTCACGGTCGACCTGGACCGTGCGCACCTGTTCGATGCGGACACCGGGCTGGCGCTGTCCGAGGCCGGGAGGTAACCGCGTAGAGCGGCGACGTCACCATGCGCCCGTACGTGGCAATCGAGCCCGGCGGACCGCGTCCCCGGTGAGCACGGCCTGATGACGCGAAGCGGCCATGGCCCGAGCAAGCGATCGGTGGCGCGGGGCGTCGCCGTGCGCCCTGGGCAACGGCCACGGTCGACCCGCCCGGCAACCCGTTCGTCAACGCGCGTGGCGCGAACGCTGAGCTCGCGCTGGACATCACCAAAGAACATCACAGGAGGCGGCGCAATGAGTGACCCGATGTACGTCCTGGCCCCCGAGTACCGGCGGCTCCGGATCGGCGACGCCTGGCGCGACGCCGCCGGCGGAGCCACCTTCGCCGTCGAGGACCCGGCCACCGGCAAGACCATCGCCGAGGTGGCGGACGCCGACGTCGTCGACGGGCTCGCCGCTCTGGACGCGGCGAGCACGGCGATGGCGGAGTGGGCGGCGACCCCGCCGCGGAAACGGTCGGAGTTGTTGACCGCGACGTACCGGGCACTGACCGAGCGGTCCGAGGAGGTCGCCCGGCTCATCACGCTCGAGATGGGCAAGACGCTCGCCGAGGCTCGGGGCGAGGTGGCCTACGGCGCCGAGTTCTTCCGTTGGTTCGCCGAGGAGGCGGTGCGCGTCGAGGGGCGCTACAACACCGCTCCGGCCGGTGGATATCGCATCCTCACCGTGCCGAAGCCGGTCGGACCGTGCGTCTTCGTGACGCCCTGGAACTTCCCGTTGGCCATGGGTGCCCGCAAGATCGCTCCCGCGCTGGCGGCGGGCTGCACGACGATCACCAAGCCAGCGGCCCAGACACCACTCACCATGCTGTTCCTGGCCCGCATCATGGAGGAGGTCGGCGTTCCCCCGGGCGTCGTCAACGTGGTGACCACCAAGCGTGCCGGCGAGGTGGTCTCAGCACTGCTGGCCGACCGCCGGACCCGCAAGCTCTCGTTCACCGGGTCGACCGAGGTCGGGCGCGTGCTGCTGCGACAGGCGGCGGACAACGTGCTGCGCACCTCCATGGAGCTGGGCGGTAACGCGGCCTTGATCGTGTGTGCCGATGCGGACCTGGACGTCGCGGTCGACGGTGCCATGGTGGCCAAGATGCGCAACATCGGGGAGTCCTGCATCGCGGCCAACCGGATCTACGTCGAGGAGCCGGTGCACGAGGAGTTCACGGCGCGCTTCGCCGAGCGGATGGGCGCGCTGTCGGTGGGCCATGGTCTCGACGACGGCGTGGACGTCGGGGCGTTGATCGACGAGGCCTCGGTCACCAAGATCGACGAGCTCGTCGCCGACGCGGTCGATCGCGGCGCCCGTGTCCTGGTGGGCGGCGAGCGTCCGCATGGGCCGGGCCACTTCTACCCGCCTACGGTCCTCGTCGACGTGCCCGAAGACGCGCGGATGCTGGAGGCGGAGATCTTCGGCCCGGTGGCGCCGATCATGTCGTTCACGTCCGACGACGAGGTGATGGCGAAGGCCAACGACACCGAATACGGCCTGGTCGGATACGTCTTCACCCGTGACCTCCAGCGGGCGCTCCGGTTCACCGAGGGGCTACAGACGGGGATGCTCGGCATCAACCGTGGTCTGATCTCGGACCCGTCAGCTCCGTTCGGAGGCGTGAAGCAGTCCGGGATCGGCAAGGAGGGGTCGCACGAGGGCATCCTCGAGTACCTCGACGTCACCTACGCGGCGATCGACCTACCGTGACCGGCTTGCTGATCCGGGTGTCCGCCGAGGATCACCGCGCCCTGTGCAACATCTTCATCGCGACGGACCCGAGGGCGCCCGGGCGCAACCGACTCCGGCAGCCCGGCGCGCGCGCCCGCGCCACCCGGGCGGCCAACCTTGCCCACGCCGTCCCGGTCTCGCAGGTGACCTGGACGTCCGCCCAGCACATCGCCGCCGACGTTCCAGAGAGGCACTGACATGCTTGAGACCGTCCGCGGACCACGCCAGCTGATAGTGGGCGAAGGGGTCGCGCAGAACATCCCGCGAGTGGTGGCCGAGTGTGGCTCGCGAGTCCTCATCGTGACCGACCGGATTCTTCTGGGGCAGCCGGGTGTGGCCGAGATCGTGGCCGCCGTGCGGGAGAAGGTCAAGGTCGTCGCGGTGTTCGCCGACGCGACTCCGGACGTGCCACTCGCCGATGTCGCCCTGGCCGTCTCGGTCGCCGCAGAGGTGGACGCCGACGTGATCCTCGCCATCGGGGGTGGCACGGTGATCGACCTTGCCAAAATCGTCGGCGTCATCCGGCGCCACGGTGGGACGCCGCGCGACTTCTACGGCGAGTCGAAGGTGCCGGGGCCGACGATTCCTCTCGTCGCGGTCCCGACGACGTCAGGCACCGGCTCGGAGCTCACGCCGGTCTCGGTGTTGACCGACCCGGACCGCGAGCTGAAGGTGGGGGTCTCCAGCGTCCACATCGTGCCCGACTTCGCCATCGTGGACCCCGAGCTCACCTACACCTGCCCTGCGACCGTCACCGCCCACTCCGGCATCGACGCGTTTTGTCACGCGGTGGAGAGCTTCACCGCGCGACCCCGGGCCCACGGACCGCGCGACCCGGTGGAGCAGGTCTTCCTCGGCCGCAACCCGATCACAGATCACTATGCGCTCCTGGCCGCGGAGCGGATCGCCCGCAGCTTGCGCCGTGCCGTCAGGGACGGAGGCGACACGGACGCGCGCGCAGACATGTCCTATGGGTCCATGCTCGCCGGGCTCGCGTTTTCCCACGCAGGCAACGCGGCCCCGCACGCTTTCCAGTACCTCATCGGCGCAGCCACCCACACGCCGCACGGCCTGGGCGTCGGGCTGCTGCTGCCCTACGCGCTGGACGCCGCCAGGGATGCCATCGGCGACCGGTTGACCATCCTCGCCGGGGCGTGCGGGCTCGACGTGACCGACGCCTCGGATGCCGAGGGCGCAGATACGTTCCTCACCTGGCTCGACGGGCTCCTTGCCGACATCGGCATCCCTGCCACCTTGGCGGACATCGGCGTGGCACGCGCCGACCTCCCGCGCTTCGCGGAGATGGCCGGTGGCATCACCCGCTTGATCCAGAACCATCCAGGCCCGACCGACACCGCCAGCCTGACCGCGATCCTCGAAGCGGCCTGGACCGGGGACCGGACCTGATACGTCCTGACTCCGAGCAGAAGACAGTGACGGGCCTTTCACATGACGACGAGTCTCTGTCCCACACTGGGTATCGGAATGGTCGGTCACGCCTTCATGGGAGCCGCCCACTCCCAGGCCTGGCGCACGGCCGGCCCGGTCCTCGACCTACCGCTGTCGCCGCTCATAGTCGCGCTCGGCGGGCGTGAGGCGGCGACGGCGGGCCGTGCTGCGGCGAGGTCGGGGGTGTGTCGGTGGTCCGGGTGCGCGAAAGGGTGGAGGGCCACCAGTTGTATCGGCCGAGCAGGACGGCTGAGGCGGGCACCAGGAGGGTGCGGACGAAGAAGGTGTCGAGCACGACGGCGAATGCGACGGTGTAGCCGAGTTGGTGGGCTTGGGTGTTGTTGCCGGCGATGGCCAGGACGGTGAAGGTGCCGGCGAGGATGAGTCCGGCGGCGGTGATGGTGCCACCGGTGCGGGCGACGGCTCGGGTTAGTGCCTCGTGGAGCGGGTATCGGTGGGCTTCTTCACGGACGCGGGCCATGAGCAGGATGTTGTAGTCCTCTCCGAGGGCCATGGCGAAGATGAACAGCAGGATCGGGATGATGAAGTTCAGGCCGTCGCTGTGTCCGTGGTGGACGAACACGATGCTGGCGAACCCGAGGGCAGCTAGGTAGGACAGGCCGACGGTGACGATCAGATAGATCGGCGCGATGAGGCTGCGTAGTAGGACGGCCAGCAGTATGGCGATGACCAGTAGCACGATCGGTATCAGGCGGGCCAAGTCGTTGGTGGAGGTGGTGTAGATGTCGTAGGCGGTCGCGTCGACTCCGGCGACGCCGCTGTCGGTGGCGGCCACGGCGGTGGCGATGTCGGCCACGGTGGTGCGCAGGGTGGGGATGGCATCGATCGCGGCGCGGCTGCCGGCGGGTCCGGCTGCGGGGATGGCGTCGAAGCGTGCGGTGCGCCCGTCGGGGCTGATGAATTGTGCGGTGGCCCGGTATGTCTGGTACAGGCTGGGTGTGATGCCGGCCGGGGGTGTCGGCGGCAGGCTGCCGGTGGGGCCCAGGCTGGCGTACAGGCGGGTGATGTCGGCTGCGGTGACGGTGGTGCCGTTGGGGTTGAGCGGGCCGGTCAGGGCGCTGACCGGGGCGGCCGTCAACAGTCGTTGGTGGGCTTGTTGCAGCGCGTCGGGGTTGTGCCAGACCGGGTCGGCGAACCGGAATAGCAGTATTTCGCCGTTGCTGGTGGGGCTGGGAAAGTGGATGGCCACCACGGCGCTGCCGGCGGCGGAGTCGCTGGCCGTGGCGGGGCTGCTGGACGTGAAACCGCTGGTGGTGAATCCGTTCAAGCCGGCAGTGAGGCCACCGAAGAGCAGTACCCCGGCGACGAGGACGGGGATCGGGCGTCGGATCGCACCGGCGGCGATGCGGCCCCACATCCCGATGCTCTGCTGGCCCGCGGCGGGGCGGGTGGGCCAGAACAGTGCCCGCCCGGCGATCGCCAGCAGCGCCGGCAGCAGCGTCAATGCGGCCAGCAGCATCACGGCCAGGGCGATGGCCAAGCCTGGGCCGAGGCCGCGGTACAGGCCGAAGGAGGCGGCGGCCAGACAGGCCAGCGCGGCGATCACGGTGATGGCCGAGAAGGTGATCGACTCCCCGACCCGGCCCATCGCCGCGATCAGGGCCTCGCGGGGTTGCCGGCCGCTGCGGATCTCCTCGCGCATCCGGAAGACCAGGAACAGGCCGTAGTCGGTGCCGGCGCCGAGCAGCAGCACCACCAGCAGTTGCTGGATGGCCGGTGACACCGGCAGTCCGGCCTGCCCGGCCTGACCGATCACGGGCCCGGCCAGCAGCAGCGCCAGCACTGGTGGGATCAGCGTGACGAGTGGTGCGAGCAGTGAGCGGTACACGACGAACAGGAGCACGATCACGAACAGCAGGGTGAATTTGCGAATGTTGTCGCCGGTCTGCGTGGACGCGGTATCCGCGTCGGCGGTCTGCGCCAGCGGGCCGGTCAGGTGAAACGTCAGCCCGGCCGGTGCGGAGGCGGCGGAGAAGGTGTCGCGTACCGCGGTGACCAGCCGGGCGTTGGGCGCGTTGCCTGGTCCGTTGGGGACGGTCACGATCAAAGCTCGGTGGGCCTGCCCGTCGGCCGAGGTGCCCTGATCGCGAACCGAGGTCACATCCGTGATGGTCGCGGCGGCCAGCAGCACCCGCGAGAACGCAGCGTCGTCGGCTGCGGTGAGCGGCCCGTCCGCGCGGGACGCGACGATGATCGCGGTCGCGGCCGGGCTGGCCCCCTGAAATGGTGCCGCCAGGTCGGCGGCCTGTCGGCTCGGCGCGCTGGCCGACAGGAACTGGGCGTTGTTCGTCTGGATGACGCTGGACAGGCTCGGCAGCCCCACCACCGCACCGGCGACCCCGGCCACCCATGCCACCACGATCAGCCAGCGAAACCGGACAGCGAACCGCGCCAACGCCTCGAACATGACAAAATTCCTCACCGATGCCTGACGTATTATCTAAACGGTCCGTCTGGTAATACCGTCGCGGCACAGATTATCCAGACGCTTGCGTTTAGTAAAGAGTGGCAGGGTGGAGAAGGGGCGACGATGGCCGATCAGACCGGTGAGGCGCCGCGGCCGCGCAGGGGCCGTCCCCGCGATCCTGGTGTAGATACTGCGGTACTCGCTGCGGCGGTGGAGTTGCTGGCCGACGTCGGCTATGCGGGCCTGACCATGGAACAGGTCGCGGTGCGGGCCGAGGTGAGCAAGGCGACCGTCTATCTGCGCTGGCCCAACAAGGCGGCGCTGGTCGCCGAAGCGATGCAGCGCCACGCCGACGTGGTTCCCGACATCCCCGATACCGGCAGCCTCGCCGAGGACATGCGACGCTTCCTGCACGCGCTGCTGCAGGGGAAGAACCGCGGCGCGCAGGCTCTGGCCGCCGTCAGCGGGGAGACCGCCAGCAACCCGCAGCTACGCGAGTCGTTCCGCGCCGGTATGACCGGAGCGCTCGTACAAAGCCTGCGCACCATCGTCGAACGCGCCATCACCCGCGGTGAAATATCCGCGAGCACAGACGTCGAACTGCTCTCGCTCCTGCCCGTGGCGACCATGCAGCACTGGCGGCTGGTCAGCGACCAACCAGCCGGTGCAGCACTGATGGATCGCATCGTGGCCCAGTTCTACACACCCTGACCGCCATGGCGAGGGTGCTGTTGTGGCCGAAGCGGCGTTCCGGAAAGGGACCTCGCTATGCGGGTGCGTGATGAGCTGGGTGAGGTCTTCGCCGACGGGGCGTTCATCGACGCGTTGGGGATCCGTGGCTCGCCGGGGCAGCTGGCGATGGTCACGGTGCTGCAGTTCGCAGAGGAACCTCACCGATCGGCAGGCCGCCGACGCGGTGCGGGGACGTACCGACTGGAAATACGAGTCCCACGGGATCAAGCATCGTGTGAGCAACCAAGCTTGACCCCCGCATCAGCGTGGCGGGATCTTGTCCTTGGTGACCGCGTTTTCGAGATCCCGGGCGAAGGCGTCCGGGTCGTGGGTGCGTACGTAGTTCGACACGGCGTCGTAGAAGCCCTCCTGGAACTCCGGGCTCATGGCCTCGCCGTGAGCGACCGACAGCAGCACCGATGAGCCCCAGAGGCTCTTCGAGGCATCGCGCTGGTAGGCGGACAGGGGCGAAGTGTCGACGTTCCGGAGCACCGGTACTGACCCCTTCGCCTTGCTGAACGGGATCTGGGTCGCCGGCTTGCTGATGTCGCTGAGGAAGGCAAGGGCGTTCTTGGCGTTCCTGGCCCTGGTCGCGGCCACGAAGACGTCGACAACCGCGAGGAAGCTGTCGCCGGTGCCGGGAAACGGCACAGCTCCGAAGTCTTTGCCCTCCCGTGCGCCATCGGCGACCAGCTCGCCGTACGCGGAGTCGTTCAGGGACTCGAAGGCGCAACCACCGGTGGCGAGCTTCTTTGTCGCCGCGTCCCAGGTCAACGTACCGGCTTCGGGATCGGCGTACGCGAGGATGTCGCCGAAGGTCCGCAGCGCCGTCCGCACCTGCGCGCTGCGCCAGTTGAGGCGGTCGCCGGCCATGTCCTGCCAGCCCTTCACCCCGATGATGCTGAGCAGCACGTTCTCGAACAGCTCGACGGTGGTGAACGGGTCCTTGCCGCCGAGACACAGCGGGGTGGCTCCGGAGGCCCTGACCTTCTGCAGACTGTCTAGGAACGCGGCAAGGGTGTAGTCGCTGGAGGGCAGCGCGACGCCGGCTCGGTTGAGTAGCTCGGTGTTGAACCACAGCATATTGCTGCGATGGGCACCCGTCGGCACCCCGTACGGCTTGCCGTCGTGCATGAGCGAATGCAGGATGGTCGGTTGCATCGTCGCGCGCAGGTCACCGTCGGCGAAGACCGACGTGACGTCGCGGATGACGCCGCGGTCGGCGTAGCCTTGCACGGACTTGCCCGTGAAGGTCTGCCAGACGTCGGGTGGGTTGCCGTGCTGCAGCCGTTTGGCCAGCGCCACGACCGCCTGTGACCCGGCGCCGCCTGCGACCGCGGCGTTGACGACGTCGACATTCGGATTCGTCTGGTGCACGGCTGACAAGAGGACGTTCAGCGCGGCGGCCTCCGACCCGGAGGTCCACCACGACATGACCTCGAGCTGCTTGGTGTCCGTCGTGGCGCTCGTCGGCTTCTGCGCACCGCAGCCGGCCACGGCGAGCGCTATGACTGCGACTACCGCGACCGCGCGGCGCTGGCGGTTCATGCCGCGCTCCCGGTGACGGTGTTCGGCCCGGAATCGCCGGGCAGGCCCGACTCGGTGCTCCCGCGGACGGATCCGGGCGCGGCTCTGAGGTCGTAGAGGGCGTAGAGCCCGACGACGGCGAAGCATGCGGCTGGGACGGCAAAGGAGGTCGCCGCGCTCGTCTGGTCCACGAGCTTGCCCTGGAGCAGCGGCATGATCGCGCCGCCCACGATGGCCATCACGAGGCCGGCGGCGCCGAACTTGGTCGCCGGCCCGAGCCCTTTGAGGGCAACGCCGTAGATTGTCGGGAACATGAGAGACAGACAGAAGGACAGGGCGACCACGGCGAGGACCCCGGCGAGGTTGGGACTCGATATCGCGAACACGCAGAGCATCACTGCCAGCAAGGCCAGCACGGCGAGCACCTTGGTGGCGCGCACGCGACCAATCACCCACGTCATCAGGAAGCGTGATCCGAGGAAGACGAGCAAGCTGACCTGAAGGTAGGCGCCGCCCTTCTGCAGGCTGCCGCCCAGTGCCTGTTGTACATACTGGATCAGGAACGTCCAGGTGCACACCTGAGCCGCGACGTTCGCAAACTGGGCGATCACCCCGAAGCGGTAGCGCTTGCTGCGCCACAGCACGCCGAACAGGTGACCGGTGCCGCCGACGTGCGGGCCGGCATCGGGGAACTCCTCGATGATCGGCGGCGCCTTCTGACTCGCGATGGCGACGGCGATGAGCAGCAGGAGGAAGGCCAGCCCCAGGTAAGGGGCCATCACGGCGCCGAGCTCGCCCGCGCGGACGGTGTGCAGCTGGGCTGGGCTCAGTGACGAGATGTCCACCGGGTCCACGAGTTTGGGCAGGATGAGCGTCGAAGCCAGCAGCACACCGATGTTCGTCCCCAACGGATTGAATGCCTGGGCGAAGTTCAGCCGCCAGGTCGCCGTCTCCTCCGGGCCGAGCGACATGACGTACGGGTTCGCGGAGGTCTCCAGGATCGAGCAGCCGGCGGCCATCGCGAACAGGGCCAGCAGGAACGCCTCGTACGTCATGATCTTGCTCGCCGGGTAGAAGAGGAAGGCGCCCAGCGCCGCCAGCCCCAGTCCGGTGAGGATTCCCGTCTTGTAGCCGAAACGCTGGTTGATGAAGGCCGCCGGAAGCGCGAGCAGGAAGTACGCGCCGAAGTAAGCCAACTGGACGAGCGACGCCTGGAAGGTGCTCATCTCGAAGATGCGCTTGAAGCCTGCCACCATCGGCGTGGTCAGGTCCTGCGCTATGCCCCAAGCGGTGAAACAGCCGATCAGAGCAATGAAGAGTAGTAGCATCCCGCTGCCGAGCAGTTGCCGCTGCTGCCCCCGCCTGTCTGCATCATCCCCTACTGACGGCGCCATGCTGGCCCTGGGCACTCCTTCCGTGAACCGCGCGTGCGCGCGGTTGGTCGTTGACCTCATGCAGCGGACTCGCAGGAGCGGATCGATGGAACACTCGCCGCTACCGCCGGGCAGACTCCACACAAAAACCGCACGTCATAGCCCCAACCGGATTTACGAGCCCGACAGGCACCTACCGGCGGTCATGCGCTGACGTTGTTCTCGGTCGGTGTCGTCACGTTTTCGCCCGAGGTAACCGGCCCGTCCGGCGACACACGGGGTTTGGCGATCCCCTCGACGGCGCGTCCCGCCGCGGGCAACGGCTTGGACGATGCCGGGGCGCCAGCGGGCGCCCGCTGCCGGACACCGACGCCGGTGCGTTCGAGGGCTGAGTCGACCGGGGAGACCTTCCGCCGCTGCAACCGGAGCGCGGGCACGGCGCCCCGCAACAGGATGGCGGCATGAACCAACGCGAACGCGACGGCGTTGAGGATCCCCGGCGTGGGGTCGCGCAGCAGCCCCCACCCGGACACGGCCATGAGCACGCCGATCGCGGCCAGCGAGGGCGCGACGGCGGCAGGCTGCCACCCGCTGCTTCCGCGCTTGGGCGTCACCACGAACCTCGCCGGTCGTCGCAGCACCGCGCGGACCGTGCAGACGATGCCTATCCAGAAACTCGTCGCCGCGAGAGCGAAGGCGGTATAGGTGTACGTGCCGAATCCGGCCGCCGCGACGCTGGCGATGGAGAGCAGAAAGTATGGCGCGAAGTGGAAGAGGAAGTCCGCCGCGCTCGCGGACGCCAGTGGCTGCCACCCGAACGCGATCCGCGCCAGCGGCATCAGCATGTAGATGAGCAGGGTCCAGCCGTACAGGAAGTACGAGGCGGACAGCAGGTACTGCAGCCGCAGTCGCATCGGCAGCCGCGAGCGAAGCACGAGCGGAATCGCCGAGATGCATCCGCGGGACCAGCGCAGCTGCTGGCTCACGTACGATGACATGTCCTCCGGTCCCAGTCCCTGGGCCAGCACCTCGGGCACGTATACGGACTTCCAGCCGTCCGCGTGCAGTCGCACGGACAGTTCGAAGTCCTCGGTGACCGTTTGCTCGGGGAAGCCGCCCGTTGACTCGAGTGCGGCGCGGCGGAAGACGATGTTGGTGCCGCAGCAGAACATCGAGCTCAGCCCGGCCTTGCCGTTGGCGATGCTGCCGAAGAACAGCGCCTGCTGCGACCACGCCGCCTGGGCCACCGCGTTCTCGGCAGCGTTCGCGTAGTACTGCGGTGACTGCACGAACGCGACGTCGCGGCTCTTGAAGTAGCCGACGGTGGCTTCGAGGAACCGCGGGCCGGGCACGTGGTCGCAGTCAAGGACCGCGACCAGCGGCGAATGCGTGCGCTTCAGGGCGTCGTTGATGTTGCCGGCCTTCGCGCCCCGGTTCGACCCGCGGCGCAGGTACTTCGCCCCGAACCGCGCCGCGAGGGCTCGCACCTCGGGGTTGTTCCCGTCGTCCAGGATCGCCACGCGCGGTCGTGCACCCTTGAGCCGGACCGCGGCCTCCACGACGGGCGCGATGATCTCCACGGGTTCGTTGTAGACGGGGATCAGCACATCCACGTACGCCTTCGGGGTCCGGCGGAACCTGGGCCGCGGTGACGCCCGGTTGTGCGCACAGGTCCACCAGAATCCGAGCGCCTGCACCAGATTGAACGTCTCGGCCAGAACCAGCACCCAGTACAGGACCGGATTGCCCACCCGGCCGGGCTGCAGCAGCCATCCGAAGTACCACACCGATGCGGTCAGGCTCAGCATGACCAGCAGCCGAAACGCCATCGCCTCACGCCGGCTGGCGCGGCGCGGCTGCCACCGTGGCGCGGTGGTTCTCGGGTCGGCTCGCTGGCCGGGCTCCGCCTCGGTCATGGTCATGGTCATGGTCATTGCAGGATCCAGATCGTGACGTTCTCCCGGTGCTCCACCCGCTGCACTGTCCGCCCTCCGATGTCGAGTTGTGCCAGCGCCTGGCCCACCAGGCTCGCGTTGTCCGGGTTGTCGAGATAGCTCGCCATGAGGAACGTGCGGCCACCGTGCTGCGCCGGCAGCGGGACGCCGCCCCTGATCGGCACGGCGGTGACGGCGGGGTGGTAGTAGCTCACCAATACCTCGAGGTACCCGGGGGCGAACAGGATGACGTCACCGGGGCGGGCCTCCTCGTTCACGAGGCGAAAGGCTCCGTTGTAGTCGTAGAGCCTCGGATTGGCCGAGTTCAGTTGCTGGTCCCCGAGGCCGACGATCATGGTCAGCGCGATCGCGGCGACCGCCGTCGCTCTCGCGGTCGTGGTTCGCAGCCAGCCGGTCGCCGCACGGGCGGTGAGGATGAGCAACGGTGGCAGCACCGAGATGAAGTACCGCAGCTCGAAGAAGGTCCGCTGCTTCGTGCCGAGCAGGTACGCGAGTGCGAACGGAACGATGACGAGCGACACCAGCAAAGCGGTGGAGCGGGAGCGTCCCCGGCCGAGCAGGAGCAGGATGGCGAGCATGCCGACCGGCCACAGCGCGACCAACCGCTCCATCGCGGCGTCGGAGTGGTAGCCCCACATCGCCCAGGCCAGGTTGGCCAGGATTACGTAGAGGGAGATGAAGCGCGAACCTTCGCCGCCCGTCGCAGTATTGCTCCCGGAGGCGCCGCCGCTCGACCCGATGAAGTCCCCGACCTGCTCCCCAGCGTACGGAACCAGCGGCAGCAGCAGCACGACCGTCACCACGGTCGCTGACAACCACCCGACAAGCAGTCTGCGCGCCATCTGCTCCCGCTTGAGCCCGCGCCGGATCACGATGGCGGCGAACACCAGGTGCTGGGTGCACAGCTGCAGCAGCGAGAAGTAGTGGGTATAGACGAGGCCAGCAGAGGCGACCGCGAACAGGCCCCAGTCCAGCCATCCCCCACGCCGGATCGCTCGTGCCTGTCCGAGCACAGCGAGGAGCGACCAGAAGATGTAGAACGCGTACATCCGCGCTTCCGCGGAGTACCAGACGGCGACGGGAGACACCGCGATGAGCAGCGCCGCCGCGACACCCGCGCGCCGGTCGTAGAGCTCACGGGCGACCAGGTACACCAACGGAATGGAGAGGGTGCCGATGATCAGGGAGGGGATGCGGACCGCGAGCGGACCGTCGCCGAACAGGCGGACGTCCAGCCAGAGAACGCTTCCCCACAGCGGCGGATGGACGTCGGCCGAGCGAAGGTCGTGCAGCATGGTGAGGTACGGCAGGCGTGCCTGTCCGATGCTGATCGCCTCGTCGAGCCACACGCTCCGCAGCGGAACCACGCGCAGCAGGGCCCCGACCGCGACGATGACGGCCAGCGCCGCCGGAACACGCAGCGACCGGGGTTTGCCCACGCGCTCCGGGTCCACCGGTGCCGCCGACGTCCCGAGCTGTTCGGCGGAGGAATCACGCGGGATCGGCGGCGCCGCTTGTGTGGTGCTGTTGCTCACGCGTACTCCAGCAGGTCGTGGGGCCGGCCGACGCGAAGGCGGACGCAGACCTGCTCGCTGGGCTGCACCCCGGCGCGTTGCAGCACGGTAAGTGCGTCGACCTCGTCGGCGCCGTGGATGAGGCCGACGATCCGGTCGCCGCGCGCCAACCAGGTGTCGGTATGCCGGCACCGCATCCGCAGATCCTCGGCGTCCGGCAGTGCCGCTCCGGACAGCTCGACGACCGTCACGACGTCACCACCCGCACGGTGATCGGCCCGGCGAAGCGCGAGCCGGGCCGCTTCGGCAGCCAGCACGAGCCGGATCCGCCCCGCAGTCCGCTCCCAGGTGAACTGCGCGGACCATGCACATGCCCGCGATGCCCATGCCACTGCCTCCGAGGAGCGGCCGAGGCGCTCGATGAGGCCGACGATCGCGTCGGCGAGCTGCGACTCGTCGTCGATCAGCACGCCGGTTCGACCGTCGAGAACCGCGTCCTGCACCCCGGCCACCCGCAGTGCCACCGCCGGCACGCCGAGCGCGGCCGCCTCCAGGATGCTCAGTCCCCATCCTTCGCCGGTGGACGCGCTGACGGTGATCCACGCCGTCTGCAGTATCGCTGTCCGCTCGGCATCGGTGACGCGTCCGTAGATGACGACGGATGGTTCAAGCCCGAGCCGCTTGACGTACGCGCGAACGCCGTCGAGTTCGGGGCCGTCGCCGACCAGGTGCAGCTCCAGCTCGCCCACTACGGTCCTGGCCTTGGCGAAGGCCTCGAGCACGAGGTCCATCCGTTTGTGTGGCACGAGGCGACTGACGCAGACGATGCGCGGCTGGGCCGCCCGGCGTCCGATGTCCGGTACGACGGGGCGGTCCATCCCGCACGGGACGATGAAGACCTTCCCCTTGAGCCCGAGCTCCCGGCGAATCGCGTTCCGGGAGGAGGGCGAGACGGTCACGATCGCCCGGTGGCCGTAGACCAGTCCGGTGGCGGTCTTCTCCAGCCACCGGCCGATCCACCGCATCGGCCAGCCGAAGTACTCCGCGAACTGTCGCTGGTGGACGTGGTGGATCAGGAGGACCACCGGGACCCGACGCCCGACTGCGAGTGGGGCGAAGAACGGAATCCCGTTCTGGGAGTCGACGACACCGTCGATGTGCTTGCGGTGTCGCCAGAGCCACACCAGCACCGCGAGGTAGACCGTGAACGTCCCCCCCATGCGGACGATGCGAAAGCCGTGTCGCTCCTCGACGGCCGGGCGACCGGATACTCGAGCCGTCAGGTATGTGACCTTCACGCCCTGCCGCACAAGGTGCTGGGCAACCTGCTCGCAGTACAGTTCGGCGCCGCCGGCACGCGGGTGACTCCTGTCCCGCCAATTGAGCACAGCGACGTGCTGAACCGTCACCGCGTTTCCTCCCTGGGTCGAATGAACGAGTTTCTGTCAGCGGACGCAAATCATGGTTCGAGAAGCATTCGTTCCCGCTCCCGTGGCTGGGCGATAATTGCGGGTCGCAGCACCAGCGGGTCGCCGGGGCCGCTGCCGAGAATGCGGAGGCTGATCAATTCCAGATAGGCGCGGGCGCCGTCTCTGACCAGACGCAACGTCGAGCCTCCGCGCTCCGTCCAGTCGACCGGCAGTTCGGTGATCGGAATGTTCGCCCGGTGTGCCAGGGCGAGTAATTCGAGGTCGAACGCAAATCCTGACAGACGTGATTGCATGAACAGTTGCCGAGCGAGCGGCGCCTGGAAGAATTTGAAGCCGCACTGCGTGTCGGACAGGTCACCGACCATGCCCCGGCTCAGCGACCGGAATCCGATGCTGCCCATGCGCCGGATCAGGGGCTGGCGGACGAGGAGCCGGCCGCCACTGCAGTACCTGGATCCGACGATGATCCGGTGACCGGCGGACAGAAGTCCGACGACGCCTGGGATTAGATCGGCGGGTGTCGACGAGTCGGCGTCGCAGAACCCGACCCAACGCGCCCGCGAGGTCAGAATTCCGCGCCGGACGGCGGCTCCCTTCCCCTGGCGTGAGCAGCCGATCACGTGGACGCGCAGACCGTCGCAGGCGTGGTCGGCGACGTCCGCGGTCCGATCCGTGCTGCCGTTGTCGACGACCACGATGCCGACGCTCCACGGCAGCCGGGCGGTCTTGTTCGCCAGGTCCCGAAGCGTCGCGCCGAGACGGGTCTCCTCGTTGTATGCCGGGATGATGATTTCGAGGTCCACCGCGGGTCGCGCGACGTCGGAGATGAGGGATCCGCCGACAGCACGGGCCTCGACAGAACGTTCGGAATCTTCCTGACTTCCTCGTTGCTGCAGGCGCAATTTAACAACCTTACCTGTGCGGAATTCGATCGATGATTTGGTGCGACCTTCAATAGCCGAAGAATCGTTGATTCCCTTGCTGCCGGCTCTTGAATCGAGTCCGCATCCGACCAGGGCCTACGCCCAATTCTTGGGCTTTGTCGCCGAGCCTAGCAGCCTCCTGTACCCGCCTGCGGAAGAATGCGGAGTTCGCCTAGCCGGGAAGGCCGGCCGTCGGAGTGTTCAGCGACGGCGGAAGCGATGCCGAATACCTGCCGATAAGGCCCGCCGATGCGCCGCGGATCGGACCGGGGTCGTCGAGATAGTGATCCGGCATGAAGTTCCACGCGAAGAGCCCGTCGTTCGTCAGCGCCGCCATCGAGGAGTCCGTCAACACCGTCTCGGTGAACTTGGTGAAGGCTTTCACCTGGCATTCGGGGCTGCCCCACAGCTTGAAATGCGAAATCATGACCCGCTTGCCGTACGAGCCCAACTGTCGTACGGAAGTCTGGATCTGGGGAACCAGCGCGCTCTGCCCGTCGTGCTCGTAGTCGCAGGCGTGCATCTGCTGGACCGCGGTGAAGTCGCTCGCGGCGATCGCGTCGGACCAGAACGACAGGTCGCGGTCGCCCCAGCTGCCCCACAGGTAGCCGCCGAAGCCGAGTGCGACACGTGCGCCGGCGTATTCAGCGCGGACGGCAGCGGCCGCCTCGAGGTATGCCGCCTTCAGGCGGGCGGGGTACCCGGGGTCGGACGAGTAGGTCTCCCACTCGGTGAAGAGGACGACGTAGAGCGGCCCGAAGTGCGGCCCGCTGCCCTTCAACGCCGAGGTGACGACCTTGATGTCGCGTTGGAACTGTTCACTGACCGCGTACTCCGGGTGGTCCGCGAGCCACACCACCAGCTCGACCGCCTTGCCGGATCCGTAGAGATCAGAAATCGTCGACGGCCGGGCGTACCCGCTGATCCACGCCAGATCGCCGGGGCCGTTGTACCAGGTCGTGACCATGCCCATGCCAGTGTCGCGGTACAGCGGGGCCGCGACGGCGTCCCCGATTCCGGGTCCCAGGCCCCAGAGCACCCGGGCCTGTGCGCGCGGCGACGACGCCGGGTCCGACGTATCGAAGACGGCGCGGTCAAGGTGGAGGTTGCGATCGCACGCGTCGGTGGCGAGGTCGTTCGCGAAGCTCAGGGACAGCGTGTGCGCACCTGCTCCCCAAGAGCCGGCGATGGCGTAGTCGGCCCATGAGGACGCGTGCACCTGGACCGTCTCGACCAGCCGGCCGTCCACCTGTACCCGCATGGCCGGGGCGCCGGAGCACTGGTCGCCGCGAGCACGTACAACGAGCTGGGCCCCCGCCGGCACGGTGAGTTCCGCGCTTGCGGTCGCGTCCGTCCACATCTGCAGGGCTTTTCCGCCGTTGGCCTCGGGATCGCGGTACGTGCCGGCCGCGCCGGACGTCACCCGCATCGACTCCGCCTCCAGATCCACGGTGGTGAGACCGGTTCCCGTAGCGTGCACGAACAAGCCGTACCCCAGCAGCACGGTTGTGATGGACACATACTGGATCCACCGCATTCTCGTCATGTGCCTGTTCACGCCTGAGCGGCCCGTCGCTTCGGTCGCAACCGCCGCAGGAACGTCCGGACGCGGGCCACTTCGTCGTCCCGCAGCAGCCGCGCCTGGACGGCGGCGACCGCATAGAGGGCGAGGCCGACTGCGATCACCGCCAGGGCGGGCAGCTCCGGCACGACATCGGCCGCCGCGAGCAGTACCACCAGCGGCGCAAGGGTCAGCGGGTATCGCAAGGCGACCCTCCGGCTCGGCCAGGACGTGCCGTAGTGGCTGACGAAGAGTTGACCGAGCACTATCGCCCCGGTCCAACTCCCCACGGCGAAGGCGACAGCGGCGCCCGTCGTTCCCCACCGGGGCACGGCCACGGCGAGGGCGATCGCCTCGACCATCAGCGCGATGGGGACCCGCCGCGCCAACGACGCCGTCAGGCCGCGCGCGTAGAGCGTCTTGAGCAGCATGTCGGCGGTCAGCAGCCCCAGGGTGCCGACGGCAAGGATGCGCAGCAGGTCCGCGCCGCGTTCGTACGGTGCGGGAAAGAACAACGCCAGCGCGGTTTCCGGGGCGACCAGCAGGATCAACTGCAAGGGCACCAGCGCGAGCGGCACCCATCGGTAGGCGGCGAGAAACCAGGATCTCACCGCGGCCGCGGTCTCCGCCTTCGCGATGAAGGGGAACACGGCGCTGCTGAGGGTCTCGGCCACGAAGTACGGCGCCCGCGCGAGCACCGCCGCCGCCTGGTAGACCGCGATGTCGCCCGCGCTCACACCGTGCCGCTGGCCGATGAGGCTCAGGGCGACGACATCGGTCGTCAGGATCAGGCTGACCGCGGAGGTGGCGATGCCCATCGACACTGCTCGGGATGTGGTGGCGCGCCAGGCTATCGGGCCGGGCCGGGGCAGCCGGTCCCGCAGTGCCCAGGCGCCGACAACCGCCGCCGCGATCGCGCCACCAAGGAATCCGACGGCGGCCCCGCCGATCCGCAGCGGCATCAGGCTTACGAGCATCAGCGTCAACGCGACCTTCATGCCGATGCCCGTCGTCTGCATGAAGCCCAGGCCGTCGAAGCGCCGCTCTCCGTGCAACGCTCCCTGCAGGGTCGTGCTCACCGAGGCTATCGCGATCGTCGCCGCGATCACCGCTGCCGTCGCGACGGAGATGCCAGGCACCACGCCGCGAGTGATCTGCGCACCCACGAAGACGAGCGCGAGCAGGGCGCCGAAGCCGAGATTGCCCACCAGAGCAGCCCGATACGCCGCGTCGACGCCGAGGCGGCCGTCCGCCTGCGCGATGACGCCCGTGAGGGCCCAAGGGAAGCCGGCGGACAGCAGCGCGGAGCAGAGGAACTGGACATTCTGGAGGACACTGACGGAACCGAACTGCGACGGCGTCAGCATCCAGGCCAAGGCGACCCCGAGGCTGTAGTTGAGGACGGCGCCGACCCCGAACCGGAGCATGAGAACGACCCCGCTGGCCGCGGCCGAGCGTTGCCGGGTGAGACTAGGCATGGCGCGGGATCGATCCTTCGCGGGCCAGCACCCACCGGGCGCGACCACTGGCGGCGATGTACGCGACGGTCCGGTCGAGCACCTCGATGCGGTTCGATGTGCCGATGGTCCAGTCGTGGAAGTTGAGGTTGAAGTGCTCGCGGGCCTCGTCGAAGAGGCGGCAGAGGCTGTTCACCATGTGGTCGACCTCGCTCTGTAACGACGGCTTCGCGGGGTCGACGCGAGCGCTCAGGAAGTCGACGTCCAGGGGCGACAGTACGGGGATCTCGGTCAGCTGCCTGCGCCGGAACGGAGCCGGCCGCATGAGCCAGACGAGGTTGGCGACGCGGCTCGCGGAATGCCTCGTCCGATCGCGCCAGACGAGGTCCAGGTTGAGCAGGACGAACCCCGCCCGGCGCAGCAGCCGGACCCGGTCGAGACCGAGGCGGCTGATGAGCTTGCCGACCAGGCCGATGACGTCGCCACGGCCGATGACGAGGGGCGAGGTGGCTTCGTCGACGAAGCGGATCTCCCGGTTCGAGGCCCAGGCGTAGCCCCGGCGCTCGAAGATGTCGTACGTGGCGGCGTCGAAGAATCTCGGCGCGCCGAGGTGTGGCGAGCGAAAACCGACCGGACGGGTGCCGGTGAGCTCGACGATCCTGGCCTCCACGGCCGCCAGGTCGGCCTCGAACTGCCGGTTGTCGGCGGCGGTCATGTGTGCCGGGTTGGTGTGGTCATACCCGTGGATGGCGATCTCGTGCCCGGCGTCCGCGATGCGGGTGATCAGTTCCGGCTGCTCCTCCACGATCTTGCCGGTGGTGTTGAATACCGCTCTGGCGCCGTGGCGCCCGAGCACGCCGAGCAGGGCGGTGGTGGCGGAGGCCAGGTCGTAGGGCATCGCGGCGGGCATGCCCCACGTGCTCTCATAGTCGAAGAAGATTGTCGTGTTCACTGCTCGGTGGTGCATGACGCGATACCAAGTTCCTTGGTCGACGTGGCGATGTCCCAGGTGACGTCGGGTTTCCTACCGATGTGCACGCGGGTGTGGACGGTCAGGACGACGTATCCGACGAGCGCGAGGGGTCGTCTGCGCAGCTGCGTCAGGAAGGCGCGGACGAGGATGCCGCGGGGGACGCGGTACGACGTGGGGATGCTGAGGTCCGCGAGCGCCCGAGCCAGCTCGGCGCTCGAATGCTGGAAGCGCTCCGACTGGCGCAGGTGGTCGCGAATGGTGGCGGGGACCCGGAACCGCACCCGGATCTCGCGGGCGTACTTCGGTGTGTAGCCGAGCTGACGGGCGCAGAAGTAGACGTAGGCGTCGTTGCTGACGAGCGACGCCGGCAGCTCGAGCCGTCGGGCGAATTCCTGTCCCAGGACCAGGCATGCGCCCCGGAACGCCAGATAGTTCGAGCCACCGTCCCAGTGGGCGGCGGCCTGCTCGACCGCCGATGAGCCTGCGACCACGCACTTCTCGACAAGGGTGCGGCCAGCGAGCGGCACGGCGTTGACGGCCATCACCCCGTACTTGGGCCGGAAGTCTCGGGCGGCGCACGAGACGAAGTCCGGCGCGCCGACCGCCACGTCGGCGTCGAGGAGGATGAGGATGTCACCGTCGAAGTCCGACAGGAGCTGGTTCATGCGGGTCGTCTTGCCGAGCCGCTCCCGCGAGTCGCGGAGCTTGACGCGCTGGTCGGAAAAGCCCTGCACGATGGCGGCGGTGTCGTCTGATGAGCCGTCGGAGGCGACGACGATCTCGACGAGTTCGTAGCCGGTCTCGTCCTGCGCGAGGAGGCCGCGTACGAGGCGGCCGATGTTGGCGGCCTCGTTGTATGCGGGAATGCCGATGGAGACCCGTGGGGTCCGTAGCGAGGTCACCGGCTGCCCCCTGGACGGCCCGCATGTGATCGGAGCTTGGTGGAGGTCCGCGAGCGTCCGGCCAGCCGCAGCCGCACCCGGCGGTAGGCAGCGCGGGACACCGAGGCGACGGCCTGCCCGCCGAAGCGGAGCACCATCGCGAGCACCGGCAGCGGATCCGGCCCGCTCCCCTCGAGCCAGGCACCGTGGCTGCGAACACCCGGCGACGCGGCCGGCGCCGGCAGGCGGGCCAGCCGGTGCAGTACCTTGGCCGGGGCATAGAGATTTTCCACGATCAGCCGACGCGAGCAGTCCTGATCGCCTGCCGGCACGGTTCGGCCGGTCATGCCCAGGTGCAGGGCGCGCACCACATCGACGCCGTCCTCGGTCTGGCCGAACCTGAACTGCGCGCCGACGCGAGGGTTGAAGTCCACCAACTTGAGGCGGCCGTCGCGCCGGTCGTACCTCCAGTCGAGGTCATTCACCCCGCGGTAACCGATCTCCTTGCAGAACCTCTCGGTCAACGCGTTCAGCGCCGGGTTCCGGGCCGAGCGCGCGTCGGCGGTGCTCCCGCGTCCCGGCGGCCACGCGTACGCCTTCCGGCCGACGAAACTCAACACCGTCGCCGATCCCTCGTCACAGTAGGCGTGCACGAACCAGTCCTCGGCCTGCTCGTGCGGGATGTACTCCTGCAGCAGCACGCGTGAGAGGTCGTCGAACCCGGCGAAGCGGTTCAGGAGTTCATGAGCGCTGGACACGATGGTTGTCGTCGGCACCGCCGCCGCTCGCAGCCGCGTCCACGGCGCCACGTTCTTGGCGACCACCGGGAACGTCAGCTCGCCCGCGAGCCTGAGTAGGTCCTCGCGGGAGGTGGGAAAGACGGTGTGCGGCGTCGGGACGTCGTGGGCCGCGCACAGCTCGAACAGCCCGCGTTTGCTCGCCAGTCGCCTCGGCAGGGTCGGCGCCACCCGCGGCAGCAGGAAGTGCTCCCCGAGCGTGGCAGCGTGCTCTGCCAGCAGTACGGCGGCTTCGTCGTCGGTGGCCACCGGAACGACGGGCCGTCCAAGCGAGCGGCCGATCGCGCACAGGTTCTCGACCAGCTGCCCGGTGTCGTGCCACTGGCTGTCCGGCCACACGAAGCGACCGACGACGTAGCGCGAGAGCGCGATCGGGGTGAGGCGGTCTTCGGTGATCACGTACACCGGGACGCCGAGCCGGCCTAACGAGCGGACCACACCGAGCGTGCCGGCGTGTACCGGATAGTGGCCGATCCTGACGAGCAGGGCGGGTACTGAGGTATCGAGCCGCACTGCCGGCATGCGGTTTCTGTCGGGCATCACGAAGCTCCTGCTGGGGCACGGCCACGTCGCCTTTCCGGCGGTCGGGGCTCGTCAGGTGGTCGGCTCGGCGGCGCGCAGCGCCTCCGTACGGCGGACAGCCATCTGCCCAGAGCCGACCTCGCAAACCTCCATGCGTAGGTGAGAACAAGAGCGGGTGGGCAATCACCCGTCGCACTACAGCGCTCATCATCGACGCGATCGTCGCGGCGCTGAGCTACCTCGCTGTCAATCCGGTCTCGCTGTGCAACAGTGACGAAGTCTTCCCTCACGTACAGGTTTCTCGGACGCTCACGCTGTGGCCGGGCGCTGGTGTAGCCGTGCCGGCACCGGTACGCCGCCCGCCCGTGCGACCAGCACGGGTTCAGCACCCGCCCACACCGACCACACCACAGCAGACCGACCAACTCGTAGCGATGCACCGGACCGCCATCAGCGGCAGCCGCGGCGAGCTGCTGCTGTCCCACGACGGCGGCGGCACCTTCGCGGCATCCACATTGGACCTGGCCGGCGGGGGCGCGCGGGCGGCGCATTTCCGCGACGAACGGCAGGGATGGGTGGCCTCGACCGGGTCCGGCGGCATCGCGGTCGCGCGTACCCGCGACGGCGCCGCGACGTGGCGTACCACCACCATCCCGACGCGCTCCGAAATCGGCGCACTGCATCTCGCGTTCCGCGACGCGACGCACGGCGCCCTGCTCGCGCAGATCACCACCAGCAAGGCGTTCTCGCGGGCCGAGCTGTTCACCACCGCAGACGGCGGCGTCACCTGGACCGCACGTACCGCACCCGTGGCCGGCGACATCGCCGTCGACCCGGACGGCCGGCTCCGGCTCACCGGCGGCGTCGAGCACGACCAGGTGTACACCTCGAGCGACGACGGGCGGACCTGGAGCCGCGTCTTCCCGGTACGTGCCGAGGCCCCCGCCGCCTCGCGCACCTCTGCAGGATCAGGCCGCGGGACGGCGGCGCGCTGTCGGGCGCCCGCCGGTCAGTATCGAGGCCAAGACCAAGGTCGTTGCTCAGCAGGCCCGCCTCGCCCGGGCGCAGGCCGCGTTGCTACGACGCGGGAGGTACTGCGATACCTGAACGCGGCCGACTACCCGGCGGACAGGGAGGCGCTGCTGCGGGAGGCGGAACGGGAGGGCGCACCACCCGACGTCCTCGCGGCGATCCGCGGGATGCCACCGGTCGTGTATCGCAACAAGGAAGAGGTCGGGCGCTCCGCGAAGACCCCGATCGCCGAGGAGACGGCCGCGGAGAAGGCGGCGAAGGCCCGCGACCGCAAGCACCAGAACGTTGCTGAGTATCTGCGCCGGCCCGGGCCGTAACACCGCCGCGGCGTCCGGCGAGGTAGGGCGCCGCGGGACCGTTGCAGGCGACGACCGACCGAACTCTTCGCCGACCGCGGCTACGACCACGACAAGCACCGCAACGCCGTCCGCCCACATCGCCCGCCGCGGCACACCTCACGGCCCAGGCGTCGGCATCTACCGGTAGGCCGTCGAGCGAACCATCGCCCCCCGCCGCGACGGGCGGCGGGGGTGACAGGTGCACGCCCCCGCGCTCGCGTCGCGGCGTCGCGGTCGCGGACGATCGACGAGCTCATGCCCGGCGTGCAGCTCCGGCGGACGCCGGGGCTTTGGCGAACTCCTGCACGATGCGCTCGCAGAACGCGGGCAGGTCGTCGGGCGACCGGCTCGTGGTGATGTTGCCGTCGGTGACGACTTGCTCGTCGACCACCTCCGCACCGGCGTTGCGCAGGTCGGTGCGCACGCTCGGCCACGAGGTCAGCCGGCGACCCCGCGCGACGTCGGCCTCGACGAAGTTCCACGGGCCGTGGCAGATGGCAGCGACCGGCTTGCCCGACTGGACGAAGTCCCGGACGAACCGCACCGCGGCAGGTTCCATCCGCAGCTTGTCCGGGTTCACGGTCCCGCCCGGCAGGAGCAGCGCCTCGTAGTCGTCGATCGAAGTCGTGCCGACCAGTTGGTCGACCGTGAAGGTGCCGGCATCGTCGAGGTCGTGGTCGCGGGCCCGGATCTCGCCGGTGGCGATGGAGACGACGGCGGTGTGAGCGCCGGCGTCCTCCAGCGCCTGCCGCGGCCGCTCCAGCTCGACCCGCTCCACCCCGTCGGCCGCGAGGATGGCGACGCGGCGTCCGTTCAGCACTCCAGCCATGTCACGCACCCGCCCCTGCCATCGCCGGGTGCAGGACGACCTTCGTCCAGCCCTTGTCCCGCTTGTCGAAGTGCTCGTAGGCCTCCGGCGCGCGGTCGAGGGGCAGCTCGTGGCTGACGATGAAGGACGGCTCGGCCTTGCCCGCGACGATGAGGTCGCGCAGCTGGCGGTTGTACTTCTTGACCGGCGCCTGGCCGCTGCCGATGTGCTGGCCCTTGAACCAGAACATGCCGTAGTCGAAGGCGAGCTTGCCCTGCTTCGCCAGCTCGTCGTTGGCTCCGGGGTCCTGGGGTACGAAGACGCCGACGTTGCCGATCTTCCCGGTGAAGCGGACCGAGGCGACCAACCGGTTCATCGTCAGGTTGGCGTGTTCCTCGCCGTTGGGCTCGTGCGCCTGGTAGCCGACGCACTCGCAGCCGTTGTCGGCGCCCAGCCCCATCGTCTCGTCGAGAACGGCCTGCACCGGATCGACCTTCGAGTCGTCGATGGCGATCGCGCCGATCGACTCGGCCAGTCGCAGCCGGTCGGGATGCCGGTCGACGACCATCACCTTGCTCGCCCCGCGGATGGTCGCCGAGAGGGCCGCCATCAGCCCGACCGGGCCCGCGCCGTAGATGACCGTCTGGTCACCGGGCTGCACGCCGGCCATCTCGGTGGCGTGGTACCCGGTCGGGAAGATGTCGGCCAGCATCACGTAGTCCGTCTGGCGCTGTTCGGCGTCCTCACCCAGCCGCAGGCAGTTGAAGTCCCCCCAGGGCACGCGCAACAGCTCCGCCTGCCCGCCGCCGTACGGGCCCATGTCGGCGAAGCCGTACGCGGCGCCGGCCATGTTCGGCTCCGGCTGGGCGGTCAGGCAGTAGTTCGTCAGCTGCCGCTCGCAGTTCTTGCAGTGTCCGCACGAGATGTTGAACGGCAGGACGACCCAGTCGCCCACCCGAATCTTGTCGACGCCGGCGCCGACCTCGACCACCTGACCCAGGTTCTCGTGCCCGAACCAGCGGCCCCGCTCGAAATCGGTCCGGCCCTCGTACATGTGCAGGTCCGAGCCGCAGATGTTCGCCGAGGTGATGCGAACCAGGACGTCGGTCGGCCGCTCGATCCGCGCGTCCGGCACATCCTTGACGCTGACCTGCCGCGGCCCCTCGTACACTACTGCCTTCATTAGGCGTTCCCCGTTCGTCGATGCCTCCCTCGGCTCCGGACCTGGGCCGAGATCCTCAGTACATACTCGAAGCGAATCGCCCCGTGCCCGTATCGGCGTTTGTGCAACCGATCTGGCTGCGGTCCGGCGGCTCCGTGACCGTGCTGCAGGCCAATGGTGGCTCTGCGCCACGTCGAGGGCCTGACCTACAGCGAGTGAGCAGGGCGAACGTGCTCGGTTAGGTGACACCGCGGTGGGTATTGGTGGCTGGAATGACGCGCCCCGGCACATGGGTGACGCGGTGGACCGACGACGACCTGCGTCGGCTCAAGCCCTGACGGGCACCCGCGTTGGGCCGCCCGGCGAACGCGGCGGCCCAACGCGGCATCCGTCCGGCGCCGGCCCTGGGACTACGCGTCCTTCTCGTCCCGCCAGCCGCCGGGCTCGGGGTGGTAGCCGTACGCGGCGGCCCGCACCGTGTCCTCGTCCTCCAGCCCGGAGCCGATCGCGCCGCCGACGGTGGCCAGTGAGCTGATGATCCAGGCGAGTGTCAGATAGTCGGTGAGACCGACCGGCCGCTGCAGGGCCTGTCGCAGCACCGACGTGTCGATCAGGAGCCCCGCGGCGAGGACTGTGCCGGTGAACAGCACGAGGTAGGAGACCGTGGTGGCCAGGGTGAGCGTGATGACGGTGCCCAGGTTGAACAGCCGGGCCACCTCGGCCGGGGTCTGTTCGTCCGGTCGCTCCCACAGGTCGTGCGCGACGATCAGCCAGGTCACCAGCGCGGTCAGCCCGACCAGCATGATCACGGTGAGGCGGAGTCCGCCGAGTGCGTCGCCCATCTTCCAGATGGTGTTCGAGGCGAGCGCGAACGCGGCCGAGCCGAAGGCGCCGACCAGGAGTTTGGACAGGCCCAGCAGGGCGCGCCCGGGGCGGTTGGCCCGGACCATGCCGGACACCAGCCGGATTCGGCCGGTCAGCGGCGAAGCCAGGCAACTCAGCTCCGCGGTCTCCTCGCCCACCACGCGGCGGACGGCGGCAACCCGGCTGGTCAGTTCGGCCGGCGCCCAGCCGGCCGGCGACACCCGGTCGTCGGAGGCATCCGTGAGTAGCCGGCTCACGAGATCCGGGACGGCTGCGCGGACCGCGCGGAGCTGGCACAGTCCCAGCGCGGGCAAGGACACCGCCGCAACCCGTCGCCGAGCGGAGACGTGCGCGACAAGCGGCACCCGCTCGCTGTACAGCGGGAGGTCCGTCAGGCAGATCGCGACGTCCCACCGGGCATCGGCGCAACGGCGACCAAGATCGTCGATCAGGGCCTCGACGCCGCCGTCGCGGCGCGGCGCCACGTCACCCCACCCTTCCCGGACGGTCCAGAGCACCTCCGCGTCCACCCGCTCGGCGAGCCGATCGGCCAGCTCGGCGGCGAGCCGCGCAACCACCTGGGCCGGGTAGTCCGGCGGGGTCGCCACCAGGCCGACGACGATCTCCGGACGACGCCGAGCAATGGTGGCCATCGATACCCCTCACTCGTCTGCCGACCGAGATCACTCGTCCGACTACCCGGTCACGGGAGAGACATGCGGGGGCTGTCCACATTCACCGGCTGGTCTTGGTTGAGGTCTTGGACCGCATGGCGAAGGGCAAGCTCAAGACCGAGCACCTGGCGACTCACACCATGCCGCTGGAACAGGGTCCGACCGGCTACGACATCTTCAAGGACAAGAAGGACGGCTGCGTCCGGACCGTCTTCGTGCCGTGAGGCAAGCCGGTGAATGCGACCCCCGGCCCGTCCGGCGAACCCGGACGGCCCGGGCGGAGGACTTCCGCGTCAAGGGTCATCCGACAGGTCGCATGCGCGGAGGTGGACTATCTGGGTGAGTCTGTCGGCAGCCGGCTGAGCATCTCGCGGGCCTGGTCTGCCACGTCGGCGTCGACGGTGATGGTGTAGTTGTCGGCTTGCAGTGTGGGGGTGGAAGTGAAGTCGCGCTGTCCCCGGGTCATGGCGTGGGCGAGCGCGCCGAAGGCGGCGCCCCAGACCGCGCCGGCGACGACCGCGAAGACCAGGACCCGCCACCAGGCGCCGACGGCGAACGCGCCGAAGAGGATACCGATCAGCAGACCGAACCATGCGCCGGTGCCGGCGCCGGCGAGTGCCGCCCGGCCGGTCGTCATCCGGCCGTGGACCTGTTCGACCAGTCGGAGGTCGGAGCCGACGATCCGGACGCGGTCGACCGGGAATTGGCTGTCGGAGAGGAAGTCGACGGCGCGTTGTGCGCGGGCGTAGTCGGGGTAGCTGGCGACCGCTATGGTTGCCCGTCCGGTGCCGTCGCGCCTGTCAGCGGTGTTGTCGTCGTGGGTTGCCGGGCGGGTGCCTGACGGCCCCCGTGGCACGGTGTCGTTGTTGCGCAGGCTGGATGCGCTGCGGTTCGGGTAGGTCATGTCGTCCTCCTGCCGGTCCGGGGTTGAGCTCCGATCTCCTGAGCCCCCGTGCCCTATGGCTGGTCGGTCCGGATGGGACAGCCACGCTCTGTCAGCGTGGGGCGGCGCCGGTCAGCGTTACGGACGCGGCGGGAGCGGAAAGCGCAGTGCCGCCGCGACACGATGCGGGCGCAGCTGCGAGTTGTCCGCGACGTGTTCCACCGCGCCGCCCTCCTCGATGACGAATTCGGCCAGCTCGTCGAGGACGTCCGGGGTCTCCCGGGTGGGCTGCCCGCACAGCGGGCACTGCCGGCCGGTGGTACCCAGCCAGCCGGACTCGTCGCAGACCACGCCGGGAACGGCCGTACCCTCGTCGATCACGAGCTGTTGCACGGCGGCCACGGAGCCGGCCCAGAGGCACGGCTCCAGCCCGGTCGCGGCGGGCCGGCCTTCTGCGACCGCCTCGAAGATCTCGTCGACCAGCCGTTGCTCCTCTTGGCGCTCGTAGCGTTCCATGATGGCTTCGGCGCTGCGCCGGATGTCGGCTGCGGTCGCGGTGTCCGGGTCGACGGTGAAGGTTCCGGCCACCCGGGAGGCTACGTCGCGGGACAGGAACCCGGTGACGGCCGTCATCTCGTGCGGATGCCCGCCGAGGGCGACCACGTCGAATCCTTCGGTACGCAGCAGTTCGTCGAGCACGGAGCCGACCCGCCGGTAGTGGTGCTTGCTCAGTTCGTCGGCCTTGTTGCGGACCCGGTACTCCGCCCTGCCGGCGGCGAAGTTGGGTTTGCGCAGCGCCGGGTCCTTGATCTGGGTGACTTCCCGCATCTCGCCCAGGTAGAGTTCCCAGACCTGCGCCCAGGCCTTGTCCACCAGCACCACACACATGCGGTGGTACTCGTCGAGGACCGCCAGCATCGGGCGGACCCACGGCGTCGCGTCCACCACGATGCGGTCTCGGACCGGCCGGGGCAGCGAGACCTGCTCGAACAGTCCGTTGCCGCCGCTGGCGAAGATGCCGAGGCCGCCGGGTTGCAGCCGTTCCTCGTGGGCGAGCTCGTCGATGCGCTGCATATCGGCCCGTACCGACAGCCGTACGTCGTGTTCCAGCGCCATGTCCTCGCTCAGCGGCTTGATCTGGTGCAGCAGGCTCGCAACCTGGCTGGGAGCGGACTTGTCCGGCCCGATCCCGACATACATCGAGATCACCGGGAAGCGGCCACCCTGGAACCGGATGATGCGGTTGACGACGTCCTGGGAGATCATGCGAAGGTCCCTCCGGTGTGGGACAGCGCGGCATGGGTCGCGCGGGGAACTCGGCGCTGCTACCCGGATCGGCACCGCCTAACCGCGCCTGCGGCCGCGCACTGCGACGGAAGATCCGGGTCAGTTGTCGTGCGGCTTTCCAGCCCACGTCCGGAGCGCGGCGCGCCGGGTGGAGCGGCTCGCACCTCATGATTCCCGGACGTGCAATGGATGAGCGGCGCCGGGCGGCTGCGGTCAGCCGAGCGCGTCGGTGATGGGCGTGTCCGCGGGCATGGTCACGACCAGCTTCCGGTTGGCGAACTCCTTGAAGCCGACGGAGGACAGCTCCCGTCCGTACCCGGACAGCTTGATGCCGCCGAAGGGCAGGTGCGGCTCGGACGACGTCGGGTGGTTGATCCACACCATCCCGCTGTCGATCCGGTGTGCGACCGACCGGGCCCGCTCCAGATCGCTGCCGAACACGGCACCGCCGAGGCCGTAGGGCGAGTCGTTGGCGAGCGCGACCGCCTCGTCATCGCTGTCCACCTGATGGACAACGGCGACCGGACCGAACAGTTCCTCGTGGTAGGCGCGCATCGCCGGGGTGACACCGACGAGGACCGTGGGTTGCATGAATGCGCCGGGGCGATCGACCCGACCGCCACCGACGACCGCGATGGCGCCCTTGTCGAGGGCATCGAGGACCTGGTCCGACAGCTTGTCGGCGGCGCGATCCGAGGACAGCGGTGCCAGCGTGGTGGCCTCGTCCGCGGGATCGCCGGGCTGCAGCACGCGCATACGCTGGGCAAGCGCGGCCACGAACCGGTCGAACGCGCCTGACAGCACGATCAGCCGCTTGGCGCTCACGCAGCTCTGCCCCATGTTGTGCATGCGCCCCGCCATGGCCGCATCGACGGTGTGCTCGAGGTTGTCGCCGTCGAGGACGACGAACGGATCGCTGCCGCCCAGCTCCAGGACACTCTTCTTCGTGGCGCGCCCGGCTGCGGCCCCGACGCTGGCGCCGCCGCGCTCGCTGCCGGTCAGCGATGCGCCGCGCACCACGTCGAGTTCCACGACGCGATCGACCTCGGAGCCGGTGATCAACAGGTTGGTGTACACCCCCTGCGGTATCCCCGCGTCGGTGAACAGTCGCTCCATGGCCAGCGCCGACTGCGGGGTGTTGCTCGCGTGCTTGAGCAGGATCGTGTTGCCCAGCACCAGATTCGGTCCGGCGAACCGCACCACCTGGTACACCGGGAAGTTCCACGGCTGGGCGCCCACGATCACACCCAGGGGATCGTTGACGACGGCGGCCGACCCGCCGTCGAGCTCCAACGGCTCGTCGGCGAGCAGCCCGGGCCCTTCATCGGCGCAGTACTGCAGGATCCTCGCGGACAGGTCCATCTCGGCACGGCTGTGCCCGATGAGCTTGCCCATCTCCAGCGTCACCAGCTGGGCCAGCTCCTCGCCGCGCTCGCGGAGCAGCCGTGCGGCCCGGCCGACCAACGCGGCCCGTTCGTCGACGCCGACCCGGCGCCAGGACTGGAACGCGTGGTGGGCGCGCTGCGCCGCGTTGTCGACGGCCTCCCGGCTCATGGGCGGGAACTCACGGACGAGCTGGTTGTTGTAGGGGTTGACGGTGGCGATCGGGCTGTGCCGGACCGCCGAGGACGTAGACATGGGGTACTCCCTCGCGCAACGGGTCGGGGGACCATGACTGCTACCCTGCGAGCACCGTCTGAACCGGCTTGGGGTTTGCCTGCCCGGGGCCGAGGTAGTGCGCCGCAATGAAGACGTTGAGCACGCGGATGGTGGACCTGCCGGCCGGCGAACAGATTCCCGTGCTGGGACAGGGGACGTGGGGCCTCGGTGAGGACCCGATGCGCCGCGACGAGGAGCTCACCGCGCTGCGGCTGGGCCTCGACCTGGAGATGACCCTCATCGACACCGCCGAGATGTACGGCGACGGCGCCGCCGAACGCCTCGTCGGTGACGTGGTCTTCGACCGCCGCGACGAGGTGTTCCTGGTGACGAAGGTGCTGCCGGAGCACGCCGACCGGGCGGGCGCGATCGAGGCGTGCGACCGCAGCCTGCACCGGCTGCGGACCGATCACATCGACCTGTACCTGCTGCACTGGCCCGGCCCGGTACCCGTCGAGGAGACCGTCGAGGCGTTCACGACCCTGCAGCAGCAGGGCAAGATCCGGTTCTGGGGTGTCAGCAACTTCGACACCATCGACCTGCGAGAGGCCACCGCGGTGCCTGACGGCCACGCGGCGCAGACGGACCAGGTGCTGTACAACCTGGCCCGCCGCGGCATCGAGTGGGATCTGCTGCCGGCGTGCCAGCGGTCCGGGCTGACCGTCATGGCCTACGCGCCGTTCGACCACCGGGGAACCGTCCTGCGCCATCCGGCGGTCATCGCCGTCGCCGAGCGGCACGGCGTCACCCCGGGACAGGTGGCGCTGGCCTGGGTGATCCGCCAGGACGGGATCACCACGATCCCGAAGGCCGCCCATCCGGAACACACCGCGGAGAACCGTGCCGCCCTGGATGTGCGACTCACCGCCGACGACTTCGCCGATCTGGACCGCGCGTTCCCGCCGCCGGACGGCCCCACTCCGCTCGAGGTGCTCTGACCTCGACCACCGCGCCGGGCTTCCCGTGACGAGCACCCGGCCGGTCCTCGTTTCCCCAGGAGCCGTGACTGGCAGATCGTGCCGACGCGTGACCAGGCGAAACGTGTCGCCGTGCCGGGGATCTGACGTTGGCGCATACCTGCATGACCGCCACAACTCCGGGTAGGCCCCGCGCATGAGCGGTGAGATCGTCGTCTGCTCGCACTGCGGGCGCCGCAACCGCGTCCCCGCGGCGTCCCCCGGAGTCCCGCGGTGCGGCAACTGCCATCAGCCCCTGCCGTGGATCGCCGACGCGACCGACACCACGTTCGCCACAGTGGCCGAGCAGTCGGCCCTCCCGGTGGTGGTCGACCTGTGGGCGACCTGGTGCGGGCCTTGCCGCATGGTGACGCCCGCCCTGGAGCAGGTCGCCCGGGACCTCGCAGGCAACCTGAAGCTCGTCAAGGTCGACGTGGACGCCGCTCCGACGCTGTCCCGACGCTTCGACGTGAAGGCAGTGCCGACGCTGCTGATCATGCACGACGGCAAGGTCCTGGCGCGCAAGTCGGGCGCCGCGCCCGCGCCGGTGTTGCGGCAATGGGCCGACACGGCCCTTGCGGGCATCCGCTGATCACTCGGGTGGCCAGGTGCCCTGCAGGACGTGATGGACGTCGGTTTCGAGCACTGACCAGTGAACGGGCCGCGCGTCCTGGTCGTTCCTTTACTGGCATCGGGTCAGGCTGGCTTACCCGGCAGGTTCGGACGAGAGCTCGCCGTCGTCCACGGTGCGGGTCGGTCGCCCTGGGCGGACGCTCGTTGCCGCACGTTCGTGTACCGCTGGTGTGGCGGCGGGCCGCCCACCTCGAGAGGGTGATTCGGTGGCCCCGAAGCGCGCCGACGATTGTTGCCATGTCGAGGGGACGAGGGCTGCGGGGCGCCGCGAGGCGAACCAGGCGCGCCGAGATGAGCAGGAGGACGAGACGCCATGACAACGCCACTGCAGAGCGCGAGTGCCCGGCTCGTCGTGCCGGTCAGCGAACGCGATCACACGCTCGGCCCCGTCGACGCGCCGGTCACGCTCGTCGAGTACGGCGACTACCAGTGCCCGTACTGCGCGATGGCGCATCCGATCGTCGGTGAGCTGCTGCACCGGCGCCAGGGCGCGGTCCGGTTCGTGTATCGGCACTTCCCACTGACGAACGTCCACCCGTCCGCGGAGATGGCGGCGGAAGCCGCCGAGGCGGCCGGCAGCAAGCGCCGCTTCTGGCAGATGCACGACTGGCTCTTCGAACACCAGGACGAGCTCGACGCGATGACCATCCTCGCGGGCGCCGCGGCCATAGGGCTCGACGACGAGGCGATCGCCGGGGCGATCCGCAGCCACCAGTACCTGGACAAGATCCGTTCGGACTTCGTCGGCGGGGTCCACAGCGGGGTCAACGGCACGCCGACGTTCTTCATCAACGGCGACCGGCACGACGGCGGCTACTCACTGGAGGAACTGGAATTCGCCGTCGACGAGGCCGCCGCTGACGCCGAACGCTGACGCCGGCTGCGCCGGCCGCGGAGCGGAACCCACCGTGGAGTCACCGGTCCGGAGTGCGAGGTCAGATGGCGGCCATGCTGGATGAACGCGGGTATCGGTATGCCCGGCACGGGCAGGCCCGCCGCGACAACGCGAGGCTGACCCGGTGATCGTCGGGCTGGTCGCGTCACCCGGACCGGCCGCGAACCTGGCCGGCCAGGTCGTCGACCAGCTGCCGGACATGCTCGCCAGGAGTTCGCCGGGCGTTGCGTGGACCGTTCGCGTCATCATCGATCGGCTGGTCGATCGCCCGGCGGAGCTGTCACAGCTGATCGACGCCGCCCGCCGTCGCATGTTGCAGGAGGGTTGGCAGCTCACGGTGTGCTTGACCGATCTGCCGTTGCAGACGTCCCGGAGGCCGGTTGTCGCGCACGCCAGCGCAACCCATTCGGTCGCGGTACTGTCCGTTCCGGCGCTCGGTCCGATCGCGGTCGCCGGCCGTGCGCGCGAGACGATCGTCCGGCTCGTCACCGCCCTGCTCGCCGGTGACGACGAGCGCACCGCCCGCCAGTTCGGCGGGCCGCCACGGGCCGACCACGGCGGCATCGGTCTGGTCGCCGGTGTGGTGACCGGAAACCTGCGTCTCCTGCTCGGCATGCTGCGTGCCAATCGGCCGTGGCGGCTGACGATCGGGCTGTCGAGGGCGCTCGTCGCGGCGATCACCGCCGGGGTTTTCGCACTGGTCACCAGCGACATCTGGCGGCTCGCGGTGGAGTACAGCCGGGTGCGGCTGCTCCTGCTCAGCGCCGGTGCGGTGCTCGCGGTCGTGGTGACCATCATCGTGGGCGCCTCGCTGTGGGAGCGCACACCGTCGGGTGCGACGGGCAGGTCGCCCGCAGGTGAGCAGGTGATCCTGTTCAACATCGTCACCGTGCTGACCGTGGTGATCGGTGTGCTCGCACTGTATCTGGCGCTGTTCGTACTGGCGCTCGGCGGCGTCCTGCTGCTGGTCCCCGAGGCCGGCTTGACCGACGCGCTCGGCCGTCCGGCCGGCACTGGTGATTTCCTGGCCATCGCCTGGTTGGCGTGCTCGGTGGCCACGATCGGCGGCGCACTCGGCGCAGGCCTGGAGAGCGACGAGTCGGTCCGGGAGGCGGCGTACCTCTACCAGCCGGACGAGGTCATCGATGAGCGCCAGAGCTGAGCGGGCCGTGCCGACCGCATGGCCGTGTACCGGCCGGGTAGAGCACCCTCCTACCGGTTCCCCTCCGGGGAATCACCGCAGTCCACCGATGCGGTGTGCTGCTCGGCGAGTCGAGCCGCGGCAGGCACAGCCACTCCATATTTCCGCAGTGACCAACGGACTGCTTGCGATCGACGTGGCACTGCAGCGCTGAAGCGAGAGCGCAGAAGCGAACAGGAGGCCAGGACATGTCGTCACGCCCCGAGTACGACCGGAAGGCCCCGCGACCGGAGCTCTCGGTGAACCCGCTGTTCACCCGGGAGCCGGTCCGGATCCCGCGGGACCGGCTGCCGCACACCGAGCTCGACCCACAGGTCGCCTACCAGGTGGTCCACGACGAGCTGCTGCTCGACGGCAACCCGCGGCTCAACCTCGCCACGTTCGTCACCACCTGGATGGAGCCTGAGGCCACTCGGCTGGCGACCGAAAGCCTCACCAAGAACATGATCGACCGCGACGAGTACCCGCGCACCGCCGATCTCGAGACCCGTTGCGTACGGATGCTGGCCCGGCTCTGGCACGCCCCCGACGCAGGGCAGGCGCCCGGCTGTTCGACGTCCGGTTCGAGCGAGGCGTGCATGCTCGGTGGACTGGCCCTCAAGCGCCGCTGGCAGCGTACGCGCCAGGCCGCCGGACTGCCGACCGAGCGGCCGAACATCGTGATGGGCATCAACACCCAGGTCTGCTGGCAGAAGTTCGCCAACTACTGGGACGTGGACGCTCGGCTGGTACCGATGGAGGGGGATCGGTTCCATCTGTCGGGGCCCGCTGCGGTGGAGCACTGCGACGAGAACACCATCGGCGTGGTGGTGATCCTGGGCTCCACATTCGACGGCAGCTACGAGCCGGTCGCGGAAATCTGCGCCGCCTTGGACGAGTTGCACGGGCGCACCGGATGGGACATCCCGGTGCACGTCGACGCCGCGTCCGGCGGGATGATCGCGCCGTTCTGCGACCCGGACCTGGACTGGGACTTCCAGCTGCCCAGGGTCGCCTCGATCAACGTGTCCGGGCACAAGTACGGCCTCGTCTGTCCGGGCCTCGGCTGGGTGGTCTGGCGCGCCGCCGCCGCACTGCCGGAGGATCTGGTGTACCGGGTCAACTATCTGGGTGGCGAGACGCCGACGTTCGCGCTCACGTTCTCCCGTCCTGGCTCGCAGGTCGTCGCGCAGTACTACAACTTCCTGCGCCTCGGCTTCGAGGGGTATCGCAGAGTGCAGCTCTACAGCCGGGACATCGCGACGACCCTGGCGGACCGGATTGCCGGGCTGGGGCCGTTCCGGGTGCTCACCAGGGGTGACGAGCTGCCGGTGCTGGCGGTCACGCTGCGCAAGGACATCACCGCGTACAGCGTGTTCGACGTCTCATTGGCGCTGCGTGAGAGCGGCTGGATCGTGCCGGCGTACACGTTCCCCGAGCACCGCACCGACCTGGCGGTGCTGCGCATCGTGGTGCGCAACGGATTCAGCCACGATCTGGCCGGCCTGCTGCTGAGCGACCTGCGTCGGGCGCTGCGCCGGCTGGAGCGGCAGGCCGCCCCGGTCCACGGCCCGGAGTCGGTGTCGTTCGCGCACGGCGCCGGCCCCCATTGATCACGGATGGGAGCTTCCGGTAGGCCTCGATCGGGTTGCGGGCGTTCAGGACGTGAACAGAAGCCGGTAGGGGCTGACCAGCTCTGCTCGAGGCAGGTGAGGGCGTCTTGAGCCGATGACCTGCCGGCATGCGCGGCCCGATTGCGGGTAGCACCCGAGAACCCGACAGGACAGGAGGTACCGCGATGCCGGTGGTAGCCATTGATCGGTTTGAGCGCTTCTTCCGGGCGGCGGCGAGCCTGGACGTGGACAAGAGCGACCTCAAACGCTACGGAGACTTCGTCGATGAGAAGGTCTACGACCTGCTGCTGATCGCACAGGCGAAGGCGAAGGCGAACGGTCGTGACGTCATCGCGGCCCACGACATACCGGTGACGAAGGGCCTGCAGGAGTGCATCCACGAGTTCCGGCACCTGGACGAGGAGATCGAGCTGCGCCCCATCCTGGACACGCTCACCGCCCGGCCGCCGCTGGACCTGGCACTCGGCGAGGACGCCGAGCGCCGGCTGCCGGACATCGTCGGTGGCCTGAGCGTCGCGCTCGCGCGTACCTTCAAGATCATGGATCCGGATCTGAAGAACCCGCAGACCGCACACTGGGAGCGGGCGCTGCGGATATTCAACCTACTGCTCTGAACTACCGCACCGGGCCCCGGAGCTACGAGCGCTTCGACAAGCGCGAGCGCGGCAGGACCAAGGTGATCATGCACCCGGACCTCTGACGCGGGACGAGGGGTTCGCGGGCAAGGCTCCGGGTAGCTCGCATCCCTGCTTTGGGGGTGGTGGATGTGAACATGCTGGTCGAGACCCCGGACAACTATGGCGGCTACCCGTCCCTGGATGACACCCACATCGAGGCCCTGTCCTCGGAGGGGCAGCGTCATCAGACGCAGATGGGCGAGGTACTCATCCGGGAGGGCGAGGAACACTACGACTTCTTCGTGGTGCTCGCCGGCAAGGTGGCCGATGTCGACGGGTTCGGCGGCGACGAACGCGTCATCAGCGTGCACGGCCCCAAGCGGTTTCTTGGTGAGCTGAGCTTGATCACCGGTGAGGCGGCCTTCTGCACCTCGCAGGTGCGCGAGCCCGGCGAGGTCCTCAGGGTGCCGGTCGACCGTCTCAAGGCCGTTGTCGCACAGGACCCCACCCTGGGTGACCTGATCCTGAAGGCGTACCTGAGCCGCCGTTCCCTGCTCATCGGCCGCGGCACCGGGCTGCGGATCATCGGATCCCAGTTCTCGTCCGACAACCGGCGGCTGCGCGAGTTCGCGGCTCGCAACCGCATTCCCTACCAGTGGGTCAATCTGGAGAAGGATCAGGACGCCGAGACGCTGCTGCGCGAGCTGCACGTGCGACCGGAGCAGACCCCGGTGGTGATCTGCCCGGCCGGGCAGGTGCTGCGGAACCCCAGCAACGCGGATCTGGCACACGCGGTGGGCCTGCCCGCGCCCGGACCGGGCGTCACGGTGTGCGACCTTGCCGTCGTCGGGTCCGGTCCGGCCGGCCTCGCCGCCGCCGTCTACGGCGCCTCGGAAGGGCTGGTGACGGTCGCCCTCGACGAGTTCGCCACCGGCGGCCAGGCCGGCCGAACGTCGCGGATCGAGAACTATCCCGGCTTTCCCACCGGGATCTCCGGCGGCGAGCTGGCCGAACGGGCGGTCGTGCAGGCGGAGAAGTTCGGAGCCACGTTCAGTGTGCCTGCTCGGGCGTGCGGGCTCCGGGAACGGGAAGGCAACCTTGTCATCGAGCTCGACACCGGCGGTGAGGTCACGGCCCGGACCGTCCTGATCGCCACCGGCGTCCGGTATCGCAAACTCGACGTTCCGCGGTTCGAGGAGTTCGAAGCGAGCAGCATCTACTACGCGGCCACCCTGTCCGAGGCCTTGTTCTGCCGCGACGACCCGGTCGCGGTCGTGGGTGGTGGAAACTCGGCGGGCCAGGCGGCGCTGTTCCTGTCGAGGTACACGCGGGTCGTGCACCTGCTTGCCCGCAGGGACCTCGATGAGACCATGTCGCGCTACCTGGTTGACCGGATCGGGACGACACCGGGCATTGAGACGCACCTCGGCACCGAGGTGCGCGAACTGCTGGGCGGCGACTGCCTCGAAAGGCTCGTGGTGGAGGACAAGGGCACCGGCCAGCGCCGCGAACTTCCCGCCCGTGCGCTGTTCGTCTTCATCGGTGCGCGGCCGTGCACCGACTGGCTGGCCGGCGAGGTCACCACCGACGAGGACGGCTTCATCCTCACCGGCCCGGACAGCGACGAGCCGGACACGCAGCGCCGGCCGCTGCTGCAGACCAGCCTGCCCGGCGTGTTCGCCGCCGGTGACGTGCGCAGCGGGTCGATCAAGCGGGTCACCTCCGCCGTGGGCGAAGGCGCCACGGCAGTGCAACTGGTCTGGAAGTACCTGCAAAGCACCGGCCGCGCGGCCGACGACACCGCCGCCATCCTCCGGTAGTCGCCGGGGCCCGTGCCGACCCCCTCGCAGGGTCGCGGATCGCGCTTCCCGCTGTCGTGATGCCAATTGGGATTACCGCCCACCTCATTCTGTGCGGGTGGTACGGCGTTGGTCGGGTCGACGAACCGTTGAACGTGGTCCGACGGAAGGAGCAGCACCCGAGGAGCAGCACGGAAGGAGCAGGCATGAGTACCGCAACCTTCACGCGCGCAGACGCCGACATCGAGCGGGACGTGATCGAGGAACTGCGGTGGGATTCCCGCCTGCAGCCCAACGCCATAGCGGTCGGGGTGCACCACGGCGTGGTGACGTTGGCCGGATGGGTCGACAGCTACCAGAAGAAGTTGGCCGCCGAGCGTGCGGTGCACCGGATTCGCGGGGTGAAGGCGGTCGCCGACGACATCGAGGTCCGGTTGCCGATCGCGGCGCAACTGCCGGACTCCGAGATCGCCGCGTCAGCCGTCCGCGCGTTGGAGTGGGACGCGTTCATCCCGATCGAGCGCGTCGAGGTGACGGTATCGAAAGGCTGGGTCACGCTGCGTGGTGAGGTCGAATGGGAGCATCAGCGCAGGGCCGCGCAACGCGCGGTGGACAAGCTGCCCGGTGTGCGCGGAGTGACCAATCTGCTCTCGGTGCGTCCGCGTCCGCGGGTGCAGCCGTCACCGAAAGACCTGCGCACGCGGATCGAGGAGGCACTGGTACGCAGCGCCGAGACCGACGCCGAGCACGTGAACGTCGACGTGCAGAACGACAAGGTCGTGCTCACCGGTCAAGTCCGTTCGTGGGCCGAGCGGGAGGAAGCCGAACGCGTCGCCTGGTCGGCGCCGGGCGTGACCGCCGTCGAGAACCGCATCGTCATCGCCCCGTGAGGTGGATCGCCGCAGCCGCGGTCGTGGCTCGCGATGCAGACCGCGACTCATCGAGTCCAGCAAGGTCGGTGATGCCTGACGACACTCGTCGAAGCACCGACCCGGCGGTCGTCCGGGGGCAGGGAAGTGGATTCACCTGAGTCCGGACAACGGTTGGGGAAATGCCAGAGTTCGCGCTCGGAAAGGAAACCGATCACGATGACACTCGCACCCTTCTCGTCCCGGCAGCGCCGCGGCGGGCTGCTGGTTGGCACGCCGGCGTACCGCTGGGACCCGCGCCGCGAGGTGGACGAGCTCAACAGCAGGTTCGGTCAACTCATCCAGTCGCTCATCAGCGGTGAAGCCGGGATCGGCGGATCGGCCGACTGGTCGCCGCCGGTCGACGTGGAGGAGACCGAGGACGCCTTTGTCGTCGACGTCGACCTGCCAAACGTGAACCCGGAGGACGTCAATCTCGAGATGCGCGGCGAGGAGCTGCGGATCTCCGGCGCGTTCCAGGAGCGCAGCCGCGGTGGCGTCGTGCGCCGCCAGGGGCGTCGGACCGGTGAGTTCGAGTACATGATCGACCTGCCCAGCGACATCGACAGCGACCAGGTGCAGGCCGCCTACAGCAACGGCGTGCTCACGGTGACGGTTCCGAAGGCCAGGAACGCGCAGCCACGCCGGATCGAGATCCAGGCGCAGGGCGACCAGCAGGGCCGCCAGCGACTGAGCCAGCAGCAGACGGGCCAGCAGCAGACAGGCCAGTCCGCCACGGGACAGCAGCAGGGCACCCAGCGGTCCGGATCGCAGCAGTCCGGCGGCCCGCAGCGAAGCGGTCAGAACCCAGGCCAGCGGAGCTGACCGGGCCGTGCCGCCGACGTGCATCGACATGGTGTAAGGCACGGCGCGAGGGCGCCCTGGCCAACGTGGCGCGACGTCACGCAGCCGGGGTGCTCACGGGCCGCAGCCGGGCCGAGGCGCCCGTCGGCGACCTCAGACCCGCGCAGCGAGCCGTGCCCGCGCGGCGGATGGGTCAGAGCATCAGTCATCTGCGTCGGAGGAAGTCGCCCCGACTGCGAGAACGACAGGCTTTCGGCGACGCACCAGCCCCATTCCGAGAGGAGCCGGTCATGGCCAGAGCTGTAGGTATCGATCTCGGCACGACCAATTCGGTGATCGCCGCGTTCGAGGGTGGCCAGCCGACCGTCATGCCGAATGCGGAGGGCAGCCGGACCACGCCGTCGGTCGTCGCGTACACCGACACCGGTGAGCGGCTCGTCGGTCAGCTCGCCAGACGGCAGTCGGTGCTGAACCCCAAGGGCACCGTGTACTCCGCGAAGCGGTTCATCGGCCGGAAGTTCGACGAGATCACCGAAGAGGCCAGGACGGTCACGTACGACGTCGTGCCCGGGCCCGACGGGGCGGTCCGGTTCGACATCCGCGGCAAGCAGGTCTCGCCGGAGGAGGTCTCCGCACAGATCCTGCGCAAGCTCGCCGACGACGCCGCGAAGTACCTCGGCGAGAAGGTCACCGAAGCCGTCATCACCGTCCCGGCCTACTTCAACGACGCTCAACGGCAGGCGACCAAGGACGCCGGCCGGATCGCCGGCCTCGAAGTCCTGCGGATCATCAACGAGCCCACCGCGGCCGCCCTCGCCTACGGCCTGGACAAGAAGGGCCACGAGACGGTCCTCGTCTTCGACCTGGGTGGCGGCACGTTCGACGTGAGCATCCTCGACGTCGGCGACGGCGTGGTCGAGGTCCGGGCCACGGCCGGCGACACGCACCTCGGCGGCGACAACTTCGACCACCGCCTGGTCGACCACCTCGCCGATACGTTCCGCAAGGAGCAGGGCATCGACCTGCGTCAGGACCCGCAGGCGCTGCAGCGGCTCACCGAGGCCGCCGAACGGGCGAAGATCGAGCTGTCGTCGGTGACGCAGACCCAGGTGAACCTGCCGTTCATCACCGCCGACGCGTCCGGCCCGAAGCACCTCACGGCGACCGTCACCCGCTCGACGTTCGAGGGGCTCACCCACGACCTGCTGGAGCGCACCAACGGCCCGGTGCGGCAGGCCATGAGCGACGCCGGCGTCAAGGCCGACGACCTCGACGAGGTGATCCTCGTCGGCGGCGCGACCCGGATGCCGGCGGTGCAGGCACTGGTCCGCCGGCTCACCGGCGGCAAGGACCCCAACATGACGGTGAACCCGGACGAGGTCGTCGCGCTCGGCGCCGCGATCCAGGCCGGCGTGCTCAAGGGCGACGTCCGCGACGTCGTGCTGCTCGACGTCACTCCGCTGTCGCTGGGCGTGGAGACCCTCGGCGGGCTCATGACGAAGGTCATCGACCGGAACACGACGATCCCGACCCGCCGCACCGAGACGTTCTCCACGGCGCAGGACAACCAGCCCGCCGTCGACGTGGTGGTGCTGCAGGGCGAGCGGGAACGCGCCGCCGACAACCGGGTCCTGGGCCGCATGCGGCTGGAGAACATCCGCCCGGCGCCGCGCGGCGAACCACAGATCGAGGTCACCTACGACATCGACGCCAACGGCATCCTCAACGTGTCCGCACGCGACAAGGACACCGGCGCCGAGCAGAAGATCACCGTCACCGAGAGCGGCACGCTGGACAAGGGCGAGGTCGAGCGGATGGTCCGCGAAGCCGAGCAGCACCGCGCCGCGGACCAGCGGGCGCGTCAGGAGATCGACGCCCGCAACGAGCTCGACAGCGTCGCCCACCAGGTGCAGCGCCGCCTCGACGAACTCGGCGATCAGGTCCCCGAACATGAGCGGGCCCGCGCCGACATGCTCGTGCAGGAAGCCCGGCAGGCCGTCGACGGGCAGGCACCGATGGATCGGGTGCAGAACCTCACCAACGACCTCCGGCAGGTCCTGTTCGCGCTGCAGTCCGCCGAGCAGCAGCCGGCCGGTGGGGGACAGCCCACGGGCCGGGAAGCAGGGCAGGCCGCTGGGCGGCCCGGCGGGTCGGCTCCGGCCGATGACGTCATCGACGCCGACTTCAGCGGAGGGTGAGCCATGGCTGAGCCGAACGGCGAGAGGATCCACGCCGCCACCGATGACCCGGCCCGACAGGCGAACCGGCCCGAGACCGAGTCGGCGGCCCGGCCGGAGGACCCGGCGCTCGCCGAGGTGCGGGAGCGGGCGCAGCGGGCGATCGCCGACGCCGACAACGCCCGCAAGCGGGCCGAGCGGACGGCCGCCGACCGGGTCACCGCCGAGCGGCAGCGGGTCGCCGCGGCGTGGCTTCCCGTGCTGGACAACCTCGACCTCGCGCTGCGCCACGCCGGCGCGGACCCCGAGGCGATCGTGCAGGGAGTGGCACAGGTCAGGGAACAGGCCGCGGACATCCTGGCCCGGCTCGGCTTCGGCCCGGTCGGTGCGGTCGGCGAGCCGTTCGACCCGGCCCGGCACGAGGCGGCCGAAGCGGTTGAGGAGCCGGACGTACCGGCCGGCACGATCGTGCGGGTCATCCGCCCGGGCTACGGCGGCGACACGCTCCTGCTGCGCCCGGCCGTCGTAGCCGTGGCCCGCGCAGGCGGCGGGCGTGCCGAGGGGGCGGACGCGGAGCGGGGATCCGATGGCGGCTGACCGGCGCGACTTCTACGCGGTCCTCGGCGTCCCGCGGACTGCGACGGCGGAGGAGATCCAGCGCGCGTACCGCACGCTGGCCCGCCGCAACCATCCGGACGTCAACAAGGAGCCGGGCGCCGAGGACCGGTTCAAAGACATCACCGAGGCCTACGATGTGCTCTCGGATCCGAAGAGCCGCCGCAAGTACGACCGGTTCGGCGCCCAGTGGCGGCAGGTGCCCGACGACGTCGAGCAGCGGGCCGGGGCCCGGCAGCGTGCGTCGGCCGGCGCCGGGTTCCCCGGTCAGGGCGCCGGCTTCGGCGGTCGGGGCGGCATCGGCGAGGAAGTCGACCTCGAGGACCTGCTCGGCAGCATCTTCGGCGGGCGACCGAGCGGTGCCGGCGACCGTTTCGGACGTGGGCCGGTGCCCGGCGCCGACACCGAGGCCGAGATCACCATCAGTGTCGAGGACGCCTACCACGGCGGCCGGCGCCAGATCACGCTGCCCGGCGCCCCCGGCGGCCGCACCCGCGAGTACGAGGTCAACGTCCCGGCCGGGGTCACCGAGGGGCAGCGGATCCGGCTCGCGGGCCAAGGCTCCGGCGGCGCCCGCGGCGGCCCGCCCGGCGACCTGTACCTGGTGGTGCACATCGCGCCGCACCCCCGATACAAGCTCAGCGGCCGCGACATCACGGTGGAGACCCCGGTGGCGCCGTGGGAGGCGGCCCTGGGCGCCACAGTGCCGGTCGAGACGCCCGGTGGCACCCTGCGGGTCGACGTCCCAGCAGGCACACCGTCAGGGCGGCGGCTGCGGCTGCGCGGCCGGGGCCTGCCGAACCCGCGCGGCGCCCCCGGCGACTTCTACGCCGAGATCAGGATCATGGTGCCGGCGCAGTTGAGCGACGCCGAACGGCGACTGTTCGAGGAACTTGCGACGGTGTCGTCGTACAACCCGCGAGGTGACCGATGACCTACGCCCTGATGCGCCGCCCCTACCTGTCCACGGAGGCGTTCGCCGCCGCCGCCGGCCTGCACCCGGACCTGATCTCCCGGCTGGTCGCGCTCGGCCTGCTGGAGCCGCACATCGACGAGCTCGGCAACCGCTGGTTCGCCCGGGCGCAACTCATCCGGCTCGCCCGGATCCGCCGGCTGCACGCTGGACTGCCGCTGAACTACGCGGCAGTCGGCATCGTGCTCGACCTGCTCACCCGCATCGACGAACTTGAGGCGCAACTCAGGAGGCGGACATGGACCTGAACCGACTCACCGAGAAGTCCCAGCAGGCGCTGCACGACGCCCAGACGAAGGCGATGCGGCACGGCCACACCGAAGTCGACGGCGAGCACCTGCTGCTCGGCCTGCTCGACCAGCCTGACGGTGTCACGGTGCGGCTGCTCACCGGCCTGGGCGTCGACATCGAACAGCTGCGCGATCGCGTCGAACGCGACCTGCAGCGCCGGCCGAGCGTGACCGGGCCCGGCGCGCAGCCCGGCCAGGTGACGGTCACCCGCCGGCTCGCCGCGGACCTCGACGCCGCCGAACGTGAGGCCGGCCGGCTCAAGGACGAGTACATCTCCGTCGAGCACCTGCTCCTGGCGCTCGTCGACGAGGGCGCCTCCACCGACGCCGGCCGGGCCCTGCACGACCTCGGCGTCACCCGGGAACGGCTGCTCAACCAGCTCACGCAGGTGCGCGGGGCGCAGCGGGTCACCTCCGCGAACCCGGAGGCCGCCTACGAGGCCCTCACCAAGTACGGCCGGGACCTCGTCGCCGACGCCCGCGCCGGCCGGCTCGACCCCGTCATCGGGCGCGACGAGGAGATCCGCCGCGTCGTGCAGATCGTGTCGCGCAAGACGAAGAACAACCCCGTCCTCATCGGCGACCCGGGTGTGGGCAAGACCGCGATCGTCGAGGGCCTCGCCCAGCGGATCGTCAACAACGACGTGCCGGAAGGGCTGCGCGACAAGACGGTCTTCGCGCTGGACATGGGCTCCCTGGTGGCCGGGGCGAAGTACCGCGGCGAGTTCGAGGAGCGGCTCAAGGCCGTGCTCGCCGAGGTGACCGCCGCGCAGGGCCGGATCCTGGTGTTCGTCGACGAGCTGCACACCGTGCTGGGCGCCGGGGCCGCCGAGGGGTCGATGGACGCCGGGAACATGCTCAAGCCGATGCTCGCCCGCGGCGAGCTGCGCATGATCGGGGCGACCACCCTCGACGAGTACCGCAAGCACATCGAGAAGGACGCCGCGTTCGAACGCCGGGTCCAGCCCATCCTGGTGCCGGAACCCAGCCCGGACGACGCGGTCACCATCCTGCGCGGGCTGCGGGAACGCCTCGAGGTGTTCCACGGCGTGCGCATCCAGGACGGCGCCCTCATCGCCGCGGTCCAGCTGTCCCACCGGTACATCGCCGACCGGTTCCTGCCGGACAAGGCCATCGACCTCGTCGACGAGGCCTGCGCGATGCTACGCACCGAGATCGACTCACAGCCGGCCGAGCTCGACGAGGCCGCCCGGCGCCTGCTGCGGCTGGAGATGGAGGATGCCGCACTGTCCAAGGAGGACGACCCGGCCAGCACCGCCCGGCTGGACCAGATCCGGCGGGAGATCACCGACCTGCGCGGCGAGGTCGATGCGATGCGCGCCCAGTGGAACGCCGAACGCCAGGCGATCCGCAAGGTGCAGAGCCTGCGCGAGGAGATCGAGCGGATCCGGCGGGAGGCGGAGGCGGCCGAACGCGGCTACGACCTGGACCGCGCCGCGGAGCTGCGCCTGGGCAGGCTGCCGGAGCTGGAGCGGCGGCTGCGCGCCGAGGAGGAGCGGCTCACCGCCAAGCAGAGCGGGCACCGGCTGCTGCGCGAGGTCGTCACGCCCGACGAGATCGCCGGGATCGTGGCCCGCTGGACCGGCATCCCCGTCAACCGGCTGCTGGAGGGCGAACGGGACAAGCTGCTGCGCCTGGAGGACATCCTGCACGAGCGGGTCGTCGGCCAGGACGAGGCCGTCCAGGTCGTCGCCGACGCTGTCATCCGCGCCCGCTCCGGTATCAAGGACCCGCGCCGCCCGATCGGTTCGTTCCTGTTCCTGGGCCCCACCGGCGTCGGCAAGACCGAACTGGCCAAGACCCTCGCCGCAGCACTGTTCGACACCGAAGACAACATGGTCCGGCTCGACATGAGCGAATACCAGGAACGGCACACCGTCTCCCGGCTCGTCGGCGCGCCGCCCGGCTACGTCGGCTACGAGGAGGGCGGACAGCTGACCGAGGCGGTGCGTCGCAAGCCCTACTCGGTCGTCCTGCTCGACGAGATCGAGAAGGCCCACCCCGACGTGTTCAACACCCTGCTGCAGCTGCTCGACGACGGACGACTCACCGACGCCCAAGGGCGCACCGTCGACTTCCGCAACACCGTCGTCATCATGACCAGCAACCTCGGATCGCAGCACCTCCTGCAGGGCGTCACCCCGGACGGACAGCTCACCGACCAGGCCCGCACCGCGGTCATGACGGCACTGCGCGAATACTTCCGCCCGGAGTTCCTCAACCGCATCGACGAGACGGTGCTGTTCAAGCCGCTGACCCTGCCGGAGATCGAGCGGATCGTCGACCTGCTCCTCGACGACCTCCGCGCCCGCCTCGCCGACCGGCGGATCACCGTCGAGGTCACCGAAGCAGCCCGACGCTTCATCGCCGAAGCGGGGTTCGACCCGGTCTTCGGCGCCCGGCCACTGCGCCGCTTCCTGCAGCGGGAGATCGAGACCCGCATCGCCCGCACGCTCCTGACCGGCGACGTCCTCGACGGAGCCACCATCACCGTCGACCGGGCGCCCGACGGGATCGCCATCGACTGGAGCAACGAGCCGGCGACCGTCACGGCAGCCGCATAGCCGCTCAGCTTGACGGCCCCGATGAGCAGCCTTCGCGAGCTTCAGCCGCGCAAGGTCTGTGACGGCGGGACGCCGTACCGGGCGCGGTAGGCGGCGGCGAACCGGCCCAGGTGAGCGAAACCGGCGGCGTAGGCGACCTGCGCGACGGTGGTCTCCTCCGGCCCGGCGCGGTGCAGCTCCCGGTGTGCGTTGGCCAGCCGCAGCTCGCGCAGGTACGTCATCGGTGGTGCCCCGACGTGACGGTGGAACGCGTCCTGAAGCGCGCGGGCGCCGACGCCGGCGATCTCGGCGAGCGCGGCCATCGTGAACGGGTACGCGGGACGGGCGTGCATCGCCTCGATGACGCGCTTGACGGTGCGGGGCGCCCAGCCGCGGATGGCCGGCCCAGCCGCTTCTCGGTATTGCGGCGACGCCAGCGCCAGCAGGCCGGCGATCACGCTCTGCTGGAGGTGTTCGGCCGGCCCGGCTTGACCGAGCAGACTGTCGGAGCTGCGGGACTCCGTTGCGAGGACCCGCACCAGCCCCGCCCAGGTGCGGCCAGGGCCGGACGATACGTCGAACTCGGTGTCCAGGGCGACCGGGGTTCGGACGGGGGCGTCGAGCAGGCTCGCGAGCTGCGTTTGCAGGACCCATCGGTCGATCTTGACGGCCAGCAGCCGGCAGTCCGCATGCCACCGCTCGAGAATGGTGTCACCCACGGGCTGGAATACCGCTGCGGTGGACGGCGTGGCGACCGCCGGCCGCCGGCCCTGCCGCCACCACAGCTCGCCGGTCAGCGGCAGGTCGACGTGGTATGCGCCCAGTTCGCCGAACCGCATACCCACGTCGACGCCGAAGTGCATGTCGCCGATCGTTACCGGCCCAGACGCCACCAGGTCGAACCGGGCCGACAGATCGGTGGCGGGCCCAAGCACGTCGAGGAAGGTCGGGTAGAAATATGTGCTGATGGTGACCCGCGCCTCGTCGACGTCGGCGGTGGTCATTGAGCGCGTGCTGATCGGCCGCTCCGCACGATCTACGACATACATTGTTGAGCAGGGTACCTGGTACTGATGGATGCCGGGCAGTGTTGCATCAACGGCTCAGTTCGGACGCACGGACGGCCACCTGGCGTAGGTCGCGCGGTGCCCCGTCCCATCCGATCTCGACCGCTTCGACCATTACCCACGTGTCATTGTCGTGGACGAACCGGCGGGTGGACACGCGCTCGACGCGGAGCCGCAAGGTCCCGGCGCCGAACATGTAGTCGCGTTCGGCGAGGATCAGCGTCTGGGTATCGACGATGGGCACGGGCCGGATCCAATCTGTTCGGGCGGTCGTCGCGCAGTCAACGATCGCTTGGCGGCGCATGCGCTGCGAGCCGGTTTACGCAGACGTGAGCCGGTTGGCGTGGTTGCGGGCAGGTCGATCCGGTCCGACGACGGGTCGACTGGCGGACGTCACCACGGACCGGTTCCTGCTGATCGCCCGCAGCCGCATCGCCAGGTGGGCAATCGCATCCGACCCGACATGCACGCACCGCTGCACTGCGGACGTGTTCAAGGCTTCGCTAGACCACGGGGGTGGCCGCCGGCGGGTTGCGCGAGCGGGTGTGGCTGGCCGGTCATCGCGGCCAGGGCAGCGGCGACCGCCCGCAGGTCGGCGCGGATGTAGGTGGTGGTGGCTGGTCCGGTGGTGTCGGTGTGGCCGGCGTAGGCGCGGGCGGTGCCGTAGCCGAAGTGGCGTTCGACCCAGGTCAGGGTGGTGTGGCGCAGCCAGTGGGCGGTGATGCCCTGGGCAGCGACCCAGGGCAGATGGGCGTCGATGCGGCGCCACAGCTCGTCGTAGCGGCGGCCGGTGAGGGCGGTGCCGTTGCGGTATCGCAGCAGCGGATCGGTGGGCAGGACCGCGCCGCGGACGGCGGCGTGCTGGGCGAGACTGGTGGCGAGCTGGGCGCTGATGGGCTGCCAGCGGACCGTGCCGCCCTTCTCGCGCAGTTGCAGGAGGCCGCGTTCGACGTCGAGGTCTTGGAGTCGCAGCCGCAGGGTGCCGCCTCGTCGGCACGCGGTTCGGTGTGCAGGCGTAGCAGGAGCGCGTCAAGGATGGTGTCGTTGCCGGTGGTGCGGGCGACCAGGTTGATCTCGGTCAGTTCGGCCGGCGTCAGCGCCCGCCGAGTGCTGGGCAGCCGTCGGGGTTCGCGGACTCGGTGGGCTGGGCTGTCCGCGGCCGGGATGAGGGCGTCGGCGATGGCCTGGTTGTAGAAGGCGCGGGCGGCGGCGATGAGCAGCTCGCCGGCGTGGCGGCCGCCGCGGCTGTTGCGGCGGATCCGGGCGCTGCCAACGACCTGACGCTGGAGCGCTTGGATGTCGTCATGCGCGCCCAGTAGCTGCGGTAGGCGCGCAGCGCGCCGGGGCCGGCCGCGGCGAGCACCTGCGGAAGGTAGTCGTCGAAGGTCGGCAGCGCTGGTCGGGCGTCGCGCTGTAGGTCGGCGAGGGTGACGCCGAGCTCGTCGAGAGCGGTCCAGGCGGCGTCGAGCCGTTCGCGGTCAGGTGCCATCGTCCGCGGCGAACCGCTCGGCTAACTAGGAACTGTGCGACGGTTCGGGCCGGGTGGATGGGTAGCAGGTCACGGCCGGGGTCGGCGAGCAGGACGACCGCGTCGCCGGCGGTGAGGTGACACAGCTGCTGGATCGCTGAAGGGATGGCGAGGAGGCCAGTCGCGCCGATGGTGTGGCGCTCCGCCGGGCCGGAGGTCGCCGTGATGACGCTGCGCGTGGTGTCGAACGTGACGCGGTGCCCGGGTGGCCAGCCCAGCAGGTGCAGCAGCAGGCGGGCCGAGATCCGGCCGGACGGGTCGAGCCGGCCGAGGTTGAGGTGCGGCTCGACCTGGTCAGGTCCTGCGGGCAGGGCGGGCAGGTGGGGGAGCGGCGGTCGTGGCGGGTGGGCACGGGGGAGCGGCGCGGGGATGAGTGCCGCGATCATCTGCGTCGAACCTGTCGGCATCCGGCCTCAGCCCGGCTCTGGGAGGTTCAGCGCGGACAGTTCGGTGCGGCCCTCGTCGGCGCGCTCGGGTAGGAGCAGAAGGGTGCAGGCCCGTTCGAACCGTGCGCCGATACGCTCCCAGCTCTCGATCGCGGCGGCGAGAGCGGACCTGTCGCGGTGCAGCCGGCCGGCGGCGCGTGCGAGGCAGGCGGCCGCCCAGTCGTTCTCCGCCGCGGCCGGGGTAGCGGCGGCCAGCCATGCCGTGGCGTCGGGCAGCCCGGCGACGACAGCGAGTTCAGCGCCGGTGGCGCGAGCGTACGTTTCGTAGCGGCTCAGCCCGACCGGTGCGCCGGCCATGGCGTTCTCGACCAGGGTGGCGGCGCCGGCCAGGTCGCCGTTCTGGATGGCGAGTCGCGCGTCGATGAAGGCGGCGATCGGCGAAAGCCGGCCGGTGCCGACGTTCGCTGCCCCGGCGACCTCCGCCACCCTGGCGCGCCACAGGGCGTGCTTGCCGGCGTCGCGACGTAGGCCGTGAGCGAGCGCGATCGCCCACACCGCCGGCCACATCCACCCTGCGTGGGGACGGCCGGCCTGCGTCCAGTCGTCCCACAACAGGACCGAGTATCGCAGCGCGCGGTCGACATCGCCGGAGAGGACCAGGCCGGGGATCATCCGACTCGCCGCGATCTGTGACTGGTCGCCGAGTAGTTCGTCCGCCAACGCCTGCTGGGCGACGGAGATTGCGGCGGGCAGGTCTCCGGTCATGATGGCGTCGGCCACCGCTGCGCCGAAAATGTCCATGATCTCGGGAGCCGCGCGTGGATCGTCGCGCCGCATGGCGGAAACCAGGTCGAATCGCTGCCGGGTCAGACGGTGTGCCTCCCGCAGCCGGCCCTGCCTCATCGCCGCCACACCCGTCGCATCGATGGCGGCGCTGACAAGGACGGGATCGGTGGTGTCGCGTGCGGCGAGCATCGCGGCCTCGGACAGCACGGGATCCGGGTCGTACTTGGCGGGGTTGGCGGTCCACGCCGCAGCGACGGCCAGGCGTGCCGCGACGACGGTGTCGGTGGAGTCGCCAACCGCGACGGCCTCGTCGACCAACCGACGCAGCCGCTCGTACGGGATCTCGACAGGAAACCTGGCCGGGAACCGGCAGGCCAGCTCCGCAGCGTGGGACAGGGCCTCTGCCTGAGCGTTGCCGTCGCCCGCGGCCCGCGCCTCCTGCGCGGCGGACAGCAGCAGCTCATACACGTGGAGACCGGACATGTTGCTCGCATGGGCACAGTCCGCCGCGGTGTGCAGGTCGTGTGCCGCCGCCGCCGGCTCGGTGGCGCGCGTCGCCGCCTGCTGGAAGTGACCGAGTGACTCTTTCAGGAAGCGCCGGGCGAAGGTGAGGTGGCCCAGCGAGCGGGCCAGTTGGTGAGGCACCCGGCCCGGTCCGGGCGTGGCGTTCGTGAGTGCCGCCCGGAGGTCGTCGACGACCGCGTCGAACGCCTCGTGCCATGGGCCGTCGAGCCGAGCCTCCAACGCTGCCGCGCGCGTCGCGGCCCAACACAGGTACCGGTCCTGGATGTCGGTGCGGTCGTCGTCCGCCTTCAGTTGGTCCAGGGCGAAGGCCCGGACGGTTTCGAACAGCCGCCACCTGCCCGTGGTCCGCTGGTGGACGACCAGGCTCTTGTCGACCAGACGGCCGAGCACGTCGGCGACGGCGGCCCGGTCACCGATGTGGGTCACCGCCAGCACGGCGTCCAGGTCGAAGCTGCCGGCGAACACGGCGAGGTGACGGAACAACGTGCGCTCCTCCTCGTCGAGGAGGTCGTAGCTCCACCTGATGACCGTGCGCAGTGAGCGGTGCCGCACGTCCTGTCGGCGACCGCCGACCAGCAGGCGGAGTGCGTCGTCAAGGGCGGCCAGCAGACCGTGTGCACCCAGTGAAGCGGCCCGGGCCGCGGCCAGCTCGATCGCCAACGGCATGCCGTCGAGCCGGGCGCAGAGGTCGGCGATCACATCCGGGTCGGCCGTGAACTCCGGATCGGCCGCGGTCGCGCGGTCACGGAAGAGTGCCTCCGCGTCGGAGGCCAGCGGCAACGGCTCCACGACGACCAACCGTTCGCCCGGCAGGCCGAGGCGGGCTCGGCTGGTCACCAGCACCCGTATGCCGGGACAGGTGGCCAGCAGTCGTTCGACGAACCCGGCCGCGGCGTCGAGGACGTGCTCACAGTTGTCCAGGATCAACATCGACCGGCTCGTACTCAGACGGTCGGCGATGGCCTCCTCCAGCTGGCGTTGAGGGCTCTCCGCCACACCGAGTACCGACGCCACGGCTTGGGCCACGAAGGCGTCACGCACCGGGACCAGATCGACGAACGCGCCACCATTGGGGAACATCGACGCGGAGGCATCGGCCAGCACCACCGCGAGTCGCGTCTTGCCGACGCCGCCCGGTCCCAGCAGCGTCACCAGCCGGGTGCTGGCCAGGGCCGCGATGACGGCGTCGTGCTCGCGGTCCCGACCGATGAACGTCGTCCAGGCCGCCGGCAGACCTACGATCCGGCCGGCCGGCGACGCGCCGGCCTGCGACGGAATGACGCGGTCGGCGAGCGCTCTGCGGTCGGTGGCCCCGAGCTTCCGCAGCAACGACGACACGTGGCTTTCCACGGTGCGGACCGAGATGTAGAGCTTGTCCGCGATCTCAGCGTTCGACATCCGTGCGGCCAACGCGTCGAGAACCTCGGCTTCCCGCTTCGAGATCTCGTTGATTCCGATCATCGCCACCCCGCCGTTGCCGTCGTCACGGATCTTGTCCAAAGCCTTCTCCGTGACGGACTCCGTGGTCGGGTCCGTGGTTGCACGGATGCCAGGACGCTCGTCGTCGGTGGATGCTGCTCGCCGAGTCCGACAGACTTACTGAGGAGGCGACTCACCTTGAACACCGTGATCTCCCGCGACGGCACCGCCATCGCGTACGACCGGGCCGGTGCGGGTCCGGCGGTCATCCTGGTCGGCGGCGGGCCGACCGACCGATCGAGCAATGCATCGGTGGTCGATGCGCTCGCACCGTTCTTCACCGTCTACAACTACGACCGGCGTGGCCGTGGTGACAGCGCGGACACGGCCCCGTACGCCGTCGTCCGCGAGTACGAGGACCTGGACGCGGTCATCGTCGAGGCCGGCGGATCCGCACACGTCTACGGCACTTCCGGCGGCGGGATCCTGGCTCTGAGGGCGGCCGCACACGGCCTCGCCATCACCAGACTGGCCGTGTGGGAAACCCCCTACATCGTCGACGACAGCCGCCCGGCCGTGCCCGCCGACTACCGCGAGCAACTGATCAAGCTGTTGTCCGAGGGACGCCGCGGCGACATGCTCGAGCTGTTTTTCGTCAAGGCCGTCAACCTTCCTGTCGAATTCGTCGCCCCGATGCGGCAGTCGCCGTTCTGGCCGGCGATGGAGAAGACCGCCCACACACTCGTCTACGACGCGACCGTCACCGGTGACTTCTCCCTGCCGATCGATCAGATGGCCGCCGTCACGATGCCGACCCTCGTCGTCGACGGTGGCACCACGCCGTGGCTCAGTAGCACCGCCGAGGCCCTCGCGGCGGCCCTGCCGAACGCGCGCCGCCGCACCTTGCCCGGCCAGCCGCACAACGTGGACGCGGCCGCCATCGCACCCGCACTCGCCGAGTTCTTCGGCGCGTAGCCGTCCGGGCGGGCGCCGGTCTACGGAGCATCGGCGCCCGCCCGCCCGCCAACGCCGCTGTCGCGGGCATCGGCACCATCCGCACCCATCACCTCCGAGGAGCTCTCTTGACCAAGATCGTCGCTCAGTGCTTCATATCCGTGGACGGCGTCGTCGAGTCGCCCGAGCAATGGCATTTTCCCTACTATGACACCGCCATGGAGTCGGCGGTCGCCGCGCAACTGCACCAGGCGGACATGTTGCTGCTCGGGCGTGCGACCTACGAGGTGTTCGCCGACCACTGGCCCCACCAGGGCAACGATGTGCTGTTCGCGAAGCGCCTCAACAGCATGCCGAAGCTGGTCGTTTCCACCACCTTGAACACCGTCGAATGGCAGAACTCGACCCTGATCCGCGACCTCGGGCAGCTCGCGGCGGTCACGATTGCCCCCGACAGGCACATCACGGTCAGCGGCAGCGCCACCCTGGTGCGTTCGCTACTGGACCACGATTTGCTCGACGAGTTGGAGCTGCTCGTACACCCGCTGGTAGTGGGTCATGGCGCGCGCCTGTTCGACAAGGGCGGCAAGCACCGGCCGTTGAACCTGGTCCGATCCACCACCTTCGACACCGGCGTGCTCCACCTCGTCTACGAACCCATCTGACTTCAGGAGGCACGACAGGCGCGAGCATCATCAACTTGCCGACCGGCAACCGGAAGCGCTACCGCAACCGGCCGGCGACGACGTCGCGCACCTCGGCAGCAGTGGGCCGCTCGCGTCCGGGCCCGGCGGCTTCCATGAGCGTGGTGCGGATCTCCGCGCCGTGGCGGCGGCGGTAAGCGCCGGGGTCGCCAGCAGCAGCCGGCGGTACGGGCGGCGCAGCCCGGACGAAACGGGCCGATTCGCGGTCATGCCGTCACCCCGCCGAAGGCGGGACCGATACCCGGCTGGACGCGGCGGTGCAACCGGGTGACCACAGCCGACGCGTTGCATTGCAACCGATCGTGGAGCGCCCGATGCGCGGAGGCGTGCACGTCGGGTGCGGCGGGCGGGCCGGGGAACCCACCGTGAGCAATCACGGCAGGGCGCCCCGGTCCGACCTAACCCGCACTCGACGGCGTGGCGCTGCTTGTACAGCTCAGGGTCGAAGGCATGTGGGCGGGTGGTCGCTGAAGGCTGCCTCGATCGCCTTGCCGGTGCCCGGCATGCGTCGGTGCAGTTGCAGCAGATGAGTGGCCGGCTTACCCGCGAGCGCAGCAGCGGTGTCCTGCCCCGTTACAGGTCGTACAACAGTCTGCCGGTCAGCGGATCCTGTCCGTAACGTTGGCATAGCTCGGCGAGCACGTCCTCGTACGCGAGGCCGACGTTCATCACCGTGTCGTTGCCGGCGTAGGAGATGACGATCGTGCCGTCGGGGCGGCGGACCAGGCCACAGGAGAAGACGACGTTCGGCATAGCAGCACGGTCCGGTCCGCCAACGCCACCGCGCCGGCGTTGTGCACCGTCACCACCTGCAGGTGTGGCTCCTGCCATACAGCGTTGGACCTGGTGCGCCGTCAAGATCGGGTTGGCCGGATACCGCAGGACGGGCATGTTGGGGCCTTGACCCCTGATCTTGGACACGGGGCTTGCGCGGCTTGGGCAAGCGTAGTCGATGCCGTGCGGGTGTTCTTCTCGTAGTTGATCGGGGACTGTTGTCCGAGCCGGGAGTGGCGCCGGACGGTGTTGTAGCGGTGTAGCCAGCGGAATGCGGTGAGCCGGGCTTCGCGTTCGTCGGTGAACGCGCGGCGACCTTGCAGGGTTTCGCGTTTGAAGGTGGCGTTGAACGATTCGGCGAGGGCGTTGTCGGCGCTGCTGCCGACCTTGCTCATGGACTGGCGGATCCCGGCCGCTGTGCAGGCTTCGGCGAAGGACTTCGACGTGTACTGGGCTCCGTGATCGGTGTGCATGATCGCCCCGTCCAGGCTGCCGCGGGTCCGCTGGGCGGCGTGCAGGGCGTCGACGACGAGGTCGGTTCGCATGTGCTCGGCGATCGCCCACCCGACCAGGCGGCGGGAGTGCAGGTCGATGACGGTGGCCAGGTAGAGGAATCCGCGTTCGCCGACGGGCAGGTAGGTGATGTCGCCGACATAGCGCTGGTTGACCGCACCGGCGGTGAAGTCCCGGCCGATCAGGTCCGGGGCCTTGGCCGCGGCCGGGTCCGCGGTCGTGGTCTGCACCCGCCGTCGCAGCCGCAGCGCTCGGATCCGGTGCCGGCGCATCACCCGGGCGACCTTCTTGTGGTTGACCACCACACCGTCATCGCGGAGTTCGGCGGTGATCCGCGGCGCGCCGTAGGTGCCGTTGTGCGCGGCTTGCACAGCCCGGATCCTCACGGCCAGGACCGCGTCGGCAGCCTCACGCGCGGCCCGGGCCGCGGCGGTGGACCGCCAGTAGTAGAAACTCGACCGGGCCACGCCCAGCAGCTGACACAACCGATTCACGCCGTAGCGCTGCTGGTGGTCGGCGACGAACCGGGGAGCGGTTCACCAGCGCGTCTCCCCGGCGAAATACCGGGCCGCCTTGCGCAGGATGTCGCGCTCCTCCTCCAACTCGCGGATCCGGCGACGCAGGTCGGCGTTCTCTTCCTCGACCGAACCGGCCGGCTGCGACCTTCCCGGTGCGGCCGGACCGACAGCCCCGCCGCGCCGCTGGTCATCGAGCCGAACCCAGCTCCGCAACGTCTCTCGATTGACGCCCAGATCATCGGCGATCTGCGCGATCGTCGCGCCCGGCCGAGACCGGTACAACGCCACCGCATCAGCCTTGAACTCGGGCGGATAGTGCTTGTTCACCATGGTGTTCCAGAACTCCTGATCTCCAGGATCAACAAAGATCCCAGGTTCAAGTGTCCAAGATCAGGGGGTAACTCCCGGCTTTGCCTTGGCCATCTGGGCGATCGCCACTGGCGTGACCGCTCCAGGAAGGGACGCCGTTGAGGGCTCTCCCGATTCATTCCAACCTGATCCCGCGAGCAGCGATGGCACCGCACAGCTGTGGAACCCGCCGACTTGGGAAAGCCGCACGCCGGAAGCAATTTGCCACACCGTCAATCGCGACCTCAGCCAGCAGGAGTGGAACCTGTACTTGCCGTCCCTGCCCTACGAGCGCACATGCGCGGCCAACTGAGCGTCATCGGACCGACCCTTCGGTGCGCCGGCGTCGCGCCATGGGCAACCAGAAGGACCTGCGGTCAGGCTCGCTCATGCGACTGATGTGTGTGCGCCTCCTGCGCCCCGGCGCTTTCCCGACGCCGGGCTGGGATCAGCAGCGCCAGTAGCGCGCTGAGAAGCGCGATGCCGGCTCCGACCCACATGACTGTTTGCACGCCGGACATGAACGCGTGTTCGGTTGCGCGTGTGATCGCGGCCGTGGCGAGATCGTCCGTCTGCGCAGAGTGGTTCAGGTGCGCGTCGAGAGGAGCAATTCCCTGTTCGGCCAGGCCCTTGTGGGCGAGGACTTGATCCGCGACGGCATCGGGGACGCCTGCGCGGTGGAGTTGCGCCGGCAGTGTCCGTGCGACGATCGTGGCGATCACCGTCCCGAACACGGTCGTGCCGAGCACGCCACCGAGTTGGTTCGCGGTGGTCTGCAGGCCTCCCGCGACCCCGCTGTGCTGTACGGGAGCCGTCCCGACGATAGCCTCGGTCCCGGCGACCACAATGATCCCCATGCCCGCCCCAAGCAGGATCAGCCAGGGCCACTGCCGGCTGTACGGGGAGTTCGTGGACAGGCCGGCCAGCCCGAAGAAGCTGGCCGCGAGCAGCGCCATCCCGAGGGCCAGCGGCCAACGCGAACCCAGCCGCTCGGTCAGGCGACCGCCCAGCGGCGAGCTGACCATGAACACCGCCATCAGCGGCAGCAGGCGAACACCCGTCTCCAGCGGCGAGTAGCCGTTCACGTTCTGCATGTACAGGCCGATGGAGAACAGCACTCCGTACAGCGCGATGTTCCCGGTCACGATCAGGAGGACACCCACCGACAAGGCCCGGGAACGAAACAGTGACAGCGGAAGGAGTGGCGCGGGGAAACGGCGCTGTCGAATCACAAACCCTGCGAAGAGGACTGACGCCACGACCACACCCGTCGCCAAGTACCACCACGCACGGCCGGTGCTGGTCAGCGCCCAAACCGACACGAACAACGCCCCGGCCAGCGTACCTGCGCCGACCAGGTCGAACCGATCGGCGCGGCCCGGGGCACGACTCTCGTCGACCCACCGGTGGGCCAGCGCGCCGGCGGCCAGTCCGATTGGGGCGTTGAGCACGAAGATCGCCGGCCAGGACAGGTACTCCACCAACGTTCCACCGACAATCGGGCCGGCGGCAGCGGCGAACGCAGATGCCGCACCCCACGTCCCGATGGCCCGGTTCAACTCGGCCGGCGGGAACGTCGATCGCAGGATCGCGAGGGTGTTCGGCACCAGGCATGCCCCGGCGAGTCCTTGCAGCACACGGAAGGCGATCAGTGCCGAGGTCGACGGTGACAGGGCGCACCCGAGGGACGCGAGCGCGAAACCGGCGACTCCGAGCACGAAGACGCGGCGCCGGCCGAACCTGTCGCCGAGCTTGCCACCGACGATCAACGTCACGGCCAGTGCGAGAAGGTAGCCGTTGGTCACCCACTGCAGACCGGTCATCGACGCGCCGAGGTCGCGGGCGATCGTCGGGTTGGCGATATGCACGACGGTTCCGTCCAGACTGACCATCACCACGCCCAACGCCACCGCGACGAGTGTCATCCGTTGCTTGCGCCTGGACCGGCTGGTGTCTGCTGCGTCGATCCCACTCACACGTCCTCCAAGTGAAACAAGCTGTATCAGTTGGAACACGTTGTACCATTTATCGAGTGGGCGACGCTAGTGACCTCAACGTGACTGAACCCGACCGGCGGTTGGACGCCCGGCGCAACCGGGACGCGGTGATCGCCGCGGCGATCCGGATCCTTGCGACCGACCCGGAGGCGAGCATGCGCCGGATCGCCGAGGAGTCCGGCGTGGCGCGCATTACCGTCTATCGACATTTTCCGACGCGCGAACACCTCATCCAGGTGCTCATCGACTTCGTCGTCGAGGAGGAGAGAGCCGTTGTCGCGACCGCGATCACACCGGACGCCACCGCCGCGGCGGTCTTCGATCGCCTCGGCCCCGGGATCATCCGGGTCGGCGAACGCTACCGGTTTCTCGATAACCGTCCCGACCGGGGCGCCGAGGCGCCGCTGCGCCGCCCCGACGCCAATGAGCCGCTGCTGATGTGGCTGACCGAAGCCGCCGGGAGGGGCGAACTCCGCACCGATCTGTCCCCCGAGTGGATGTACGCGATGATCCATGGGCTCGGTCGCGCCGCCAACGAGGAAGTCCTGGTCGGGCGCAGAACCGCCGATGAAGCCGGTCGATTGCTCTCCCGCACCCTGACGCACGCTTTCGTCGCCCGCCGTGACGGTTGAGCGAAATCCTACTTGTCCAATAGCGCGAGGAGTTCCGGGAGTCCGAGATCGTCCAGGTGCAGCATGTCGGCGTCGCTGAGGTGCGTGGAGTCTGGCTCCGTGTCGTCCGTGAAGGTTCCAGTTGCGTTCGGTGTCGGTGACCGGGAACGGGTCGCCTGACCATGGTTGGTGCAGCGCCGCTGTCCTGGTGAACAGCTGCCCGGGCTTGAGGTGTGGCTCGGCGACCTGCAGTCCCGGCGCGCTGACGCGGCCGGGTGCGGCGCGTTGATCGGGCCGGTCCAGGACCTGGCCGCCATCATCGGGGAGGAGCGCCGGGAAGGAGCCGGGGTGCGGGAGAGGCCCGGGGCGTGGTTGGTGGCGTCGGTTCAGCGGGCCGTCCGCCGATGATAGGCGGCTCAGCTATGCGGCCCAGCACTTGTGTGACGGCTTGCGGACGCGCTTGCGGGAGAGGATCCACAGCGCTTCGACGCCGTCCTTCCAGGTGATCTTCTTGCCTTCTTCGCGGGTGCGGGCGCGGTAGCTGATCGGCACCTCGTAGGGCCGGTGCCGGTTGCGCAGCAGCTTGCCGGTGACCTCGGCCTCCATGCCGAATCCATCGGTCTTGTCGTGGCTGTGCGCTTTGGCGTACTTGGTGCAAAAGTCAGCAGGGCTCTCGTAGAGCATCGGAACCTCCTCCTTGGTCCTGCCTCAAGTTGGACCGTTGACGCTGACGGGCGAGGGTCGGCCGTAGGCCGTGATGATTCCGCCTTGTCGTGCAACACGGGTGGCGCGCAGCTTCGTGTTAGGGGTGAGCAGGGAGGCGAGTTGACATTCGAGGAGTACGTGGCGGCGCGGTTGCCGGCGCTGCTGCGGCAGGCGACGGTGCTGGCCGGCGATCCGCACGTGGCTGAGGATGTCGTCCAGGACGTCCTCATCAAGGCGCAGCCGAAGTGGGCGCGGATCTGCGAGTTGGACGCACCGGACGCGTACCTGCGCAAGATGATCGTGAATGAGCTGCTGTCCGCCCGGCGGCGGGTAGCTGCCGCCCTCCGCCGGGAACGGGCCCAATGGCCGGCACCGGCCCAGAATGACGTCGACGTGATCGTGCTGCGTGAGGCGATCCTGCAGGTGATCCGTACCCTCCCGGTCCGTCAGCGCCTCGTGATCGCGCTGCGCTTCTACGAGGACATGTCCGACGCCGACATTGCCGCGTTACTGGACTGCACCGAGGGGACGGTGCGTAGTCAAGCGTCGCGTGCGCTGGCCAAACTGCGTGAGATGGCGGCGACGCAACCAGTACTGGAGGACCAATGATCGACGCCGATGCCATCCGAAGCGCCTTCGCCGCCCTCGCCGACGAGGCCCCACCACCGGAGCGGATCCACGCTTCGCTGGCCGTCCGCGCGCGCCGGCACCGCCAGCGCCGGCTGGTCCTGCGGCTCGCCGGCGCCGGTACGGTCGCGGCCGCCACCGGCGTCGCGGCGGCTGGAGTGTGGCGCTTCACCCGGCCGCCGGAGTCGAGGTTTCCGGTGCTGTACGCCGGTCCCGGCGGCGGCTGGCTGGAGGTTCCCCTGCGCTTCCGTCCGACATGGCTGCCCCGTGGGTACGGCGAAGGGCAACGTGGCGTCGTCGTGGATGGGACGCAGGCACCCGTGGTCTCGCGGGGCTGGCAGACAGGCGACATGAGCCAGGGGATCTCGTTGATGGTCGGCTGGCACTCATCGCTCGATCCCGACCGGCCGAACGGTCCACTGACAACGATCGACGTCAATGGAGTGTCGGGTCGGCTCGTCCAGGTCGGCGATCAGACTCTCGGCACGTTCCTCACCTGGCAGCCGCCTGGCCAGCCGCAGCTGTTGATCAGCGTACACACCGATGATGGCGCGGACGCCCAACAGAACCTGGCCGTCCGGGTCGCGCGCTCACTGCGGCCGGATCCGGGAGTCACCTCGGTCGGCCCGCGCTTCGGCTGGCTGCCGCTCGACCTTGCTGCCGCGCCCTGGCGGCTGGCACACGGATTTGCAGGCACCGACTGGGTCCAGGATGTGAGGATGAGCGGCACCGGCGGACGGCAGCTCATCATCAGCATGGGGACCAGCGCCGAGATGCGCCTGGCGAACACGTTCACCAGCGAACCGGTCCGCATCCGCGACTGGAGCGGCTGGCAGGTGCCGGCGATGGGACAGCTCTTCCTGGTGCTGCCCGACGGCATCGAGGTGTCCGCCCAACTCGACGATGGACCCGGCGGCGAACAGGTCATGCCCACCCTGATCCGGATCATCGAGGAGTTTGAATTCGGACCATGGCCGGACATGAGCTGGATCGGTGGACGTTGAGGTTCAGGCCCGACCACCCGGCGGGCACGTGGCCCTACCGGAAACACGTCCGCGAACCGCATGGCCGCGGCCTTGGCCCAGGTGGAGAGCGGCGTACCGCTGATGCTCCGCACCGAACTGGCCGGCTCGACCGCGCTGGTCGGCGGTCTCTACGCCGTCGCCACGGCCGTGGTCCTGATCGGGTAGTTGCCGGTGTCGCGCTGGGTGGAGCGGGCGCACAAGACGCGGGCCCTGATCGCCATGGGGAAGGTGCGGGCGGTGGCCTGGCTGGTGGGCTACACCGCCGGAGCGCTCACCGGCGGCCCCCGGGTCGCGCTCCTGGTGGTCATGATGGTCACGTTCGCGCTGGGGGAGTGCGCGTACAGCCCGGCGTTCTACACCATCGTCGAGCGGATCGCGCCGAAGGGCACGCTCGGCCGCTCGTCCGGCGCGGCGTGGGCGGTGTTCCAGGTCGGCAACACCATCGGCCCGTCGATCGCGGTGTTCCTGGTCGGCGGTGACGTGCCGTTCTGGCTCGTACTGGCGACGGCCGCGGTGGCCGCCGCGGCGCTGGTGCTGATCGTCGACCGGCGGATGCACGCGGCACCCGAGCCGGCGCTCGCCGCGCGGTGACGCCGGCCGCCCGGCCGAGCCCGTTCCTGACGCTGCCGGGGGAGACACATCGTGGCCGCGCGACACGCCGTGCGCAGCCACGATGTGCTCCCTCGAGCACCGTCGCGGGTCAGTAACCGAGCCGGTCGAGGATCCGGGCCGCCACCTCGAGGGTGTCCCCCTCCGGTACGGCGGAATAGCCCCCGACCGCCCTGCGCCAGGCCTCCTCGTGCGCGACGACGCGGGCCCGCAGGTCGTCGACGTCCGGCGATTCCCCCGCCGTCGCCGCCCGCGCCAACCAGGTCGCCCACAACTCCCACCGAGGCAGGTAGTAGTCCCGGATCAGCCCGGCCCAGTGGCGTCCGGAGTAGTCGTGCAGCCCGCTCGTCTGGTGCCCCCAGACGGAGACGAGGCTTCGAGCGTCCCGCTCCATGACGTCGGCCTCGGCCGGCGACCCGCCCCACGCGCGGGCGTCGGCGATCCACCGGCCGACGCGCGAGTCCGAGCGGGTGCCGGCGAGTTCGTCGAGGTCGAGCAGGTCCACCCGGAACCGGGCCAGGTGCTCGAGGATCCCGTCCCGGTCGCCCTTCGCGAAGGCCGCCATCATGCCGCGGATGTGCACCCGGCACCCCTGCGCCACCACATGACCGACCAGATCGGCGACGTCCCGCTCCAGCGGTTCCCGAGCCCCCGCGTCCGCCGCCCGCCGCAGGAGCAGCCGCGTGGCGGCGGCGATCCGCGGCAGGGCGCCGAGCACCATCGGGTCGTTCTCGGCGTCGATGTTCGCCGACTGCCGCTGCGGCTCCGCTTCCCGCGGGACGAACTCCCCGGCCAGACGCTGCGCGGCGAAGGGCGTTCCGGTCGACCACGGCCGGGCGATGACCGGCGACGGGATCGACCGGGTGCGGCCCGGCCCGTAGAGCGTGTCCGCCAGCAGCCGCCAGGCCTCGACGACATCGTCGTGCCCGGAAACGTAGCGCTGCCGCGCGAACGAGTCCAGCCACTCGTCGACCTCCGCGGTGCCCCAGGCGAGGTCGGTGGCCAGCTCGTAGAAGACGGTGTTGTTCTCGATCGCCTCCGGCGCGAGGCCGATCCCGGTGAGCCGGGCCGGCCGGGTGCGCCGCAGTTCCTCGACATCGCGGCGCAGGCCACGCAGGTCGCCGAAGAGCGCGAAGCGACCGCCGAAGTTGTGCACCGCGCACCACACCCAACGCCGCTCGAACATGCCGTCTCGGCGCCACATGGGTGCGTGCTCACCCCACAGGTCGAGCAGGACGAGCCGCTCCTCCGGCACGCCGGCGAGGTACGCGCGGACCCGCTCCGGGCGCCAGAAGTCGCGGTGGTAGTGGAACGGCCAGCCGGCGAGCACCCAGGTCGCCGCCGGGTCGTTGTCGGCCATCGCCCGGTAGACGGCCCGGCCCGCGGACTCCAGGTAGTCGGGGTCACCGGACGGCGGCACCGACTCGATGTACGGATCGACGGCGTAGTGGTGGTCGGTGCCGAACAGCTCCCGTTGGACGCTCATGAACTGCGCGGCCAGCGAGCGGTACCGCTCGCTGCCGGGGCCGAGGATCCGGGTGCGCCAGCCCTGCCACTCGAGCTCGCCGTCCGACGGGCCGGCCAGTTCCGGCGGTACATGTCCGCCGAACATCGGCAGGACCGGCGTCATGCCCAGCGAGCGCTGCCGTTCGAGGATCCGCTGCGCCAGCTCGACGTGCCGGCTGACCCAGGTCGACGGCAGCGGCCCGCCGAACGAGTTGGTGTTGCCCATCCACGTCCACGGGAAGTGCGCCGCGCTGCCGATCCACTCGTCGATCCGGGCCTGGTCGAGCCCGGCCCGCCGGAACATCTCCGCCAGCACCGCCTCGTGCCCCACCTGCATGAGCGGGTGGGTGACACCGTGCAGCGCCATCCAGTCGATCTCCCGCTCCCAGCGGTCCCAGTCCCAGAACGCCGAGGAGTAGCCGTAGGTCACCGCGTTGAGGTAGTAGCGGATCGGGAACGGGCTCGCCAGCCGGGTCCGCGGGGCCGCGGGCCATGACTCCAGCGGCGGCTGGAGCCTCGGCTGGTCCCAGGTCACCTGGCGGCCGGTGACCGCCTTCAGGTACTGAGCGAACGCGGACGCCGCGGCGACGGGGTCCGAGCCGCGCAGGGTCAGTACGCCGTCACGGCACTCGTACTCGCCGGCGGCGGCGTCAGCGCCCGCCGGAATCGTCTCGACCCGCACGTCGCCGCCGGCCACGCGGGCCGCAAGGGCTCGAACCGTATCCAACGCTCACACCTCCTCGAGGGTGCGGTTCAGCCGGGATCGCTCGGCGGCGAAGGCGACGAAGTGGCTCTCCATGCTCTCCTCCAGCGAGGTCGGGGCCGCCCCGACGTCCGCACCGGCGAGCCGTCCCCGGACCCGTCCGGTGAAGTCGCTCATCAGCCCGGCGTCCCCGCCGCCGTGTCCGGTGAAGGCCTCGATGACCTCGTCGACGATGCCGGGCGATCCGGCACCGACCTCCAGCGTCGAGTCGGGTCGTTGCCCGTCCACGTGGGGTGGCGCCTCCAGGAAGGGCGTGACCGTGATCCGCCCGGAGCGCATGTCGGCGCTGATCTGCCCGTGGCTGCCCATCATGACGAGCGTCCGGGTGTTCTCGGCGGTGAACGCGGAGACCACCAGCGACGCGGTGACGCCGTTACCGAACCGCAGTGCGGTCGTCTGGTGGTCGACGACGTCGTTGTCCATCCGGTAGACGCACCGTCCGTAGTCGGTCAGTCGCAGGGCACGCTGGCGGCCTGCCGGACTCGTGTCGTTCGTGACGACGGTGACCGGCGGGCCGTTGATGCCGGCGAGTTGCTCGACGTAGAGGCGTTCGGCGTTGTACGGGCAGGTGTCGGCGACGGCGCAGCCGTCGACGCAGCGCTCCGTCGACCCCTTCGGCGCGCGTTCGACCCGGAAGTGACGGCGTTCGCCGAACGAGGCGACCGCGGTGATCGGTGCCCCGACCAGCCACCGGAGGATGTCGATGTCGTGGCACGCCTTGGCTAGCAGCATCGGGCTCGACCTGTCCGCGCGGTGCCAGTTGCCGCGGACGTAGCTGTGCGCGAAGTGCCAGTAGGCGATGTTCTCGACGTGGGAGATGCCCTGGAGTTCGCCGATCCGGCCTTCGTCGAGCAGGCGGCGCAGGGTGCGGAAGAACGGGGTGTAGCGGAGCACGTGGGCGACGGTGACCGTGCCGGGGCTGCCGTCGGCGGCGGCCGTCAGTCTCCGCAACTCCTCGGGCGTCGGCGCGATGGGCTTCTCGAGCAGGACGTGGTAACCCAGTTCGAGGGCCCGCAGGGTGGGATCGACGTGATCGCGGTCCGGGGTCGCGACGATGACCGCGTCCCATGGGCCGGGTGTCGCCAGCGCCTGGCGCCAGTCGGTGTACCGCTGGGTGGCCGGAACGGCATGGGCGTCGCCCACGCGGTCGCGGCGCTCCGCGTCGGGGTCGGCGACCGCGACGACCCGGCCCTCGTCCGGGTGCTCCAGGCACCACTGGGCGTACGCGTGCGCGCCGCGACCTCCCGCACCGAGCACGAGGAGTCGCACTGGACCTGTTCCCGATGACACGGGGGCCGTCACGTCGATCATCAACCTTTCTGGGTTCATCGGTCCGCTCCCGAGGTCAGGCCGGCGACGATGTAGCGCTGAGCGAGGAAGAAGATGGCGATGACCGGTGCGGTCACCGCGATGGAACCGGCCAGGAGCACGGTCACCGGCACCTGCTGGTCGGTGAGCTGGGCGAGACCGAGCGGTGCCGTCCACAGCGAACGGTCCTGGACCAGGAAGAGCAACGCGTAGAAGTACTCGTTCCACGCGATCATGAAGACGTAGATGGCGGTCGCCATGACACCGGGCAGCGCGATCGGCAGGACGACCTTGCGCAGCATCGTCGGCAACGAGCACCCGTCGAGCAGGGCCGCCTCCTCGACGCTCTCCGGCAGGGCGAGGAAGTAGTTGCGCATCATGTACAGCGCGACCGGGATCGTGGCGGCGACGTAGATGATGAGCAGTCCGTACAGCGATCCGGTCAGGCCCATCCGGCTCAGGATGACGAACTCCGGCACCGCGATCACGATGCCTGGGAACAGGTACACGGCGAGGATGATCGCGCTCGTGAACCGGCGCCCCCGGTACCGCAGGCGCGCCACCGCGTACGCCCCGAAGACGCACCCGATGATCGACAGTACGACGGCGGCGACGGCGACCAGCAACGAGTTGATCACGAACCGGCCGAGCCCGAAGCCTCCCGCCGACGGGTCCTTCATGGCTGTGGTGTAGCTGGACAGGTCGATCTCGGACAGCCCGGGCACGACGTCGAGCGGGTCCAGCAGCACGGCGGAGTACGGGCGCAGTGAGAGCAGCACGCCGTAGAGCACCGGCCCGACGCTGCACATGAGCGCGACGATGATGAACGCCCACCGCAGGGCGGCGACCGGGCGGGAGGAGCGCATCGGTGAACTCACATCGTCTCCTTCCGCCTGGAGAGCAGCACGTATCCGGCGAGCAGCACGCAGAGGATCACCGACATCAACATTCCGTAGGCGGCGGCGCCACCGATGTCGGCCCGGTTGATCAGCTGGGTGTAGACCTTGATCGCCATGACCTGAGTGCCCCCCGCGCCCCCGGTCAGCAGGTAGATGTCGTTGAAGCTCTGGAACGACCAGATGAACCGCAGCAGTACCAGGAGCAGGACCACTCCCCGCAGTTGCGGAAGGACGATGTGGCGCAGGCTCTGCCAGCCGGACGCGCCGTCCAGCGCCCCCGCCTCCTCGATCGCACCGGGAACGCTCTGCAGGCGGGCGGTGACGAAGAGGAAGGCGAGCGGGAACGACTTCCAGACCTCGAAGCAGACGACGACCAGCAGGGACACCGGCACCGGCAGGCCCGCCAGGTCCATCGAGGTGGTGCTGAGAAAGCCGATCGGAGTGTCCCAGCCGAGGTACTCCTGACCGAACGCGTTGACGATGCCGTACTGCGGGTTGAGCATCGTCCGCCAGATCATCGCCGAAGCGATGACCGGCAGCACGTACGGGATCAGCAGCAGTACCCGGACCAGGCCCCGACCCCGGAAGGGGCGGCGCAGGGCAAAGGCGAGGGCGAGGCCGACGCCGACGGCCCCGATCGTGGTCAGCGCCGAGTAGGCGATGGTGGTCCACAGCGCGCCCCAGAACGCGTCCGACCCCATGGCGTCCCGGTAGTTGTCGAGGGTCCACTCGACGGAGGATGGCGACAACCGCGGGATGTCGATCAGCCGTATGTCGGAGAACGAGAAGACCACGGACAGGACGAACGGGATCAGGATGACCAGGGTGATCAGCACCAGCGACGGGCCGGTGAGTAACTGGCCGTTGAGGTTCTCCCGCTGGGCACGGCTGAGCCGTTCCCAGCGGGAGACCCGGGTCGTCGGAGTACTCACAGTTCCGCTTGGATCTTCTTGACCCGCTCGGCCATGTCCTTGGTCACCTGCGCGGGCGGCGTGCCGTTGTAGAGACGGTCGAGGAATTCCGCGAGCGCCCCCTGCGAGGTGACCGCGCCCGCGAGGGCCGAGTCTTTCGTCCCCATGCCCCACAGGTGCACGGCGTTGATGCCGTCACGGATCGCGGTGACCATCTCCGGGCCGTACAGCTCGGTGACGGAGCTCTTCCGCTCGGGCCCGATGCCGAGCTTGGCCCACGCCTCGATGTAGGCGTTCGGCTCGCTCGACGTCCCGTTGCGCAGCGGGATCCGCCCCTCGGTCGCCGAGGCGAGCGTGTCCTTGTAGCCCTCGTCCAGCACGTACTTGATGAACGACTTCGCCTCGTTGGTGTGGGCACCCCGCGGGATGCCGTAGCCGAGCGTCGCGCCGTACTGCGCCGGGTGGTCGCGGTCCAGCACAGTGATGAAGCCGGAGTTCTTCGCGAGGAACGCCGGGTCGTCCTTGCACTGCGGGCAGGTCGCCGGGTTCGCCTTGTCCAGGCCGGCCAGCTCGTCGAGGATGTGGGTGGAGAAGAGCAGCATCGAGGACTTCCCGGCGAGGTAGGCCGCTCGCGCGCTGGTCACGTCGAAGTCTCCCTGCACGCTCGAGTCGCGCAGCACCTTGAACAGTTCGGCCGCCCGGGTGCACTCCGGCGAGTCGATCGCGACCTTGCCGTCCTTCACGAGTTCACACCCGGCGCTCTGCCAGATCGAGTAGACGGCCTCGGTGCCCGAGGGGGTGCTGGACTGCGTGCCGAGGGCGATGCCGGTCACCCCGGTCTTCTTCATCTCGGTGGCGGCCTTCGCCAGTTCCTCGAGATTGGTGGGCGCCGCGACCCCGGCGGCCTGGAACAGATCCTTGCGGTAGACCAGCAGGTGCACCCAGCCGTCGCTCGGCACCGCGCCGAGCTCGCCGTCCTGGCTGAACGACTGCAGGGCGTTCTTGTTGAACGTGCCGGCACCGAGGTCGTCGACGACCTGCTTGGCGGCCTTCGTGTCCAGCAGCCCCTGCGACCGCCAGTTGGCCGTCGTCGCGGCGCTGTGCAGCATGACGTCGGGTACCTTCCCGGACGCCGCGCCCGTCACCAGCGCCTGCCGCTGGTCGGCCTCGCTCAGCGGGACGACCTTCACGGCGATGCCGGTCTTCTCCTTGAACTTGGCCGCGATCGCCTCCTGCGCCGCGACCCGGTCCGGGGTCGTCTGCGGCGTCCAGAAGGTGATCTCGTCGGCCTTCTTCGACTCTGGATCAGCGGACCCGCCGCAGGCGGCGAGTAAGGTGAGCGCGGCCGTAGCGGCAGCTGCCGCCACGGTCCAGCGCCTGATCGCGTGGGCCATGTTCGATATCTCCTCGATCTGTTCGTACTCAGTGCCGCTCGATGACGCCGCGCATGACGTTGCCGACCGAGGTCGACGGCGGCTGCGCGCCGAGCAGGGGGCTGATGGTGGCGGCCACGTCCACGAGGCCGGCGTCGCACAGCGGGGCACCAGCCCGGATCCCGGCGCCGGAGGGCACCGGCGGGACCTGCGCCTCGGCCGGCCCGCCGGGTGCGGCACTCGGGACGTCGTCACGGACCCGGCCCATCGTTCCGCCTCCCTCCATATAGCGGGATCGTGAGCGACAGTCTGCGAATCTACGAGGAAGACTGTCAACAACGAGGGCTGAAGTGCAAGAATCCAGCATGCAACGCCACCTGTCTGATGGGAACAGCGGATCCTTGGACGAACTCGACCGGCGGGTCATCGGCGCGCTGCTCGCCCATCCCCGCGCCACTCACGCGCAGATCAGCGAGGCGGTCTTCACCTCCGAGGCGACCGTCTCCCGGCGGGTTCCCCGGCTGCTGCGCAGCGGCGCGGTGCGGGTCATCGGGGTCATGGACAACGAGACGACCCGCCGGGCACGATCGCTCTTCGTCCGGCTGCGCTGCCGCCCGGACGCCGCCAACCGGTCGGCCGATCATCTGGCCCGGTGGCAGGAGAGCGGGTCGGTCAAGCTGGTCACCGGCAGCGTCGACTGCGTGGCCGAGGTGTCCTATGCCTCCAACGAGCACCTGCTCCAGGTGATGTTCGAGCAGTTGCCCGGCCTCGACGGCGTCCTCGCCGTCTGGAGCAACCAGGTGATCCGCAGGTTCTCCACGCCGCACAACTGGAACCCGAGCCTCCTGCCGGCGGACGTGGTCGACCGGCTGCGGTCGCAACGGATCGACCGGTGGGACGAGCAGGCGCCCGTCGACGCTCCGCCGCGGCTGAGCCCGCTCGACGAGATGATCATCGCCAGCCTCGCGGTGGACGGCCGCCTGGGTTGGCAGCCGCTGGCCGATCGGTGCGGCGCGACGCCGGCCACCGTCCGGCGGCGCACCGAGGCGATGATGGCGGCCGGCCTGCTGCGAATGCGGACCGTCGTCGAGCCCAGCGTTGTCGGGCTTCCGGTGAACGCGTTCATCTCACTCAACGTCAACCCGACGCAACTCGGCCAGGCGGGTGCACTGCTCGCCGCCCATCCCGCCGTGCTCATGATCGCCGCGACCACCGGCGACCGGAACCTCTGCGGCGAGGTCGCGCTGGAGAGCGACCGGGCGCTGTACGACTTCCTGTCCGCCACCATCGGTCAGCTGCCCGGCCTCCAGCACGCCGACGTGGCGATCGCACTGCGTTCCGTCAAGCGGGCGGGGAAGGTCCTGCCGCCGATCTCGATCGACGGTGCGCTCGGGCGCGATCCGGCGGATGCGGACCTCTAGGCCGTCAGGAATGGAGCCGGTGGCATCACGCGCGTGACGGGGGGCGGAGTGTCCGCGGGATGGCCGATAACCAGCATGAGAGCGCTCTCGGTCGTGGGATTCTTGCGCTGCATTGCCAATCGTTGACAGTCTGCATCGCCCGTGTCGAGACTCCTGGCAATTCTCGACAGTCTCGTCACCGAGGAGAGGGCATCATGATCCACCGGACCAAACCACTGTTTGCGACCGCCGCCCTACATAGAGTTCGAGCCCGGTCGCGTGCCGTCGGCCTGCTCGCGTCCAGCCTCTGCCTTGCGCTCGCCGGCAGCCTCAGCCCGTCGCCGGCCTTCGCCGCCGGCCCGGCGGCCGGAGCCCACCGACCGGCGCCGTCCGACCACATCGTGCTGCTCGCGTTGGACGGCTTCGACGTCGAATACCTCGACAAAGTCCCGATGCCGAACCTCCAGCACCTGCTGACCCGGGGCACCCTCACCACCTCCACCGGCGTGATGCCCTCCATCACCAACCCGTCGTGGTCGTCCATCGCGACCGGCGCCTGGCCGGAGGCGCACCAGAACACGGCCTACTGGTACAACCCCGCGACGGGGGTGGCCGTCGGCCAGCAGCGGGACCTGGCCGTGCCGACCATCGCGCAGGCGATCCGTGCGCAGGGCGGCACGGTGCTGTCCTCGCAGTGGTTCGTCGTCCAGAACTACGGCACGGCGTTCGGCGACCCCGACGGCATTTACACCCAGCCGGGCGGGGACTGCCCCCGTCGGGTCGACGACGCCGTCGCGGTGCTCGGCGGCAAGCCGGTGAGCAGCGGCGGAAAGCTGGTCACCGCACCGAAGATTCCCGACCTGATCGCGGTCTACTGCGACGTGCTCGACGCGCTCGGGCACGCCGACGGCGACATCGCCCCCGGCATCCCGGACGCCCTGCGGCAGATCGACGCGCAGATCGGCCGGCTGGTGGATGCCGTCAAGGACGCCGACATCTACGGTCGTACGACGTTCGTCATCACCGGTGACCACGGCATGTCCACGTTCACCCAGGGCACCGACACCGCGATGCTCGCCGCCATCGCCGGCGCGGGCTACAAGGCACAGATCCTCAACGCCGGCCAGTCGCCGGCCGCTGACACGGATGCGGTGATCGTCATCGGTGGCGTCGGCAGCCTCCACCTGGTCGGGGACGCCGCCAACGACCCGGCCGCCGCCGAGCGGATCAAGGCCGCGCTCCTCACCCTCCCGCACGTGCGCGCGGTGTACGGCAAGGACGCGCAGCGCGCCATGCACATGAGCCCCAAGTTCGGCGAGCTGGTCATCGAGCCGGAGTCCGGATGGTCGCTGGGCGCGACACCGGCCGGGCCGCGCGGAGTGCACGGCCTGACCGAGACGCTCTCCGTGCCACTGGTGCTCGCCGGCGCCGGCGTGCGGCCGAACACGCCGCCCCAGTCGCCCCGGCACGTCGACCTCGCCCCGACGATGGCGGCCCTGCTCGGTATCGAACCGCCGTCCGGCAGCCAGGGGCGCGTCCTGACAGAGTCGATCCGTGTCAAGTGAGCGGAAGGACCACACCGTGACGTCCCAGCCGGCCTCCCCGCACGTACAGTTCCCGGTGGATCGGCGCCGCCTGCTCACCCTCGGAGCCGGTGCGCTCGTCGGAGCGGCCACCGGCGTCATCGCGAGCGGCTCGCCGGGCACCGCGGCACCGCCGGCACCGTCCGGTTTCGCGCTCCTCGGCGACACCCAGATCGACGTCTCCCTGCCTGAGCGCACCGAGTGGGTGGGCTGGGTGTACCAGCAGATCGCCGCAGCGGACCCGCAGCTCGTCTGCCACGTCGGGGACATCGTCGAGCACGGTTCGGCGGAGGAGTACGACACGTACCTGTCGACCGTCCCGGTCGCCCTGCGGCCGCGAATCCGGTACGTGCCGGGCAACCACGACTGGCGGTGGGACAGTACCGCCGGCGAGCGCTACGGCGCGCTCTTCGGACCCCGCCGCTACTCCTTCGACTTCGCCGGAATGCACTTCGTCGCCCTGGACCCCAGCCACCTGCTGCAGGAACCGGGCGGGTTCGGCGAGTCGGGCATCAGCTGGCTCACCCGGGACCTGGACCGGGTGCGGCCGGGTGTGCCGATCATTCTGCTCTGCCACTTCCCGTTCGGCGGCGACAACTACTACGTCAGCGACCAGGAACGACTGCTGGAGCTGCTGGACCGCTACAACGTGCGGGCGATCTTCGCCGGGCACATCCACACCGAGGAGGTGCAGCGGTTCAACGGCCTGACCCAGCTGGCCGTCGACGACACCCGTGGTACGCCGATCTACTACTGGGTGGAGCGGGTGGTCAGCACGGCGGGCCCGATGCTGACGGTGACCGCCGTGCAGCGAGGCGCCGACGGCGCCCCGGTGTCGCGGCCGGTGCTGGAGATCCCGCTCGCCGGCCCCCGCACGGCGGTCGAGGAACGACCGCAGTCGGTGCGGCTCGCCCAGTCCGGTGCCGCGCTGGCGGTGTCGGTGCGCCTCAACCCTCATGCCCGCGCGGCCAGCGTGCAGGCACAGCTGTTTCCCCAGCACACGTACGGGCTGAAGGACGCCGGCCAGTGGCGTGACCTGCCCGGGGACGCCTCCGGCCGCGGCTATGCCGGCACCCTGGACATCGCCGCGCTACCACCCGGCGAGCACCGGATGACGGTCCGGGTCACCAACCCGGAGGGCGCCTGGTACGAGCAGAACCGCACCTTCACCCTGCCCGACGCCGACCGGAGGCTGCGCTGGCACGAACAGCTCGGCGCCCCGGTGCAGGCCGGGCTGGCGGCCGGCGACGGCCTGCTGGTCGCCGCGACGGTCGACGGCACCGTGATCGGGGCGCGGCCCAGCCGTGCCAAGCTGGGGCGCCGCTGGCAGACCCGGATCGGGCCGGTGCACGGCCGGCCGGCGTTCGCACCCGACGGCCGAACCGTCTACCTGCCGTCGGATGATCACCACTTGTACGCGCTCGACCCGGCCAGCGGCAGAACGCGGTTCATGTACGACGCGGGAGCCCCGGTGCTCGGCAGTCCGCTCGTGACCACGATCGGCGGCCGCCACGTGGTGATCTTCGGCGCGGGCGAGGCACGGCACGCCATCGACGCGGCGACAGGCGCCCCGGTGTGGACCGTGTCCGGACAGGGCATGTTCACGGGGCGCGCGGCGAGCGACGGCACCCGGGTGTACGCGGGTGGCGGCCTCGGCTACGCGTACGCGCACGACGCCCGCACCGGTGCGGTGCTGTGGGAGTCCTCCACCAACACCCGCACCACCGCCTACAGCCGCCTCATCTACGGCCCCTGGGCAGACACCCTGATGGTCCTGCCCAACGGCCTGGTCCTGGTGTCCACAGTGGCCAACGCGTTCGCGCTGGACCCCGCCACCGGCGAACAGCGCTGGTCGCGGGCCGGCTCGTTCATCTATGCCCCGAAGGCGCAACTCGCCGGCGGTGACCTGCTGATGTTCGACGACGGGGCGCGCACCGCCGCCCGGGTGGACCCGTCCACCGGCCAGGCGCGGTGGACCGCGGACCTGGTCGCCCGCCCGGTCAACACCGGCGCGGCGGTGCACAACGGCGTCGCCTGGGTGCCCGGCACGACGGGACTGCTGGTCGGCGTCGACGTGGCCAACGGGGCGATCCGGGCCCGCCTGCAACTGACCACCACGGCGTACTGCTACAGCCCGCCGGTGGTGGTCGACGGAACGCTGCTCGTCGGTGACCAGGACGGCCAGTTGTACGGCGTCGCCGTGGACTGAAACGACCCGAGTGGCTCCCCGCATCCAGGCGCGGGGAGCCGCTCGCTCCGTCAGGTACCTGGAGCCGGGACAACCGCTGGCGAGGACGTGCGATGGACGATGTGGCGATCAGGGACCTGCTGGCCGCCCGGTGGACAGACGGCGCGCGGTGCTACCGGAATGCGGGCCAGTGCTCCGGCCTTCAGGCCGGGGGTGAAGGCCCGCGCTGGGAGGGCCGCCAGGCCCGAGCAGTGCCTTAGCCGGGACGGTTCTTCTGTTATAAAATCATCCTTCTTGAAGAAGATGAAAATGCGATGCGAGTGCGACTGGCCAGACTGTCGGACCTGCGCCCCAAGCAGGAGATGTACACCCATTCGGCGTGCTTGAAAGAACGGCTTCCCGGCGGTTTCGATGTCTGGTGGGAGTAGGAATACATCCACCAATGAAGGATTGCTCCGGGGAGGCCCAGTGGCTGGGCTTCCCGGACGTCGAGTCCCTGAGAAGGTGCTTGAGATGGGTGTCGCACGGCGTGTCCGGCTGGTTGACGGTTCTGCCGGGGACGCCCCCTGTCGGGTGCGGTTCGCCGATGTCGGACGCCGCTGCGGGATGCCGCTGAACTGGCGTGACACCTGCAGCGGGGGGCGGATCTCCACCGACTGGCTTTGTTCGCATCGAGGGTTCAGGGGTTCGAGTCCCCTGAACCGGAGGTAGTGCTCCGCCGCTCGGGCGCTTCACCGCGAGCACTCAGGGTTACCTGGACGGTCGAGTCGGCTTCATGGCGAGCACCGCGATTGTTGCGACTGCCTCATGCGTGTCTGCCCACACGAAGTCGATGGTCTCGAGTAACGCGTAGTCCACCGACTTGTAATCGGAAGGTTGGGGGGTTCGACCCCATCACCGACCCGGGCACTACCTCCGAATGGGTGGTGTCCAGCGGGGCTCACGCCGACCTGGACCGGTGTGCCGCCGGGCTGGAGCCTGCTGGCCAACCCGGCCACCGCGCAATGGGTGCACGCTGACGACGAAGGCAGCCAGGTCGTGCTCCAGGGGGCCTCCGGGCAGACGGCGATGTTCACCCGCACGGCGCCGGGCTACTACCAGGCGCCGCCGGCGTGACAACCGCCTCGCCGACATCCGCGACGCGCTCGCAGACGCCGCTGTCGCCGTCGGCACCCCGGCCGGCACCGCTGTCGCCTGCCCGGCCGGCAGCACCGGACTGTCGGTGACCCCGGTCGACACGCAGATCTGCTACGACAGCACCGGGCGCGTCGCCACGGTCATCCAACCGGCAGCCCGGGGGAGGACGTGGCCCCATCGCCCCATCGCCCCACCGGCCGGCCCGCGGCGCCCCCACACCGGCCGGCCCGCGACCCCGTCGCACTGACCTCGGTGGCCCCAAAGGTGCCCCGGCCGAAGAACGGCACCCCCTCGGCCGATCCCCGGCCCAGCCGAACGGCCGACGCGAAACACGTCCGCACCAGGCGGAAACTCGCAGGTCACCCACGGTAGGAAGGTCCGCCGAAGCGCGTGAGATCCGCGTTGCCGGATGCATTGACGTGGCCTGAGTCACGGCTCTATCGTGAACCACCAGTTCACTCAGTGATCCGATCCAACGGTTCACTGAGTGAAACACTACCGCCGGACGACGGCTCCCGAGAGGTTTCGGAGAGTGCCTGCACATGACCGCGACAAAGATCGTTCCGCCGCCGCCGTCGGCCGAGACGGGGCGCGCCCAGCGCGGGCGGCAGCAGCTGGCGCAGGGTCGGTCCCTTCGCGGACCTAACGTGAAGAAGCACGTCATCAACATCGTCGGCTCGATCGGCGTCCTCGCGGTGCTGGCCGGGCTCTGGGAGGGTTACAAGGCGCTGGGCCAGGCGTTCGACGACGTCATTCCCGGCACCCGGATCGGCTTCCCGGTGGCCACCGACGACCTGTCGATGCCCCACCTCTCGGCGATCGTGGGCTCGCTGGTCGAGCCGGCCCGCCGCGGCGACCCGACGACCCTGGCCGCATACCTGATCGGCGAGACGACGGTGACGCTGCGCGAGGCCCTCTACGGCCTCGTCGCCGGCTCCGTGCTCGGCCTGCTGCTGGCGATCGTGTTCCTCAACGTCGTCCCGGTCAGCAAGGGCCTGATGCCGTGGCTGGTGGCCTCCCAGACGGTGCCGCTGGTGGCCATCGCCCCGATGATCGTGATCTGGGGCGGCAAGGCCGGCGCCCCGCCATGGATCGCCGTCACCGGCATCGCCGCCTACCTGGCCTTCTTCCCGGTCACCATCAACACCCTGCGCGGGCTGAAGTCGCCGCAGAAGGTGCACCTGGAGCTCATGCACAGCGTCGGGGCCAAGCGCCGCCAGGTGCTGTGGTGGCTGCGCATCCCAGCGTCGCTGCCGTTCGTGTTCTCCGGGCTCCGGCTGGCAGCCACGGCGAGCGTCGTGGGCGCCATCGTCGGCGAGCTGTCCGCCGGCACCGGCCGCGGCATCGGCCGGTCGATCCTGACCTTCGCCTACTACTACTCGAACGGCCCCGAGAAGCTCTACGCCGCTGTCCTCGTCTCGGCGGTCGCCGGCATCGTCTTCGTGCAGCTGCTGGGCCTGATCGAGCGCTTCGCGCTGCGACACCGCCATGCGTGAGCACAAGCAGAAGCCTTTGGCTCGGACCGCCTCACCTGCGGATCGTTTCTCCCGCCAGACATCCCGACGCCCGTGGGGCAAGACCGCACCGAACCTCACAATTGCCTGGAGTAGCTGATGACTGAGCCCGCCATCATCTCCGTCCGCGGAGTCAACAAAGAGTTCAACAGCGGCGGCAAGCGCTCGGTGACCGCGCTTCAGAACATCGACCTGACGATCGAGCGCGGCGAGTTCGTGTCGCTGCTCGGCCCGAGCGGCTGCGGCAAGAGCACCCTGCTGCGCGTGCTGGCCGACCTCACCGAGCCGACCAGCGGCACGGTGACGCTCAACGGCAAGACGCCCCGCGCCGCGCGGACCGACCGTGATTACGGGATGGTCTTCCAGCAGGCCGGCCTGTTCGACTGGCGCAGCGTCCAGCGCAACGTGGAGCTGCCGCTACAGGTCGCCGGGGCCGGCAAGCAGGCCCGCCGGGCGAAGGCGCAGGAGATGCTGGAGCTCGTCCGGCTCTCCGAGTTCGCCAAGCACTTCCCGTGGCAGCTCTCCGGCGGCATGCAGCAGCGGGTGGCGATCGCCCGCGCGCTCTCCGCCGACCCCGCGATCCTGTTCATGGACGAGCCGCTGGGCGCGCTGGACGAGATGAACCGGGAGCGGCTGCAGGGCGAGCTGCTGCGGATCTGGGCCGACACCCGGACCACGGTCGTGTTCGTCACGCACAGCATCTCCGAGGCGGTCTTCCTCTCCTCGCGGATCGTCGTCATGTCGGCCCGCCCGGGCCGGATCGCCGCGAGCATCGACGTGGACCTGCCGTACCCGAGGACCTCGGCCACCCGTAGCACCGAAGCGTTCTTCGCCAAGGTGACCGAGGCCCGCACGGCCCTGCACAGCGAGCTCGCTGAGCAGGCTGCCTGATGGCCGTCACCCAGGCCGTCCAGCCGTCCCGGCTGCGGGCCCAGCTCGGCCGCGTCCTACCGGTCGTCGTCACCGCCCTGGTGATTCTCGGCGCGTGGCAGCTCGCCGTCATCGTGTTCGACGTCCCGTCGTTCATCCTCCCGACGCCGACCGCGATCCTGTCCGCGTTCGCCGGCCAGTTCGGCACGATCATGTCGGCCTCCCGGATCACCGTCGAGGCGGTCCTGCTCGGCCTGCTCATGGGCGTGGTCTGGGGCGTCGTGCTGGCGCTGGTGCTGAGCCGGTTCCCGAGCATGTCCGGGCCCGTGCTCACCGTGGCCGTCATCATCAACTGCGCTCCGATCGTGGCCCTGGCCCCGATCTTCAACAACTGGTTCGGCGTCACCAGCCTGGTCTCCAAGGCCGGCGTCGCCGCCGTGATGGTGTTCTTCCCCGTTCTGGTCAACACGACCCGGGGCCTGCTCCAGGTCTCACCCCTGCACCTGGAGCTCATGCAGTCGCTGGCGGCCAAGCCCCGGCACGTGGCGCTGATGCTGCGACTGCCCAACGCGCTGCCCTTCCTGTTCAACGCGTTGAAGCTCGGCTCCACCCTCGCCGTCATCGGCGTGATCGTGACCGAGTACTTCGGCGGCCCGAGCAACGCACTCGGCGTCTACATCGCCTCGCAGGCGTCGCTGCCCCGGTTCGACTACGCCTGGGCCGGAATCCTCGTGGCGAGCGTGCTCGGCCTGGCCATGTTCGGCGTCGTCTCGCTGCTGGAGCGCCTCCTCATGCCCTGGCACTCCTCGCTGCACGACGAGAACCCGTAGGCGCCACACCCCCTCAGAAGCCCCCAAACTCTTCTCTGCTTTGGAGTCACCATGTTCCTTCGTAGACGGCCGGGCCGGTTGGCAGCCGGTCTGAGCGCCCTCACCGCCACCGCGCTGCTCGCGACCGGCTGTGGCGGCATGTCCGACAGCGGCACGCAGGCCGCGTCCGACGCCGGCAAGGACTGCCAGTCGAAGACCAAGGTCCGCGTCGTGCTCCAGTGGGTCGCCCAGGCCCAGTTCGCCGGCTACTACGCGGCGAAGGACAAGGGCTTCTACGACGCGGCGTGCCTGGACGTGACCATCCAGGAGGGCGGCGTCAACATCGTCCCCCAGCAGGTCCTCTCCTCCGGCAATGCCGAGTTCGCGGTCAGCCACGTCACCAAGACGATGGCGACCCGCGAGCAGGGCGCCGACCTCGTCAACATCGGCCAGGTCTTCCAGCGCGGCGCGTACCTGCAGGTCGCCTGGGCCGACTCGGGCATCAAGACCCTCGCCGACCTCAAGGGCAAGAAGACCGGCAGCTGGGGCTACGGCAACGAGCTGGTGCAGTACGCGGCGATGCGCGGCGCGGGCGTCGAGCCGACCAAGGACACCCAGATCATCCAGCAGCCGTTCGACATGTCGCTGCTGCTCAAGCGCGAGGTCGACAGCGCACAGGCGAAGACGTACAACGAGTACGCCCAGCTGCTGGAGACCAAGAACCCGAAGACCGGCAAGCTGTACCAGCAGTCGGACTTCACCGCGATCAGCCTGCAGGACGCCGGCTACACCAGCCTCGAGGACGGCATCTACAGCCGCGGGGACTGGCTCAAGGACCAGGCCAACCAGGACACCGCGGTGAAGTTCCTCAAGGCGTCGTACCAGGGCTGGGCCGCCTGCCGCGACGACCTCAAGGGCTGCGTCGACATCGTGCTCAACCACGGCAGCGCGCTGGGCGCCGGTCACCAGACCTGGATGCTCACCGAGGTCAACAAGCTGGTCTGGCCGTCGCCGAACGGCATCGGGGCGATGGACCAGAAGTCGTGGGACTCCACCATCGACATCGCGATCAAGGGCGGCGTGCTCAAGAACAAGCCGGACAGCAGCGCGTTCCGCACCGACCTGTCCGACAAGGCCCGCGAGGAGCTCAAGGCGGCCGGCGCGGACGTCGTGGGCAGCTCCTACAAGCCCGAGACGCCGACGATCACCGAGGGCGGCAAGTAGCCGCGGGGGTGCCGGACGGGGGTACGGCCTCGTCCGGCACCGTGGCGGCCCGCCGCGCCTGCCAGGATGGCATCGAAAAGAATTGCCGCTGACGATGGCATGCGGATAACGGGAGGAACTCGATGGCATCTGGTGAAGCCGGCCTGGTCCGGCGCACCATCTGGCTGCTGCGCGCGGTGGCCGCCCACCCCGAGGGCGTCGGCCTCAGCGAGGTCGCGCGCGAGGCGGGCATTCCGAAGGCGACCTGCTACCGGGTGCTGACCGTGCTGGAGCGGGAGAGCTGGCTGACCCTCGACCCGGTGACACGGCGCTACCGCGTCTCCCTCGGCCTGCTGTCCATCGTGGGCGGCCTGCTCGACGGCGGCGGTGCCTATGGCCACATGCGTGACGTCCTGCGCGGCCTGGCGGAGGAGACCCGGGAGACGGCGGGCTTCGACGTCCTGCTCGCCCCGAAGGTGATGGTCGTGGCCCAGGTGCCGGGACCCTCGCTCATCGGCCAGACCCTCAAGCCCGTGCCGCGGACGCAGCCCGTGTGGGCCACGTCCACCGGCAAGGTGCTGCTGGCCGCGCTCGACCCGGCCGAGGTCCGCGCCGACTTCGCCGAGGAGTTCGCCGCGTCCGCGCCGCCGGAGGTCGGCGACCTGGACTCGTTCATGGGCTCGCTGGCGGCGGTCCGCGCCCGCGGGTTCGCGTTCGCCTACGACGAGCTCGAGGTCGGCGCGGCCTCCGTGGCGGCGCCGGTGCGAATCCGGGGCACCACGCCGTACGCGGTCTGGATCGGCGGCCCCACCTACCGGCTCACCCGCGAACGGATCGACGAGGTGGCGGAGTCGGTCATGAAGGCCGCCCGGCAACTCAGCGAGCTGCTCAGCAATACCGACATCGAGCTGCCCAGTGGGCTAGGCCGGCTGTAACGCCGGCGATGGACCGGACCGGGGACGACCGGCCGGTGGAGGAGGAAGCAATGGCCTCATTTGACGAGGCGCTGGCCGCGGCGACGGCGGCGGCCGGCCGGGTGCCGAAGGGCCTGTACATCGACGGCGAGTGGCGGGCGGCCCAGGGCGGCAAGGCTCTGGCGGTCGAGGACCCGGCGACCGGCTCGGTGATCGCGGAGGTCGCCGACGCATCCGTCGCCGATGCGCTCGACGCCCTGGCCGCCGCCGACCGGGCCCAGCACGCCTGGGCCGCCACGGCACCGCGCGAGCGCGGCGAGGCGCTGCGCCGGGCGTTCGAGCTGATGGTCGAGCGCCGCGACGACCTGGCCGGGCTGATGACCCTGGAGATGGGCAAGGCCTTCGCCGAGTCGCAGGCCGAGGTCAGCTACGCGGCGGAGTTCTTCCGCTGGTTCGCCGAGGAGGCCGTCCGCATCGACGGCGGCTACCTGCCGGCCCCGGCCGGTGGCTCCCGGGTGCTGCTCATGCGCCAGCCGGTCGGCCCGTGTCTGCTCATCACCCCGTGGAACTTCCCGATGGCGATGGGCACCCGCAAGATCGGCCCCGCGCTCGCGGCCGGCTGCACGGTCGTGGTGAAGCCGGCCAAGCAGACCCCGCTGTCGATGCTGGCGCTGGTGGCGATCCTTGAGGAGGCCGGCGTCCCGCGGGGCGTGGTCAACGTGTTCACCACGGCCCGCTCGGGCGAGGCCAGCTCGGCGCTGCTCGACGATCCGCGGCTGCGCAAGGTGTCGTTCACCGGCTCGACCGAGGTGGGCCGGACCCTGCTGGGCCAGGCCGCCCGGCGGGTGCTGCGCACGTCCATGGAGCTCGGTGGCAACGCGCCGTTCCTGGTCTTCGACGACGCCGATCTCGACCTCGCCATCGAGGGGGCCGTCCAGGCCAAGATGCGCAACGTCGGCGAGGCCTGTACCGCCGCCAACCGCTTCTATGTCCAGCGCTCCGTCGCGGAGCGGTTCGTCAGCGGCCTGGCCGAGCGCCTGGGCCGCCTGCGCGTCGGCCACGGGCTCGACCCCGCGACCGAGGTGGGCCCGCTCATCGACGGCAACGCCGTGAAGTCGGTCGGCGAGCTGGTCTCCGACGCGACCGCGGCCGGCGCCCGGGTCGTGACCGGGGGAGCGGCCGTCGGCGGCGACGGCTACTTCTTCGCCCCGACGGTCCTGGCCGACGTGCCCGGCGACGCCCGGACGGTCCGCGAGGAGATCTTCGGCCCGGTGGCCCCGATCGTGGTCTTCGACGCCGAGGACGAGGCGGTCGGCCTGGCCAACGCCTCCGAGTACGGCCTCGCCTCCTACGTCTTCACCGAGAACCTGGGCCGCGGCCTGCGCGTCAGCGAACGCCTCGAGAGCGGCATGGTCGGTCTCAACCAGGGCGTCATCTCCAACCCGGCGGCGCCGTTCGGCGGGGTGAAGCAGTCCGGCCTCGGCCGCGAGGGCGGCCGGGTCGGCATCGACGAGTACCTGAACATCAAGTACACGGCCGTCCGGGCGAACTGGTGACCGGCTTCGTCCTGGCCGGCGTGCAGTGGGAACCGGTCCTCGGTGACGTCGAGGGCAACCTCGCGGCCTCGTCGGCCTGGATCCGGCGGGCCGCGGCCGAGGGGGCCCGGCTCGTCGTCCTGCCCGAGGCGTCCTCGGCCGGCTACGTGTTCGAGGACCGGGCGGAGGCGGCGAAGTACGCGGAGCCGATACCCGACGGCCCCACGAGCACCGGTTGGGCCGCGCTCGCGGCGGAGCTGGGGATCTGGATCGTCGGCGGCCTGACCGAGCTCGACGGGGACCGGGTCTACAACTCCGCGGTGGTGCTCGGGCCGGACGGCCACCTGGGCACGTACCGCAAGGCCCACCTGTGGAACGACGAGAAACGCATCTACGACCCGAACACGGCCGGCTTCCCGGTGTTCGACACCCCGCTGGGGCGCATCGGCGTCGGCATCTGTTACGACGCCTGGTTCCCCGAGATGTTCCGCAGCGCGGCCGTACAAGGTGCGGATCTTCTCGTGCTGCCGTCGAACTGGGTGCCCGTGCCCGGGCAGCCCGACACCGGGCCGGCGATGGCGCACCTGATGTGCATGACGGGCGCACACAGCAACCAGTTCTTCGTCGCCGGCATCAGCCGGATCGGCGTCGAGCGCGGGCAGGAGTTCGTCGGGCGGTCCGTGCTCGTGGGCCCTGACGGCTGGCCGTTGGCCGAGCCCGCGAGCCGCGACCGCGAAGAGCTGGTGCTGGCCGAGGTCGACCTCATCGGCACCCGTCGGCAGCGCCGGGAGAACCCGTTCAACCAGCCTCTGGCTGACCGGCGCACCGACCTCTACTCGAGCTGAGCCTCGAGTCCTCGCGGCTCTTGACAGCCCCCCGCAGTGTCTACAGTATTTGAACCGACGGTTCGTTCAATGAACCACAGAGGAGTAATCGTGATCAGGGTCCGGAAGATCGTTCGCCACCTCGAGGAGACCTGGCTCGAGAACGGTCAGGACGTGCAGCCCCGCCACCGCGTCGCGTTCGTCGGGGTCGTCATCGAGAACCCCTACCCCAGCGAGTACGTGCAGGATCTGGTGACCCTCGCCGACGAACTGGGCGAGGAGATCGGCAGCCTCATCGGCCCGGCCTGCGTCGAGCTGCTGGGCGACGAGGTCGAGGCATTCGGCAAGGCGGCGCTCGTCGGCATCGACGGGGAGCTCGAGCACGGCTCGGCGCTCATTCACAACCTGCGGTTCGGCAACATGTTCCGCAACGCGGCCGGCGGCACCGAGCTGCTCCCGGCGGCCGAGAAGGTCGGGCTCACCGGCAGCCCGATCGACATCCCGCTCAAGCACAAGCTGGACTCGAAGACCCGCTCGCACCACCAGACGGTGACGCTGCAGGTCGCCGACGTCCCGCGGCCCCGCGAGATCTTCGTGATCGTCGCCGCGGCCAACGCCGGCCGCCCGCTCGCCCGCCTCGCCACCTTCGGCGCCGAGGTCAAGGCCGGCGCATGACCATCACCGAGCACCAGATCGACACCGGCGCCTGGACCGCGGAGCGCGTGAAGGCGGTCGACAAGGAGTACGTCATCCACTCCTGGTCGGTGCAGGGCTCGCTCGACCCGATCCCCGTCGCCGGCGGCTCGGGCTCGTGGTTCTGGGACTACGACGGCCGCAAGTACCTGGACTTCCAGTCGCAGCTCGTCAACCTGAACCTGGGCCACCAGCACCCCCGCCTCGTCGAGGCGATCCGCGCCCAGGCCGAGGAGCTGTGCTACATCGGCCCCGGCTTCGCGGAGCGCTCGCGGGCCGAGCTCGCCGAGATGATCGCGAACCTGACCCCCGGCGACCTGAAGATGAGCTTCTTCACCACCGGCGGCGCGGCGGCCAACGAGAACGCGGTGCGGCTCGCCCGCCACGTGACCGGCCGGCACAAGATCGTCGCGCGGTACCGCTCGTACCACGGCGCCACCGCCGGTGCGATGTCGCTCACCGGCGACCCGCGCCGGTGGGCCGCGGAGCCGGGCATCAGCGGCGTGGTGCGGATGCTCGACCCGTACACGTACCGCTGCCCGGCCGGGCACCCCGACCCGTGCCCGGTCTGCTCGGGCGGGCCGCACCTCGAGGAGCTCCTGCAGTACGAGAACCCCGAGACCGTCGCCGCCGTCATCGTCGAGCCGGTCACCGGGACCAACGGCCTGCTCTACCCGCCGGACGGGTACCTGCAGTCGCTGCGCGAGGTCTGCGACCGGTACGGCATCATCCTGATCTTCGACGAGGTCATGGCCGGCTTCGGGCGCACCGGCGAGTGGTTCGCCTGCAACCACTGGAACGTCACGCCCGACATCCTCATCACCGCCAAGGGCCTGAACTCGGGCTACGTCCCGCTCGGCGCGATGACGGTGAACGAGCGGATCTCCGACTGGCTGCGGACGAACATGTTCTGGGGCGGCATGACCTACGCCGGTCACCCCCTCGCGTGCGCGTCCGGCGTGGCCTCGCTGCGGATCATGCAGGACGAGGGCATCGTGGACAACTCGCGGGCGATGGGCGAGCGCCTCGGCGCCGGCCTGGCCCAACTGGCCGAGCGGCACCCGAGCATCGGCGACATCCGCGGCCGCGGCCTCTTCTACGGCGTCGAGCTGGTGAAGAACCGCGCGACCAAGGAGCCGCTCGTCCCGTTCAACGCCAAGGGACCCGCGGCCGCCCCGGTCGGCAAGCTGCTCAAGGCCGCGATGGAGCGGGGCGTGTACCTCACCGCCAACTTCAATGTCCTGCGCCTCACGCCGCCGCTGGTCATCAACGCCGCCGAGATCGACCTGGCGCTCGGCGTGCTCGACGAGGTCCTCGCCCTCGCCGACGAGCACTACCAGGGCTGAACTGGAGAGATTGCCATGGGATCGACACTGATTCGCGGCGGTACGGTCGTCAACGCCGACGCGGCCATCCGCGCCGACGTGCTCGTACGCGACGGCCGGATCGTCGCGCTCGGTATCGGTTCGGACTGGACCGCCGACACGGTCATCGATGCGACCGGCATGCTCGTCATCCCGGGCGGGATCGACGCGCACACGCACCTGGAGTACCCGATCGACGGGTTCACCACCAGGACGGCCGACGACTTCTACACCGGGACCGTCGCCGCCGCGCACGGCGGCACCACGACGATCCTGGACTTCGTCAAGAAGGAGCCGGACCGGTCGCTGTACGACACGTACCTGCGCCGCCGCGACGCGGCCCTGGAGCGCTCGGTCGTCGACTTCGGTCTGCACGCCATCGTCCCGCCCCGCGCCCAGCAGCCCGACGTGCTCGACGACCTGCGCCGCCTCGCCGGCGAGGGGGCGGCCAGCTGGAAGTTCTTCATGGCCTACCCGGGCACCCAGATGGTCGACGACGGCGAGCTGCTGGAGGGCTTCGACCTCGCCCGTGAGCTCGGCGTGCTGCCGATGGTGCACGCCGAGAACGGGCACATGGTGGCCCGCGAGACTCAGCTGCTCATCGACCGCGGGGACACGGCCGAGCACTTCCACGCGACCGCCCACGGCCACGACTCCGAGGCCGAGGCCGTGCACCGCGCGATCGTGCTCGCCGAGTCGGTCGGGGCGCCGCTGTACGTCGTGCACGTCTCCAGCGCCGCCGCGGCCGACGAGATCAGCCGGGCACGGGCCGACGGCCGCCGGGTGTGGGCGGAGACCTGCCCGCAGTACCTGCAGGTCGCCTACGAGGACTACGAGGGCCTCGGCGAGAAGGCAGCCGCCTACCTGTGCTCGCCGCCGATCCGCGAGCGCAGCAACCAGGAAGGCCTGTGGAAGGCGCTCGTCACCGGCGCGATGGCGACGGTCGCGACCGACCACGCGGGCTTCTGCCTGCACCAGCCCGACGACCTGCCCCCGCAGAAGCTGCGCAGCCCCGGCTACTTCCCCAAGGTGCCCAACGGGGTGCCCGGCATCGAGGACCGGCTCATGGTGCTCTGGGAAGGCGGCGTGGCGAGCGGCCGCTTCGACGCCTGCCGCTTCGTCGACCTGGTGTCGACCCGGCCGGCCAAGCTCTTCGGCCTGTTCCCCCGCAAGGGGATCGTCGCCGTCGGGGCCGACGCCGACCTGGTCGTGTGGGACCCCGCCGCCGACCACGTCATCACCACCGAGAACACCCACATGCGCACCGACTACAACCTCTACGACGGGATGCGGGTGACCGGCAAGCCGGTCCACGTCCTGTCCCGCGGCGACCACCTGGTCGACGCCGCCGGCTCCTTCTCCGGCGCCGCGGGCCGCGGGGTCTTCGCCGAGCGCGGCGCGCCGCACCTCTTCTGAACGGAGCGTTCTTCGCAATGAAAATTCCTCTTGGCATCCATGTCGGCGAGCGGCTCAGCCTCGAGCAGACCTACTGGCAGGCCGAGTTCGCCGACCAGAACGGCTTCGAGTCCGTCTGGGTCGCCGAGGGGCGCCTCGCCCGCGACGGCATCGTGCCCGCCGCGATCATCGCGAGCCGGACCCGCCACGTGAAGATCGGCACCGGCGTCGTCAACAACAAGAGCCGCAACGCCGCGCTCATGGCAGTCACCTTCAAGACCCTCGACGAGGTCGCGCCCGGCCGCGCGATCCTCGGCATCGGCGCCTGGTGGGAGCCCCTCGCGACCAAGGTCGGGCAGCCCCTCGTCAAGCCGATCGCGTCGATGCGCGAGTACATCACCGTCCTGCAGTCGTTCTTCCGCAACGAACTCGTCGACTTCGAGGGCGACTTCGTGCAGATGCGCGGCGTGCGCTTCGACAGCATGTACCGCGAGAACAGGCCCGTCGACATCCCCATCTACATCGGCGCCGTGGGCCCGAAGATGCTCGAGCTGGCCGGGGAGATCAGCGACGGCGTGCACATGGACTTCCTGCTGCCGCCGTCGTACCTCGTCGGTGCGAACGCCGCCATCGAGCGCGGCCTGGCCAAGCGCACCGACGGCAAGACGTCGATCGACCTCACTCAGATCGTCTCGTGCAGCATCAACGACGACGACCCGCAGGAGGCCATCGACGCCTGCAAGGCCTTCCTGACGCTGTACCTGTGCCAGCAGCCCCACATCGCCGAGCACTGCGGCGTCGAGCGCGAGCTGGTCGACCGGCTCCAGGAGATCGCCGGCTGGCCCGCGACCCCCGAGGACATCAAGCGCGCGATGCAGCTCGTCCCCAACAGTCTGGTCCAGAACGTGACTGCCTGTGGCTCGACAGACGACGCGTTCGAGAAGCTCATGTCGTACCACGAGGCCGGCGTTCGCAGCCCGATCATCTCGACGCTGGGCGACAAGGAGCAGACCCTCACCCGGCTCGCCCAGGCGGCCAAGGCATGAGCGTCACCACGATCGCCGTCATCGGCGGGACCGGTCCCCAGGGCCGCGGCCTTGCCTACCGCCTGGCTCGCGCCGGACACTCCATCGTGCTCGGCTCCCGAGACGCTTCGCGTGCCTCGGCGGCCGCGGTGGAGCTGGGGCATGAGCTCGAGATCGGCTCCGTGGAGTTGCGTCGGGTGGCCGGGAACGTCACCGGTGCGTCCAACCTCGACGCGGCCGCCTCCGCCCCCGTCGTGCTGCTCGCCGTGCCCTACGACGGACACACCGAGCTGGTGTCGTCGCTGGCCGCTGCCCTGGCCGGGAAAATCGTCATCAGTTGTGTCAACCCGCTGGGCTTCGACAAGCAGGGCCCGTTCGGCCTCGACGTCCCCGCGGGCAGCGCCGCCGAGGAGGCCGCGTCCCTGGCCGGCGGCGCCACGGTGGTGGGCGCGTTCCATCACCTCTCGGCCCCGCTGCTGCTCGACCAGGACGCGGACCTGAGCCACGAGGACGTCCTGGTCTGCGGCGACGACCGCGAGGCCAAGGAGCTCGTCATGGGCCTGGCCGCGGACGTGACCGGCGGCCGGGGCGTCGACGCGGGCCGGCTGCGGCTGGCCCGTCAGCTGGAACCGCTGACCGCCGTGCTCATCTCGGTGAACAAGCGGTACAAGACCCGCTCCGGGGTGTCCATCACCGGCCTGACCCAGGCCTCCCACGAGAGGGTCCCCGCGTGAAACTCGCCGCACTGCAACTGCAGGCCTCCAACGACCGCACGGAGACGATCGGCCGCGCCGCCGACCTGATCGACGACGCCGCCGGCCAGGGCGCCCGGATCCTGCTGCTGCCGGAGCTCTTCGCCGTGCCGTTCGTCCAGCCGGAGCCGGACCTCGACTACTTCGAGCTGGCCGAGCGCCTCGACGGCCCCTCGAACCAGATGGCCGCCGAGCGCTCGCGGCAGCACGGCATGACGATCGTCTCGTCGATCTTCGAGGCCGCCGAGGTGCCGGGCGTGTACTACAACACGGCCTGCACCTACGTGGCCGGCGAGCTCAAGTCGGTGTACCGCAAGTCGCACCTGCCGTTCTCCAACGGTTTCCCGGAGAAGTTCTACTTCCAGCCCGGCGGCTCGGAGCCCGAGGTCGTCGACACCGGCGAAACCGGCGTCGGCACCATCATCTGCTACGAACGCCACTTCCCGGAGCTCAGCCGGATCGTGGCCCTGCGCGGTGGCTCGGTGCTGTGCGTGCCGGTCGCCTCGGCCAGCGCCCCCATGCGCGAGGTCTTCCAGCTGGAACTGCGCGCGCACGCGGTGTTCAACGGCCTGTTCGTGATCTGCTCGAACCGGGTCGGCAAGGAGGGCGTCAAGGACTACTTCGGCCTCAGCGCCGTCTACGGCCCGGACGGCGACGTGCTGGCCGAGGCGGCGGACGGCGCCGACGGGCTGGCGGTCGCGGAGGTCGACCTGAGCCTGATCGACCGCACCCGGCGCAAGCGGCCGTTCCTGCGGGATCGGCGGCCCGAGCTGTACTCGCGCCTGACGAAGATGGGCCCGACAGCCTGACCCCAAGCCGGTGCGGCGCATGCGATGTCGTGCTCATTGCATGCGCCGTGCCGTTCCACCCACCCACCCCCGACCACGGCCGACCGATCCGCCAGGACACCGCAGCGGCCTGGCTCGGAATCAGCCATTATTCGCTTCGTCTGGGGTGTGGGCGGAACCTCCAACGGATCGGTGCATGTCGGTGCCGGATGGCGGTGGGCTGTTTCACGCGGATCAGCGGCCCGCCGCCAGTGGCCAGCGCCCGGCCGTTGGCCGTTCCCGCCTGCTCTGAACGCGGTCGGCGGGGTCATGCCCGGCAGGAGCCCGACAGGAGCCGGGCATGTGCTCGTTCAACGCAGCTGTCGACGCGCGGTCATCGCTGGTCGACACCCGCTGGCGTCGCTGAGCGTGGTGGCTTCAGTTGAGGCGGCGCGGACGCCGTCAGGGCCGTTGATGAGACGCTCCCCCCGCGGGGTGAGGTAGTGGTGGTTGAAGTCGTTGACCAGGTCGACGACCCAAATTCTGGGTGCGCGGTGTTCGACCTAACTTCATGCATCTGGTTCGTGCGTCTGGCGAAAGGTTCGGTCTCCTGGCAGCGTCCGCCAGGGAGGCGCTCCCTGCCCGACGCGCTGCGCGCCGAGGTGGCCGAGCATGCCTGGCCGCGCGGGCCGCCGTGGCTGCCTTCGTGGCGCGCTGACCTGTTGGTTTGGTTGGCTTGGGCAGGTCGGCTTGGTTTAGGTCGGCGCCGGCTCGGTAGAGAGGGCTCAGCGGCGGCCTCGGGGGAGTGCGGATGTTGAAGGGCTTCAAGAACTTCCTGATGCAGGGCGACCTGATCATCATTGCTGTGGGTCTGGTGGTCGCGTTGGCCTTCAGTACTTTGATCAAGGCGTTCACCGACAGCGTCATCACGCCGTTGGTCAACGCACTGGCAGGCGGCGGCACGACGGGGAAGGGTATCGGCTGGACGGTGAACGGCCAGCGGATCGACCTCGGGGCCTTCATCGGCGCTCTGATCTACTTCATCATCTTCATGGCCGTCATCTACTACCTGATCGTGGTCCCGTACCGGGCGTACATGCAGAAGCGTGGCAGAACGGTGTTTGGGGACCCGCCTCCGACGAAGACCTGCCCGAGCTGCCGGATGGAGGACGTGCCGGCGGCCGCGGTCCGCTGCCCGCACTGCACCACGGACCTCGCCACGGCCTGACCTACCGGCGTGGTCGAGGTCGCGACAGTTGAGGAGATCGCCGGGTGGACCGACGACCCAGGGTGCTGTCGGGCCGCCGGAGTGCCTGCGCAGGTGGGGTTCGTCACCAAGCCGCACCAAGGGCTGGCGATGCTGAAGCGGGCTCTGGCCGACCCGGCGGTGGTGTTCTCCTGGTTCGCCGCCGACTCCGGCTACGGGCGCGACCCGGCGCTGCGCCGCTTCTGCCATGACCAGCAGGTGCCCTACGTGCTGGCGGTCCCGGTGGACCTGCCCCTGCTCGACGTGCGCGGGCAGCCGCTGCGCCCGGACGCGGTGCTGGCGTGCACACCGGCCACCGTGTGGCAGCGGCGGTCTTGCGGCGATGGCAGTACAGGAAAGCGTTCTACGACTGGGCCGCGCATGCCGTGGTGGTCAAGGACCAGCCGCCGGCCGATGGGTACGAGCACACCCTGCTGATCCGCCGGGCCACCACCCCGAAGGTCACCAATATTCATGTGTGCGAGCTCGTCGCGACGACTGGCGCGCGGCCGGTGCTGACCAGACCACCATTTCGCCCGGTGCCAGTGAGGCCGGCGGTGTTTCATTGCTGAGCGAGCGCCTACCGGCGCGGATGCTCTCCGCGGATGTCATGTGGATGACGATGGTGGCCGCCGCGTATCGCGATTCGGCGGCCACCATGGCCTCGGCATGTCAGCCGTTGAGTCCGGCGTAGATCTGCTCGGTGGCCTCGACGACCGGGCTCGGCTTGGCGATTTTCACGGCAGTGCCGACGGCCGAGTACGTCGTCGTCATGGTGTCGGCCTTTTCTTCACCGTGCTCCGGCACCATGTACGACAGCGCGGTGAGCTTGCCCTGGGCGTCGAGGGTGGCGGTGAATGGAATCGCTTTGGCCTTGTCGGCGAGCGCGGCGACCGATTCGGCGCCGATGCCACCGACGCCCTCGCCGACCTTTGTCGCGTCGAACGTGCCGGTAATCTTCGTGCCGTCCTTCTTGGCGGTGACGATGGCCTTCGCGATGAGCGTCAGGCCGGTCGGGTCCTGCGCAGTGTTGATGAGCAGCTTGTTGAGTGACTGCAGCTTCCCCGGTTCGAAATGAATCCACTTGTTCGCCGCACCCGGGATCTGGACGCCGTCGAGCTTGGCGTAGTAGTCCTCGCCGACGACCGTGACGCTGACCTTGAGCTTGGCGGCCGGGATGTCGGCGACCTGGGCGATGTTGCCGGCCGTAGGGTCGACCGACCCTTTCACCTGCGGGCCGCTCTTGGCCTTGGTCAGGAACGCGTACGGCTTGGTGGCGAGGTCGGCGATCGCCGCCTCGAACTCGGCGGACCCGGCCGTCGGCTTGGCCGAGGCCGACGCGGCGGGTGCCGCTGCGCCCGTGGTCGCCGGTGTCCCGTTCGCGTTGGACGACGGAGAAGACTCGCCGCAGCCGGCCAGCAAGGTCGCCGCAGCGACGAGCGGAACCGCGATACGGTGCAATGCGCGCAAAATAATGCTCCCCTGGATGGTAGTCGCCGGTCAGGGTACGACAGTCTCGCCAGGGCGTACGACGGTCACAGCTCGGTGCCCCGGGCACTCCGCGGGTGCTGTCGGCGGCGCGGGTTTCATCCGGACTCACGATGTACTTCGAGGACGACACGACGGTCGAGCGAGGTGGCGTCCTCCTCCCGGCAGGGGCACCTGTACATTCCGGCCGTCGTGCGGCGCCGATGCCGGATCGGCAGCGGTCCGTTGATCAATGGGTCTTCCCGGCGCGGGGCGCTTCGGCATATGATGACGCACGGTGCGCCGGGAAGTCTGGTCGGCAAGTCATTGACGCTGACCAGGAAGGCCCACGATCGTGGATTTCGCCGCCGCGCACACTCATTCCGCAGTGCCGATGCTTCCGCCTGTCGTTGGCGGCGGTGCGATGTCCGGTGTCCAGACCCTGACCCCGCCGGGGCGGCCACGTCCGGCCGCCGACCCGCGATGACCGCCCGTGCAGCGATCCGGGCGTGCCCGGGGGCGGTGACGCGGATCCATGCGTGACTTCGTCAGCGCGGCATTCGCGTTTCCCACGGCTGTGTTCAGCGTGCTGCTGCTTGTCGTCGCCGGGTACTGGGTGGTGGTGTCGCTCGGAGCGCTGCACGTCGAGTCGCTCGACACGGGCGGCGACACCGGCGGCGACGATGTCGGCGTGTTGGATGTCGCCGGTCTCGGCGGCGTGCCGATCACCGTTGCCGTCTCACTGCTGATCGCGTTCGGCTGGTTCGCCAGTCTCGCCGCCGCGACGGTGGTGCACGGCCCGTTCGCGCCGGCTGTGGTGCTGGTGGTCGCCGTCGGCGTGGCGTGGCTCGTCACCAGGCTGGCCGTCCTCGCGCTCCGCCGGTTGTTCGCCGCGGCGCCCGGCCCGTCCCGTGCCGATCTGCTCGGGCGCCCCTGTGTCATCCGCACCGGATCGGTCACGTCGACCTTCGGTCAGGCCGAGGTGACGGCCGCCGACGGATCGTCGGCGATCGTCCAGGTGCGCCAGGCCGGCGACGGTGGGCTGCGCGCCGGCAGCGCCGCGTACATCTACGGCTACGACGATACCGGCGAGTTCTTCTGGGTCGTGGAAGACCCCAGCACCCTCGCCTGACACCGCTGCCCAATCCTGCCCGGCCCTGCGCCGGCGTCGCCCGACGCCGGGTGCTCGAGGCTTGCCAGTTCCTGTTTGTCCCGCCCTACCAATGGGGGTTGTCGATGAATGTCATCACCACTGGACTCGCGGTGCTCGTCGCCGTCGTCGTGCTCATCGTGGTCGGCGTCGCGCTCATGGTCGCCCGGTTGTTCCGCAAGATCGACCAAGGAAAGGCGTTGATCATCTCCAAGGTACGGCGGGTCGATGTCACCTTCACCGGCGCCGTCGTGCTGCCGGTGCTGCACAAGGCCGAGGTCATGGACATCTCGGTGAAGACCATCGAGATCGAGCGCTCCGGGCACGAGGGCCTGATCTGCCGGGACAACATCCGGGCCGACATCCGGATCACATTCTTCGTGCGGGTCAACAAGACGGTCGAGGACGTCATCAAGGTCGCCCAGGCGATCGGCACCGGCCGCGCGAGCGACCAGGCGACGCTGCAGGAGCTGTTCAACGCGAAGTTCTCCGAGGCGCTCAAGACGGTCGGCAAGCAACTGGACTTCGTCGACCTCTACACCAAACGCGACGAGTTCCGCGACCAGATCATCCGCGTCATCGGCACCGACCTCAACGGCTACAGCCTCGAGGACGCCGCCATCGACTTCCTCGAGCAGACCCCGATGAGCCGCCTGGACCCGGCCAACATCCTCGACGCGCAGGGGATCCGCAAGATCACGGAGCTCACCGCGATCGAACACGTGCGCACCAACGAGCTCCAGCGCGGCGAGCAGAAGGAGATCAAACGCCAGGACGTCGACGCACGGGAGGCGATCCTCGAGCTGGAGCGCCGGCAGGCCGAGGCGGAGATCCGCCAGGCCCGCGAGGTGGCGACGCTGCAGGCCCGCGAGGACGCGGAGGTCGTGCGGGTCAAGGCGGAGGAGCGGCTGAAGGCACACGGCGCCGACCTGCGCACCGACGAGCAGCTCGGCATCCAGCGGGAGAACCAGGCCCGCGAGATCGCTGTCGCACAGAAGAACCGCGAACGGGTCGTCGCGATCGAGAGCGAGCGGATCGAGAAGGACCGCATGCTGGAGGTCATCGCGCGGCAGCGCGAAACCGAGCTGTCCGCCATCGCCAAGGACAAGGAGCTCGAGGTCGAGAAGCGCGGCATCGCCGAGGTCGTCCGCGAGCGCATCGCGGTGGAGCGGACCGTTGCCGAGCAGGAGGAGCAGATCAAGCGGCTCCGGGTGGTCGAGGAGGCGGAGCGCACCCGCCAGGCGATCGTCATCCAGGCCGAGGCGGAGGCGCAGGAGAACCTCGTCAAGGACATCAAGGCCGCCGAGGCGGCGGAGGCGTCAGCGAAGTTCAAGGCCCGCGAGGAGCTGGTCCTCGCCGAGGCACGCCAGCAGACCGCCGAGCTCGACGCCCGGGCGAAGATCCGGCTCGCCGAGGGCGTGCAGGCCGAGGCCGCCGCGACCGGACTGGCCGACGTGCAGGTGCGCGAGCGCAGCGCGGACGCGATCGAGAAGGTCGGCAGGGCCGAGGTCGCGGTCGAGCGGGACAAGGCCCTCGCCACCGCCGAGGTGGGCAGGGCCACCGTCGGCGTGGAGCGCGAGCGGGCGCTGGTGAGCGCCGAGGCCATCCGCGAGAAGCTCAAGGGCGAGGCGGAGGGGCTCACCGACAAGGCCGCGGCGATGGCGGCGCTGGACGACGCGTCCCGCCGGCACGAGGAGTACCGGCTGCGCCTGGAGATGGAGAAGGACGTCCGCCTCGCCGGCATCGACCTGCAGCGGCAGGTCGCCGAGTCGCAGGCGCTGGTGCTCGCGGCCGGCCTGGAGAAGGCCGACATCGACATCGTCGGCGGCGAGAGCATGTTCTTCGACCGGCTCCTGGGCTCGATCGCCATGGGCAAGAGCGTCGACGGCTTCGTGCAGCACTCCGACGTCATGGGCACGATCGCCGCGCCCTACCTCAACGGCGAGGCCAGCCTGGGTGACGACCTGGTCCGGCTGCTCGGCTCGATGGGCACCATGGACATGAGCAACCTGACGCTGTCGGCGTTGCTGCTGCAACAGATCAACGCGGGCGGGTCCGACGCGGCGAAACTCAAGGAACTGCTCAGTGCCGCGCAGCAGCTCGGTGTCGCCGACGCTTCGGTGACCTCCCTGGCGGCGGGCAAGCGGTGACGGTGACGCAGGAGTCGAGCGCACCCGCAACGCCCGCGGCGGGCCTCGACGAGGGCACCTTCGAGGTGCTCCGTGCCCGGCTCGCCGTCCAGGCGGCGGAGCTCACCCGGCGGGCCGAGGCGCTCAACGCCCGCCGGGTCGGGGTGTTCGGCGGTGCCGAGCTCCGGCTGCTCGGCACCGAACGGATCCGCACGGGCCACAACTGCGTGCCCCGCGACATCGTGTCCGTCGGCGGACTGATGCTCTTCGGCTACAACATGTCCGCCGGGGCCGCGCCGGCGGACACGGTCGGCCACGTCTTCTCCCTGCACGGCGTCGCTCGTGACGGCGACGGGTTCCGGTTCGAGGAGCCGGCGTGGGACGAGCTGCCCGGGCTGCTGCGCGACCCGCAGTTCGAGCGCGACCTCGGCGAGCTGTACCGCTACTACAAGCAGGCCCGCCTGATGCGGCTGCGCCGCCTGGACGACCGGTTGCTCGCGGTGTTCCAGACCGGGCCACGCATCGACGACACCCGGGTGCTGCGCTGGCGGGTCGCTGCCGACGGCGCGGTCACCTACCTGGACAACCAGGGCGAGCGCGACGACACGTTCCCCGCACCGCACGAGTTCACCTGGGTGCCGACCACCCGCGAACACCATGTGGCCGGCCGGCACCCGCACATCACCATCGAGGACGAGGTCTTCGTCGGGACGGTCGCCGGCACGCTCACCGTCAAGATCGAGAACGACACCGAGACCGGGGACGGCGTCTACGCGGAGCCGGTGGCCGAGCCGCTGCAGAGCCTCGCCGACGCCGAGGTCGCCTACGCCCGGGTCGGCGCGCTCAAACTGCTGCGCGTCCTGCCGTACAAGGAGACGGTCACCCGGTATCTGGTGTTCAACACACGTACCCGCGGCGTCGTGCGTCTCGACGGCATCGGCCAGGCCTGCCTGCGCCTGCCCGACGACCACGGCATCGTCTTCCCCGGCGGCTTCCACCTGGACACCGGTGACACGAAGACGTTCGACGGCGACGTGTCGGGTCTGGAGTTCGAGCGGGTGATCCGCTCGCCCAACGGCGAAGACGTACTGTTCGTCTTCCACGACAGAGCGGAAGGACGTTCGCTGCTCCTGCCGTACAACGTGATCCGCAAAGCGGTGACCAACCCCGTCTCCTGCCACGGATACTCGTTGTTCGACGACGGCACCCTCGTGGTGTTCCGCGCATTGTCCGACGCGCCGGCCCGGGTCCACACGATGCAGGTCTGGCGGACGCCGTACACCTCCGACGCATACGCTGCGACCCGACCGGCCGGCACCGGAACGCTGGCGCGGATCGGCAACGCCGACCTCGTGCGAGGGGTGTCGGACTGCCTGTCGGTGGCCCGCATGGTCGAGGACATGACGCCGACCGGTGCGGTGTTCGAGGCGATCATCGCCGCGTGCGATCGCATCATCGACCATCACCACTGGATCGGCGAGCCCGAAGCCGGTGACCTGAGGGGCCCGCTGACAGCCCTGCGGGCGACCGCCGCCGAGGTGCTCCAGGAGCACGAGAAGGTCCGCGACCTGCGCGATCGCGCCGCCACGGCCCTGCGAGAAGCCGCCGCCGGCCTTGCTTCGCTGATCCGCCGTTCGCGGGGGGAGACCCCGGCCGGCGCGGACGACTGGGTGCGCCGGCTCACCGAGCTACGCCAGGCACACGGCCGGCTCGTGACGCTGCGCGAGCTGCGGTACGTCGACGCCGGGCACGTCGAGGAACTGACGGGGCAGGTCACCGACGAGCTCGCCGCCGCCGCGCACCGGGCGGTCGGCTTCCTGCGGCGCGAGGACGCGTTCACCGGCTACCACCGCGAGGTCGAGCGGCTCGCCGGTGACGCCGCAGCCATCGCCACGGTCGCCCAGGCGGCGCCCGTGGCCCAGCGGCTCGACGAGCAGGGCGACGGCCTGCAGGTGCTCACCGAGGTGATCGGCTCGCTGGACGTCGCGGACACCACCGTGCGCATCGGCATCCTCGAACGGGCCGGCGAGGTGCTCGGCGGCCTGAACCGGGCCCGGGCGATCCTCGACGGCCGCAGGCGCGAACTGCTGGACAGGGAGCGGCGCGGCGAGTTCGCGGCCGAGCTCGGCCTGCTCGGGCAGGCCATCACCGGTGCGCTCGCCGTCGCCGACAGCCCGCGACGCTGCGACGAGCAGCTCGGCCGGTTGCTGGTACGGCTGGAGCAGCTGGAGTCGAGGTTCGCCGCGATCGACGAGTTCGCCGACCAGCTCGGTGCGAAGCGGACCGACGTGTACGAGGCGTTCACCGCGCGCAAGCAGGCGCTGCTGGACGACCGGTCCCGGCGGGCCGACCGGCTCGTCGACACAGCCGGACGCATCCTGGGCACCGTCGGCCGGCGGGCGGCGACCCTCGCGTCACTGGAGGAGGTCAACACGTACTTCGCCGCCGATCCGATGGTGACGAAGCTGCACGCCGTCGCCGGCGAACTGCGCGCGCTGGACGACCAGGTGCGCGCCGGAGAACTCGAGGGACGCATCACGGCGGCCCGCGCGGCGGCCGGCCGGGCGCTCCGCGACCGGCTCGACCTGTTCACCGACGGTGGCGACACGATCCGCCTCGGACGGCACCGGTTCGCCGTCAACACGTCCCCCGTGGACCTCACGCTCGTCCCGCACGACGGCGGCCTGACCTTCACCATCACCGGGACCGACTACCACGCGCCGGTGCGCGACGACGTCATCGAGGCCGCCAGACCGTTCTGGGAGCAGCCGCTGCCGTCGGAGTCGGCCGACGTGTACCGCGCCGAGCACCTGGCGTCCGCGCTGCTCACCGAGGTCGGCCCGCGGGCACTGCACGAGGCGGCGGCGACCACCGACGGCCTGTCGGAGCTGGTCCGGCGGGCCGCCGAGCAGCGCTTCGACGAGGGCTACGAGCGGGGCGTGCACGACCACGACGCCGCCCTGATCCTCGCGACGCTGCTGCGGCTGCACGCCGGCGCCGGGCTGCTGCGGTACCCGCCGGCGGCGAGGGCGGCGGCGCAGGTGTCATGGTCGCAGGACACCGCCGTCCTGCGCCGTGCGGTGTCGCTGTCGCGGGCCCGCACCCTGTTCGGCCGGTCCGCCGCGATCGACGAGCTGTGCGCCGAGCTCGGCGCGTCGATCGCGGAGTTCCACACCGCCAACGGCCTGCACCTGTCCGCCGGCGACGCCGCACTGGCGGGGGAGTACCTGTTCGAGGAGCTGAGCGGCCCACCCGAGGGGTTCGTCACCAGCGCCGCGGCGCGGGCCGTGCTGACCGCGTTCCACACCGCGCTGGGCGACGCCCGGCGGGACCTCGAGGACGACCTGCGGGCGCTCGGCGACGACCCGGCCACGCTCGCCGCCCGCCACCAGCTGGTCGCGGCGTGGCTCACCTCCTTCGCCGCGGGAACGTCGTTCGACCCGGCGGACCTGGCCGAGGCCGTGGCCGTGCAGCTGTGCGGACCGCGGCTGCCGCGGTACGACTCCTCCGCGGCAATGACCGCCGAGGTGCCCGGCCTCCTTGGCGCGCACCCGCGGATCGTGGGCCGGACCCTTGCCGTCCGCCTCGACGAGCTGCTCGCCCGGACCCGGCGGATGCGCACCGAACGGATGCCCGCGTTCCGGGCGTACCAGCGGCGGCGCGCCGAACTGGTGACCGCGGAACGGGACCGGCTGCGATTGACGGAGTACACGCCGAAGGTGATGAGCGGCTTCGTGCGCAACCGGCTCATCGACGAGGTCTACCTGCCGCTGATCGGGGACAACCTCGCCCGGCAGCTGGGCGCGTCCGGCGACGGCAGGCGCAGCGACCAGCTGGGACTGCTGCTGCTCATCTCGCCGCCCGGCTACGGCAAGACGACCCTCATGGAGTACGTCGCCGACCGGCTCGGCCTGATGTTCGTCAAGGTCAACGGCCCGGCGCTCGGCCGCGACGTCACATCGGTCGACCCGGCGCAGGCCCCGAACGCCACGGCGCGCCAGGAGGTCGAGAAGATCTCCTTCGCCCTGGAGATGGGCAACAACGTGCTGCTGCACCTCGACGACATCCAGCACGTCTCGCCGGAGCTGCTGCAGAAGTTCATCTCGCTCTGTGATGCGCAGCGGCGGATGGAAGGCGTGTGGAACGGCCGCACCCGCACGTACGACCTGCGGGGCAAGCGGTTCGCGGTGTGCATGGCCGGCAACCCGTACACCGAGTCGGGGCAACGCTTCCACGTGCCGGACATGCTCGCCAACCGCGCCGACGTGTGGAACCTCGGCGACGTCCTGTCCGGCCGGGACGAGCTGTTCGCGCTCAGCTACATCGAGAACGCGCTCACCACCAACCCGGTGCTGGCACCGTTGTCGACCCGGGCCCCGGGCGACGTCGAGCTGCTGGTGCGACTCGCCCGCGGCGACGGACAGGTGCGAGCCGACCAGCTCGAACACTCATACGGGCCGGTCGAGGTCGACGAGATCCTGGCAGTGCTCCGCAAGCTGCTGCGGGTGCAGCGCGTCGTGCTGACCGTCAACCGCGCCTACATGGCCTCGGCGGCCCAGGCGGACGCCGCACGGACCGAACCGCCGTTCCGGCTGCAGGGCTCCTACCGTGACATGAACACGATCGCGGAGCGGATCGTGCCCGTCATGAACGACGCCGAGCTGGAGGCGGTGATCGACGACCACTACGCCGGCGAGGCGCAGACCCTCACCGGCGATGCCGAGGCGAACCTGCTCAAGCTCGCCGAGCTGCGCGGCCGGCAGAGCGCCGAGCAGGTCCGCCGCTGGGCCGACGTGAGGGACGCCTACGTGCGGCGGGTGGCGCTCGGCGGGGGCGAGGACGATCCGCTGGTCAGGGCGGTGGCGGCGGTCGGGCTCCTGGCCGACCGGGTCGGCGGCGTCGAGTCGGCGATCGACCGCGCCACCGCCACCGCCGGCAGGCCAGGGATTTGACGGCCGGGTTCGCGTGGCCGCCGCCCGACCGCACCGTCATCGCCGGCTCGCGACCCGGCGGGTCCGTCGCGGTGCCGCCGTCGCCGCTGCCGGCACCGCGGCGGTGTCATGGAACTGTCATGGTTCTGCGGGGAGACGGCCACATCGCGGCGTCAGGGTGGCATTGCCTGCCCCGACCAACGGAGGAACCGTTGACCGCACTGTTGAGCCGCGACGGCAAGAACTTCACGCTGGCCTGCGACCGCTGTGGTCAGATGGTCACCGGTCTGGCGCCGTCGATGGGCACGTGGGACGTGGCGTGGAGCCTGTTCGGTCAGGACGGTTGGCGTGGTGCCGACCTGGCGACGGGTCCGCACGCCTGCGGTCGCTGCGACGGGCAGGTGGACGATGCGGGGATGGTCGAGCAGGCGTTCGATCGGCAGACGGACGTCCCTGTCGGCCGGGCGTTGCGGCGGATCGTGCTGCACCGCCTGCCTGACATGCTCGTGGTCCGGCCGGCCGGCGGACTGGACCTCGTCGCCAACGTCGGTCTGCAGGAGCTGCTGCGGACCGGTGTGGAGCCGGGCGGTCACGTCTTGTTCGACTTCACCCGGGTGACGAGCGTCGACTCCGGGACCTTCGCGGTGCTGGTCAACGCGCACCGGCGGGCCGTCGCGCACCAGGCGCGGATCGCTGTCGCCGGGGCGCGGGCCGACGTCCGTGCGGCGATCGAGTTGCTGTGTCTGCACCGTGTCCTGCCGATGTTCGACGACCAGCGCGACGCCATGCGGTGGCTTCGTGGCGAGCGTCGCGCGGGTTCGCACGGCCAGGCGCCCAGGAGCAGCGTGCGGGCCGCCGATGTGGACGCGGCGGTCGGCCCGCCGTCCGGGTCGTAGTCGCGGCGTGCGCTCGCCGGCCCGACGGACGCGCTCAGGTGGGCACGGTGACAACCGGGCGGGGCCCGCGGGCAACGGCCGTGAACCGCGCGGTGGGTGGCGGTTCGCGACTTCGCGATGTCAGTGCCCTGCGAGTTCGGGTCGCAGGGTGTCGTACGCCCATGCGGCGAGGGTGGTGGGAGTCGTGGTCCGCGCAGTCCGCGACTGCTCGGGGACGAATCCGTCGCGCAGCCCGGTAGACATCCCGATCACGGCGTCGGTGAGTCCGGCCGTCATTCCGCTCGCGTGCAACAGCTCGCGCATGGCGTCGTCGGAGATCTGCTCGACCGTCACCGGACGCCCGACGGCCGCGCTGACGATCTCGGCCGCTTCCGCCCAGGTGAGATCTGCGGGCCCGTGCACCGCCTGCACGACGCGGCCCGACCAGTCCCTCGACAACAACCGGGTGACGGCCACCTCGGCGATGTCCTGCGGCGCGACCCACGCCATCGGCTGGTCGACCGGCAGGATGATCGGTATCCGTCCCGCGCGGATCGCCTCGAGCTGCAACTCGAGGTTGGTGAAGAAGAACCCGCAGCGCAGGTGCGTCACGGCAGCACCGACGGCCTCCAGGGCAACCTCGGTCGCCGCCAGCCCGTCGATCTCTCCGGCGCCGTGCCGTAGCTCAGCACCGACGCTGCTCTGGAACACGGTCCGGCCGATCTGGTTCTCGGTGACCGTCCGGACCACGGCGGCGGTCGCACGGGTGTAGTCGCCGAACGGATCCTCGCTGCCGGTGCTCGGATCGACCCAGTACAGCGCCTCGACCCCTCGAGTCGCGGCGACCACCCCGTCGGCGTCGTAGAGGTCGACGCCCGCCACATCGGCCTCCGCCCGCACCGCCGACGCCAGCCGCTCCGGTCGGCGGGCGAGGAGCAGGGGCCGCAACCCGGCCCTGATCAGTATGGCGACCACGTGCCGCCCGACGTTGCCCCCGGGCGTGGCGACAGCGATCCGCACAAGTCCTCCTCAGCGTCAAACTTCCACCGCGCGCCCATGTACCGCCGCGGCGGTTGGCCGATCGTTCGCGAGGTCCTCAGGATCCCCTCTCCCGGCACTTCGTGGTCTACACGTACCCCGGAACGCGGGATGCACGCGCGTTCGTGGCAGCGGGTCTCTGCATGCCCCGGTGTTCGCGCGTACCCCCGTCACGCCAGCCGGTGGCGGTGCGGTCCGCCGGGGCCCGAGCTGATCACCGGCCGTCTGGCTCGGCCGCGGCGGCTGCGGCGGCCGGGTGGGCCGGGGGCGTCGCGGCACCGGCGAGCCACGTGGCGAGCGCGTCGGCGGCCTGCTCCGCCGCCCGGCGGGCGGTCTGCACGGTCGCGCCGGCGAGGTGCGGGGTCAGGACCGTGCCGGGTGCCGCCCGCAACGGCGAGTCCGCCGGCAGCGGTTCGACGTCGAACACGTCGAACGCGGCGGCCCGCAGCCGTCCCGACGTGAGCGCCTCGGCCACGGCCCGGTAGTCGAGCAGGCCGCCACGCGCGGAGTTCACCAGCACCGCGCCGTGCGGCAACTGGGCCAGTTCCTTGGCGCCGATCATGCCGCGGGTCTCGGCGGTGAGCCGGGCGTGCAGGCTCAGCACCTGGCTGCGGGACAGCAGCTCGTCCAGCGTGACCGCTTCGGCGCCGTCGAGGGTGGTGGGGTCGGCGTACGGGTCGTGCACGATCACGGTCGCGTCGAACGCGCGCAGGATGCGGGCCACGCGCCGGCCGATGGCGCCGTAGCCGATCAGGCCCGCGGTGGTGCCGCCGAGCTCGGAGCCGACGGCGTCGAGCGCGTAGAGGTCGGAGCGCCACTGGCCGGCGAGCACCGACGCGTGGGTTTCCGGGATCATGCGCAGCGCCGCGAGCATGAGCGCGACGGTGTGCTCAGCGGCGGCCACCGCGTTGCGCCCCGGCGTGCTGCGGACCTCGATGCCGCGGGCTTCGGCGGCGGCGAGGTTCACGTTCACCGGGCCGCCGCGCGTGACCACGATCAGCTTCAGCGCCGGGGCGGCGGCCAGCACCCGTTCGGTGAGCGGCGCCATCTGGGTGATCACCACATCGACCCCGGACAGCAGGTCGATGAGCGCGTCCTCGATGTCCGACGCCTCGTCGACCTCGTTCACCCGGCCGAACGGCGTGTGCGGCCACGGTCCGGTGTGCGTGACGATGTCGAGGTCGGCGAGTCTGTGGAGGGCATCGATCACGAGCGCGGGGGTGACGAAGTGGTCGCCGGCGACGAGTACACGGGTCACGGGGTGGTCCTCCAGGTCGAGCGGGCGCTGGCAACAGCGGACAGGTAATGGGCGTATCGGTCGTCGCGGGAGCGGCGCGGGGTGAACACGGCGGTCGGCGGTGGTGGCGGCAGCTCGGCGATGCCGACGGTGCGCAGCGCCGCCTGGACCGCACCGCGGGCACCGACCTCATCGCCGAGCAGCACCCGGACGGGCCGGCCGAGGACGTCGGCGAAGATCTGTGCCCAGGCGCCGCTGCGCATGCCGCCGCCGCAGGCGAACAGTTCGCCGTCCAGGCCCGCGGCGGTGAGGCAGTGCCGCGCGCTGTACGCGATCGCTTCGCAGGTCGCGAGCACCAGGTCGGCGACCGTGACGCCGGTGTGCAGCCCGTCGATGCGGGCCCGGGCCGCGGGCGCCACGAACGGCGCCCGTTCTCCCGCCTCGGCGAAGAACGGCAGCACCGACAGGCCGGTGGAGTCGCCACTGGACAGCAGCGCAGGCAGGTCGTCGAGGGTCGCTCCGGTCAGGTTCAGCACCCAGTCCAGTCCCGCCGTGCCGACCATCGCCGGCAGCGCCCGCAGCCACCTCCCGGGTTCCCAGGTGGTGAGGGTCAGGCCGGCGGGTTCGCCGGTGCCGACGCGATCGGTGAGCACCTGGCAGGCCAGGGTGGTGCCGACGGTCAGCAGGCCGTCGCCGATCTGCGCGACGCCGGCTCCCAGCGCGGCGGCCGGCAGGTCGTACGGCGCCGCGACCACCGGTGTGCCGGCCGGTATCGCGCCGATCGTGGTGCGCAGCCCCTCGACCGGGGAGGCCAGGACCGGTGGGAGCAGGTCCCGGCGGTGGGCGAGGCCCAGCGCGGCCAGCAGCGCGGGATCGTAGTCGCGCGTGCCCGGGTCGAGGAGGGGCACCGAGGACACGTCGGTCGCGCGCAGCCCGGTCAGGCGTTGCACGATGACGTCCTTGCAGTACGCCGCGGTGGCCGCCCGGTCGAGCGTGGCCGGCTCGTTGCGGTCGAGCCAGGCCAGCAGCGGGCCCGAGCTGCCCGCGAACGGCAGGTTGCCGGTGCGGTCGTACACCTGCTGCAACGCCCCGTCGGTCGTCCACTCGGCGACGACGTCGGCGGCGCGCGCGTCGAGCCAGGAGATGGCGGGCCGGACGGGGTGCCCGGCGTCGTCCACGGCCCAGAGTCCGTCGCCCTGTCCGGTGATCCCGATCGCGGCGACCGGCCCGGGTTCGAGCTCGTCCAGGACGGCGGCGACCGAGGCGGCGACCGCCGCGGCGTCCTGCTCGTACCGGCCGGGGCCGGCCCGGTGCAGCGCCGTGGGGCGGGCGGCGCGGCGCAGGGCGGTGCCGTCCGCCGCGAACACGACCGCCTTGGTGACGGTGGTGCCGACGTCGACGCCGACCGCGTGGGGAGCATCAGACGGCTTCATATCTGACACCGTTTTCGCGCATCTCCAGCAGTGCCTCGGGCGGCGCCTGCTTGTCGGTGAGGACCAGGTCGATGTCGGACAGCGGGGCGAGCCGGTGCAGGGAGGCCCGGCCGAGCTTGGTGTGGTCGACCATGAGCACCGATCGCTGGGCGGCGCGGATCATGGCCCGCTTGACCAGGACGATCTCCTGCTCCTGGTGGTAGGCGTAGCCGCCGGACACGGCCGACGTCGAGGCGAAGAGCAGGTCGACGCGCAGCGCCTCGATCGCGTCGATGCAGGGCACGCCGAGGAAGGAGTCGTGGGTCGGGTAGTACTCCCCGCCGAGGGCCAGCAGCCGGATGCCCCGCATGGTGCTGAGCAGTTTGATGGTCTCCAGGAAGTTGGTCATCACGGTCAGTGGTGCCGCGTCCTCCAGGAGCCGGGCGAGCTCCAGCGTGGTGGTCGAGTCGTCCAGCATGATGGCCATGCCCGGTTCGATCAGCTCGCGGGCCCGTTGCGCGATCGCGAGCTTCTCGGCCTTCGCGGCACGCAGCCGGAAGGACACGTTGCTCTCGAACACGCTCGACGGCTGGGCGCTCACGCCGCCGCGGAACTTGCGCACGACGCCTTGCCGCTCCAGCTCGTCGAGATCGCGGTGGATGGTCATCAGGCTGACGTGGAACAGCTCGGCCAGGTCGTTGGCCGACACCGAACCGTGCTGCAGGACGTGTTCGACGATCTCCGCCTGCCGCTGGGCCGGCCGGCTGCGCTCCGTGGGGTCGGTCATGGCTGCCATCCTTCAGACACCGGCACGTTGTACGCCAGCAGGGCCACCGGCACGCCGTCCTCGGACAGCCGCAGCGTGGTCACCGCGACCGGATCGAGCGCCGGCAGCCGGCGGCGGTACTGCGCGAGCGGCAGGCCTAGCGCCGCACACACGACCAGCCGGATGATCGTGCTGTGGGCCACCACCAGGGCGCTGCCCTGCGGCACCCGCGCGGCCAGCGCGGCGAGCCCGGCATGGAACCGGTCGACGGCGAGGGCCGGATGCTCCCCGCCGGGGAAGTGGTGCGTGACGGGGTCGACGGTGAACCGCTCGGCGACGGCCGGGTCGAGCTCGGCGAGGGTGTGCCCCTCCGCGATGCCGAAGTCCAGCTCCCGCAGCCGCGGGTCGGTGGCCGGGACGAGGCCGGTCGTCGCCGCCACGGCGGCCGCGGTGTCCACGGACCGGCGCAGATCCGAGCAGGCGAGGGCGGCGTACCCGCGACCGGCGGCCCAGCGGGCGAGCGTCTGCGCCTGCTGGACGCCGACGTCGTCGAGCGCGATGTCGCTGCGTCCGGTGTACCGGTTGGGCGCGTGCCAGGCCGTTCGCCCGTGGCGGGCCAGCGTGACGGTGTTCATGCCGCACCGCCGGAGGCGCCGACGAGCGGGACGTCCTTGGCGTAGCCGGCGAGCGTGGCGTCGATCCAGTCGCGCTCGACCAGGGCGTCGAGGAAGCGGGCGTAGGCGTCCGCGAACCGTCCGGTCGCGCCGGGCCGAGGCGTGAGGACCGTTCCGGGGCGGATCATGCGTTCGGCCGCCGCGACGAGCGGGCCGTCGCCGGCGGCGGCGAGGACGGCCATGCCGAAGGCCGGCTCGGCGCTGGCCGGCAGGATCAGTTCATGGCCGAGGATGTCGGCCCGCAGCTGGCACCAGTACCGGCTGCGGGTGGCGCCGCCGGTGATGTAGTACGGCCCGTCGACCCGTGCGCCGAGCCGGCGCAGGTGTGCGTATGCGAGCTTCTCGACGTAACCGACGGCCTGCAGCACGGCCGCGTACCGGTCGTCGTCGTCGACGAGGTCGCCCGCCTCGAACGCCTCGGCGTCGGGCCGCACGAACGGGAACCGCTCGCCGCGGCCGGCGAGTGGGTAGACGATGCCGCCGGCCGGTTCGAACCGCGCCGCGGCCGCGTCGCGGCGGGTGCGGTCGGCGGCGGGGAAGCGCCGGTCGAGCAGGCCGGCGCCGACGCTCGAGGCGCCGCCCGGCAGCCAGCCCTGGTCGGGGTGGCGGTGCGAATACACGGCGCCGGCCGGATCTTCGAGCCGGTGCTCCGTGACGCCCTTGAGCACGAGGGTGGTGCCGAGCACGGCGTTCCACGAGCCGGGGACCAACGCGCCGGCCGCGATCTGCGCGGCGCAGCCGTCGGTCATCCCGGCGCGCACCGGTGTGCCGGCGGCGAACCCGGTGTGCGCGGCGCCGGTTGCGTCGATCCGGCCGAGCAGCGTCCCCGGCCGTACGACATCCGGAAGCACCCCGGAGGGCGACGCCGCCGGCCAGTCCAGCGCGGCCGGGTCGTAGCCGGTCTTCAGCGCGTGACTCCAGTCCGTGGCGACCCGGTGCCCGACCAGGCGCGCGGCGAGGAAGTCAGGGCAGTGCTCGAGCCGGACCCGGCCGGTGGCGAGGCCCGCGCGCACCGGTGCGCTGCCGTGCTCGGCCAGCCAGGCGAGCTTCGCCGGTGGCCAGGAGGGCTGCCCGGGGCCGGTCCAGCCCTCGGCGGCGCGTGCGTCGTCGTACATGAGCGCCGGCGTGAGCGCCGCCGCATCGGTCAGCAGGAACGTCCCGGATGTGCCGCAGATCGCCATGCCCCGCACGAGCCCCGCCGGCCGGGGGTGCACCCGTGCCGCGTCGGCGAGCGCCGCTCGGCCGGCCTGGCCGAGGACCTGCCACCACTGCTCGGGATCCTGCTCGTGGCGGCGGCCGGACCGGTGGCTGTCCAGCCGGCCGGCGCCGCGCCCCACGATGACTCCGTGGTCGTCCACCAGCAAGACTCGCAGGCTTTGTGTGCCGACGTCGACGCCGGCCCACAGGCCCGAGGTAGAAGTGTGCTCGATTCCCATGCGCTGTCGCAGCTTCCCGTCGTGCGAAGTGAGCGTTCGGTTGATGTTAAGATAACAGCCACTTATCGTATCGGCTAGATCCAGGTGGCCGATTCGATGTCTTGGCAGGTCAAGCTCGGTATGTGACCAGCCAGGTCGGGCTGGACCCGGCCGCCTGCCCTCGCGACGCTGCGAGATTTTCACATCAACAGTTCACTACGGGCGTGCTTCGAGGCGCCGGAACGGATGGTGCGGGTGTCGACCGCTACGGCTGTCGCTCTCGGCGTCGCCGCGCTGTTCGCGGTGTTCACCGGCTTCAACGACGCGGGTGTCCTGGTCGGCATCGGGGTCGGGGCGTCAGGGCTGCGCCCGCCCGGTGCGCTCGCGCTGCTCACCACCGCCGTGCTCGTCGCGCCACTGCTGGTCGGCACCGCGGTGGCCACGACCCTCGACGGACGGCTGGTGCCGTCCGCGGCGCCGGGTCCGGCGTTCAGGGTGCAGATCCTGGCCGGCATCGGCGCGGCCGTCGCGGTCACCGTGCTGCTGGCTGCCCGTCGCCTGCCCACCAGCCTCACGCTGGCGCTCATCGGCGGCATCGCGGGCGCCGGCACCGGCGGCGGCCTCGTCCGTGGCGGTGGCGACGCCGTGGACTGGGCGGTGGTGGGTGCGGTGCTCGCCGCGGCGGCCGCGGCGCCGCTGATCGGTGCGCTGGTCGCCCTGGCCGCGGCGCGGGTCGTCGCCGCGCTGCCCCCGGCCGGGCGTCCCGGCGGGGCCGCCGGCCGCCTGCGCCGGCTGCACCTGGGTGGATTCGCCGCGGCCTGCGTCGCGTACGGCGCCAACGACGGCCAGAAGATGCTCGCGGTCTACGCGGTGCTGCTCGGCGGCGGGCCGGACCGCCACGCCCGCTCGCCGGCCGCGTTGGCGCTGATCGCGGTCTGTTTCATGGCGGGCGGCCTGCTCGGGGTGCGACGCCTGGGCGGCGCCGGGGGCGGGCTGGTCGCGGCCCGGCAGGACGGGGTGGTGGTGACCGAGCTGTCCAGCGCCAGTGTGGTGCTCGGCACGGCCGCCGTCGGTGCGCCGGTGAGCATGACCCAGTCGATGTCCGGCGCCCTGGTCGGCGCCGGACTCTCACGAGGAGCGAGGAGAGTGCGATGGCGGAAGGTTCTGCGACTGAGCCAGGCGTGGCTGTTGACCCTGCCGGCGGCGTTCGTCGGAGGGGGCGTCTGCGCGGCGGTGGTGGTGTCGCTGGTGTCCTGAGCGGGCTGGCCCGGCTGGCGCGGGACCTGGCCGGTGCCGACGACCGGTCGCTGGTCGGCCTCGTCGCCGCCCAGGTGTGCTGCGCCGAACGCGGCGTCGAGGTGGCCCGCCGGGTCACGGCGGGCACCGTGGAACCCGCCCGGGCCCGGCGTCTCATCGGCGTGGTGGAGCACGACGGCGACGCGCACCGGGCGGCCCTGATCGGCCGGTTGCGGCGCATCGTGGCGTCCCCGATCGACCGGGAGGATCTGTTCCGGCTCTCCCGCAGCATCGACGACGTGCTCGACGCGACACGCGACTTCGTCCGGGAGTTCGACCTGTTCGGCGCGGCGCCCGACCCGCTGTACGGACCGGTGCTGGACCGTCTCGCCGGCGGGCTCGCCCGGCTCGACGCCGCGGTGAGGCTGTTGCCCGACGCGCCCCGGCAGGCTGCCGAGGCCGCGTCGGAGGCGAAGAAGCCCGGCGTCCGCCCGGCGTACCAGCAGGCGGTCGCCGCGCTCATGTCTGATGCAGGAGCACCGGCCCTCGTGCCGGTGCTCCTGCTCGGCCGGCTCGACGTGGCCGGTCAGCGGCTTGCCGCGGCTGCGGACGCCCTTGCCGACGGCGTCATGAAGCGCTTTCAATAGCAGGCGGAGTGAAGTTCACATGAAGATAACGCGTCATGTTCGGGGTGCTTTCTGCGTGCTCTGTCCTGATCGACATACCGCTTCACCTCGGAGGAGGGACCCTGTTTGGGTGCGGTCGTGATGATGGTCTTGTGAAAACAACACTGCTGATGTTAAATCACTCCAACGCCGCTGACACCCCGGGCTGCGAAGCTCACCGCAGCGCCGCGGCGCATCAGGAGGAGACATGGTACGGAGACGCATTTTTGCGGCCGCCGCGGTCGCGACGCTGTTCACCGGGCTCACGGCCTGCGGTGACGACGCGGGCGACAGCAGCGGCGGTGAACAGACGGTGACGTTCTGGCACTCGATGGCCGGTGCCAACGGCGAGGCGGTCAACCACCTCGTCGAGGAGTTCAACAAGGCCCACACCGGCAAGGTCAAGGTCGAGGCGACGTTCCAGGGCAAGTACAACGACTCGCTCACCAAGCTCAAGGCGTCGGTGCAGTCGCGGCAGACGCCGAACCTCGTGCAGGTCTTCGAGATCGGCACGCAGCTCATGGTCGACACCAAGGCCACGGTCTCGTTCGCGGACGTCGCCGGACCGGCCGGGATCGACACCGCCACCGTCGAGCCCGGCATCGCCAAGTACTACACGGTCGGCGGCAAGCTGCAGGCCCTGCCGTTCAACGCCTCGGCGCCGGTCCTGTTCTACAACAAGACCGCGTTCAAGGACGCCGGGCTCGACCCGGAGAAGCCGCCGGCCACCATCGGTGAGCTGGCCGAGGCGTCGCGCAAGCTGACGGTCCGCGACGGGGGCAAGACCACCCGCTACGGCGCGGTCGCCTCGATCGACGGCTGGCTCGTCGAGCAGATGCTCGCCGCGGGCGGTGTGCAGTACTGCAACCAGGACAACGGCCGGTCCGGGCGCGCCACCGCCGTCAACTGGGACACCCCCGAGCTGCGCGGGATCGTGAACACGTGGGCCGGGCTGGTGAAGGACGGCAGTCTGCTCAACGTCGGGCGCAACAACACCGACGCGTCCGCGGCGTTCCAGGCCGGGCGTGCGGCGATCCTGCCGTTCACGTCGGCCAACCTGCGCGACATCATCAAGGGCTCGAAGTTCGAGGTCGGGGTCGCCAACTACATCAGGCCGGACGGCACCACCGCGAGCGGCGTGTTCAACGGCGGCGCGGCGGTCTGGACGATGGCCGGGCACCCGAAGGCGCAGCAGGCGGCCGCGGCGGAGTTCCTCAAGTACCTCGCGTCCGCCGACGCGCAGGGCTACTGGGCCTCGCAGACCGGCTACATCCCGGTGGTCAAGGCCGCGGCCGACAGCAAGGAGTTCAAGGACACCGTCGCCACCTACCCGGACTTCGCGAAGCCCGGCGCCGAGCTGCGCGCCGCCGCGACCACCCCGGCCAGCAGCGGTTGTCTGCTGGGCGTCATGCCGCAGGCCCGCGACAAGATGAACGACATCGTCGAGTCGGTCATCCTCGGCAAGTCCAGCGCCGACCAGGCCATCACCGCCGGGCAGACGGCCATTGCGGAGTCCATCGCCACCTACAACAAGTCCGTCGGACAGTAAGGGGCCCAGACCGTGCCGATCCTCGTCGGACACCGCGGCGCCCCCCTGCGTCGCACCGAGAACACGATCCCGTCGCTGCTGCTCGCGGCGGAGCTGGGCGCCGACGCGGTCGAGTTCGACGTCCGCGCCAGCGCCGACGGCCACCCGATCCTGCTGCACGACCGCACGCTCCAGCGGTTCTGGAACGACCCGCGCATGCCCGGGGCGGCGAGCCTCGCCGAGATCCAGGCGCTGCGCACCGAGGTGACCGGCGAGCGGATTCCGACGCTCGCCGAGGTCGCCGAGGTGGTTGCGCTGCGACTCGTCGTGGACAACAAGAACCCGGACCTGGTGCCGACGGTGGCCGCCGAACTGCGCGCCGCCGGTGCGCTGGAGCGGTCGTGGTTCATCGGCGAGCCCGAGGTGCTCACCGTCGTGCGCGCGCACCAGCCGGAGGCCGAGATCGTGCTGTCGTGGGTCGGCCCGGACCTGCCGCCGGACACACTGCTGGACGCGGTCCGGCCGCAGGCGCTCAACCTGCGCTGGGACAGCCTGACCGAGGAGTCCGTCGAGCGGGCTGCCGCGCGCGGGCTGCGCATGTGGACCTACTGCGTCGACGACGCGCAAGCGGCGGCCCAGGCCCTCGCCTGGGGCATCGCCGCGGTCATCTCCAACGACCTGCCCGCGGTCACGCCGGTCCTCGCCGGAGCGAGCGCCTGATGGCCGCACCGGACAGCGAGCTGAAGACGCTGCACGAGTTCGCGGTGGAGCTCGCCCGCGCCGCGATGCGGACGATCGCCGGGAGCAGCCCGCAACCGGCGACCGCCGGGACCAAGGCCGACGCCGCCGACTGGGTGACGCCGTACGACCGCGAGGTCGAACGGCTCACCCGCGACGAGATCGCCCGCAGGTTCCCGGACCACCGGGTCGTGGGGGAGGAGTACGGCGGCGGTGCCGGCGACGGATTCATGTGGTACGTGGACCCGATCGACGGCACCACCAACTTCGTCCACGGGCTGCCATGGTCGTCGTTCAGCCTGGCCGGCTTCGACGAGACCGGCGTGGCCGTCGGTGTGGTCGCCGACCCGGCACGCGGCGAGATACTCAGCGCCGTCCGCGGTGGCGGCGCCTTCGCCGACGGTCTTCCCGTCAGCTGCCGCCCGGTGAGCTCGCTCGCCGGCGAGGTGCTGCTGACCGAGTGGTCGAAGAACCGGCCGTGGCCCGGCATGTTCGCCGTGCTCACCGAGGTGTCGGACCGGTTCGCCGCCACCCGCATCATGGGCTCGTGTGCGCTGGCCCTGGCCAGTGTCGGGGCCGGGCGCGCCGCCGGAGCGCTCATCCCCGGCCGGTACGACCTCTGGGACGTCGCGGCCGGAGCGCTGATCGCCAAGGAAGGCGGCGCGCTCGTCCACGGAAGGGACGGTGTGAGCGGCGGGGTGCCCGAGGACGGCATCCTCGCCGCCGCGCCGGGCGTCGCCGACGAGGTCTGGCAGCTGTGGCGGGCGGCCGCATGACGGCCGTCGGCACCACCACGACCGGCCCGGCATCCGCCGCGGTGGCCCCGGAGCCCGGTCTGCAACCCCGGCGCCGGCCCCACTACCGGCCGGCCGAGATCGCCGTGGCCGCGGCGTTCCTCGTGCCGTCCACCATCGTCTTCGTCCTGTTCGTGTTCTACCCGCTCGTGCGCACCGTCTGGCTGAGCGTGCACGGCAGCGACATCTTCGGCAACGCCACTGACTTCGTCGGGCTGGACCGCTACGCGGACTTCTTCGGCGATCCCAAGCTGCGCAACGTCCTGCTCGTCACGGTGCTGTTCGCGGTGTGCACGGTGCTGCCCACCCTCGTGCTGGGGCTCGGGCTGGCGCTGGCGTTGCAGTCCAAGGTCAGGGGCATCGGCTTCTTCCGGACGCTGATGGCCACGCCGTTCGCGTTCTCCGCCGCGTCGGCCGCGGTCGTGTTCGACGTCTTCTACAGCCCGAGCATCGGCGTCTTCAACGGCCTGCTCAGCGAGTTCGGCGTGTCCGGCATCGACTGGCTCACCGACCCGGACACGGCGCTGCCCAGCCTCGCCGCGGTCAGCGTCTGGCGCGACCTCGGCTATGCGGTCCTGGTCTTCTCGGCCGGCTTGCAGGCGATCCCCGAGGAGTACCTGGAGGCCGCCCGCCTCGACGGCGCCGGTCGCTGGCGGGTGCTGACCGGGATCGTCCTGCCGCTGCTCACCCCGACGATCTTCTTCATGCTCGTGGTGTCGACGATCGCCTCGCTGCAGACCTTCGGCGAGATCAACATCCTCACCGGCGGTGGTCCAGACGGCGCCACCACCACCCTGGTCTACGGGCTGTACAAGTCGGCGTTCGCGTTCGGCGCGTCGGACTACGGCCTCGCCTCGGTGCAGGGTGTCGTCCTGCTGCTCCTCGTCACCGCGATCACCGCGATCCAGTTCAGGGTCCTGCAGCGGAAGGTGTTCTACTCATGAGCCGGTTGCGCAACGCCGGCACGATCGCCGGGCTGGTCGTCCTCGTCGCCGTGGTGATCTTCCCGCTGTACTACGCGGTCGCCGGATCATTGATGAGCCGCGACGACCTGACCCGCTTCCCGCCCGCGCTGCTGCCGACCAGCCTTCACGTGAGCAGTTTCGGTGCCGTGCTGGACGCGGTGCCGCTGGCCCGCCAGTACGGCAACAGCATCCTGGTGTCCCTCGTCGTCGTTCTCGGCGTCCTGCTCACTTCGGTGCTGTCCGGCTACGTGTTCGCGTTCCTGCACTTCCCGCTGAAGCGGCTCGCGTTCGGCATGTTCCTCGCCACGATGATGGTGCCGGCCGAGTCGATGATCATCCCGAACTACCTCACGATGGCGGACTGGGGCCTGGTCAACACGTTCCCGGCACTGTTCCTGCCGTTCCTCGCGGCCGGCTTCGGGACCTTCCTCATGCGGCAGTTCTTCCTGAGCTTCCCGAAGGAGGTGTACGAGGCGGCGAAGGTCGAGGGCTGCGGACACCTCCGGTTCCTCTGGCAGATCCTCGTCCCGCTGTCCCGGCCGGCGATCGGCACCCTGGCCATCCACTCCTTCATCAGCAGCTACAACCACTACTTCTGGCCACTGCTGGTCACGAGCACACCGAAGATGCAGACGCTGCAGATCGGCCTCGCCCAGCTCAACTCGGTCGAAGAGCGGGCGCCCGACGTCATCTTCGCCGGCGTCGTGCTCGCCATCATCCCGATGCTGGTGATGATCTACATGTTCCAGCGGCACATCGTGCGGGGCCTGACAGCGGGGGCGGTCCGATGACCACGACCCGGGGGAAGACGGCACCGACCCTCGTGCCGGGCGAGGTCGCCGGCACGGGCAGCCACGGCCTGTACCACCGGCTGCGGCAGGTGCCGGGCGAGGCCCACACCCTGCGCACCGACTTCGTGCCCGGGCCGGCCCCGTCCGGCGGCAGCACCGTGATCGCCACCCTCGCCCACCTGACCGATCTGCACGTCGTCGATCCCGGGTCGCCGGCCCGCCTGGACTTCGCCATGCGGACCGGCGCCGGCGCCGCCGGCTGGGCCGGGCTCGTCGACTGGGTGTTCCGGCCGCAGGAGGCGCTCGCCCCGCACGCCGCCGCGGCGATGATCCGCACGCTCGCCGCGCTCGACCTCGATGCGTGCGTGGTGACCGGCGACAACATCGACAACGCGCAGGCCAACGAGCTCGCCGCCTACCTCGCGCTGCTCGACGGCGGCACCGTCGAGGTCAGCCCGTTCGGCTACCACGGTCCCCAACGGCTGGACTGGGACGACCCCTGGTACTGGCGGCCCGACCAGGGCGACGACCGGTACAAACGCCTGTGGGGGTTCCCGACCCACCCCGGCCTGCTGGAGGCCGCCACCGCACCGTTCACCGCCGCAGGCCTCGGCCACCCGTGGCTCGCCTGCCTCGGCAACCACGACCTGCTGATCGGCGGCACCACCGCGGCCCGGCCGGACCTCGCGGCGATCGCCACCGGGCCCCGCAAGCCGGTCGGCCTGCCGGACGGACCGGATCTGCCCGATGCCCTGGGCACGTTCCTGACCGATCCGGCCGCGCTCTTCGCCGGGCCGTCCCGGCCGGTGCCGGCACTCGCCGGCCGGGCCTTCATCACCCCGGCCGACTTCGTGCGCGCCCACCGGCACCCGGGCGCGCGCCCGGCAGGGCACGGGTTCACGGCGGCCAACCACCGCGACGGCACCGCCCACTACGCCTACGACCCCGTGCCCGGCGTGCGGATCGTCGTGCTCAACACCGACAACCCGCACGGGCACTGGGACGGCAGCATCGACCGGGCCCAGCTCGACTGGCTCGCCGAGCAGCTCGCCGCCGACGGTCCGGACGACCCGCTCATCGTGCTCGCCTCGCACCACGCGACGAGCTCGCTGCGCAACGGCTACGGCGTCTGCCCCGACCACCCGGGCGAGCGCGCCTACGCCGGCGAGATCCTCCGCCTGGCGCTCGGCTGCCGCAACGTGGTGCTCTGGCTCAACGGCCACCACCACGCCAACCGGGTCGTCGCGCACCACCGCGGCGACGGCGGCGGCCTGTTCGAGGTGACCACCGCGGCGATCGCCGACTGGCCGGTGCAGGCGCGGGTCCTGCAGATCGCCCGCGAGCGGTCCGGCGGACTCTGCATCACCAGCACACTCATCGACCACGACGCGCCCGTGGTGCCGGCCGCCGGGCAGGACACCACCGACCGGCTCGCCGCGCTGCACCGCGAGCTGGCCTACAACGACGCCGTCCGCGCCGGTCGCACCGGTGCGGCCGGCGGCGCGCCGGACCGCAACGTCCGGCTCCGTCTCCCCGCACCACCACGCTGAAGGGAGCACCGCCTTGCGCCGACCGTTTCTGGCGCTCGTGCTGGTGATCGGCATGGTTCTCGGCACGGCCTCGCAAGCCGCCGCCGCGACTGTGACCGTCACCAGCGGCTCGATCAAGGTTCTGTTCCTCCGCCCGAACCTCGACCCAGTCCCCGATGCCGACTACGCCACCCCCGACCCGAACAAGAACGGACCCCAGTTCACCCAGTACCAGACCACCGGCCTGCGGGACGAGATCGACACCCTGGTCCAGGCCAGCGTCGCCGGATCGACCCTCTACGCGTCGCTGTACACCTTCACCGACCAGGCCATCACCGACCACCTGCTGGCCGCGCACGCCCGCGGGGTGAAGGTGCGCCTGCTCATCGAGGCGTGCACCGACGGCGACCCGGCGGTGTGCAACCAGTCCGCCCAGGTCGACTCGCTGGTCTCCGGCCTGCCGGCGTGGTCGTCCAGCGCGACCGGCTCATGGGCCAAACGCTGCTTCGCCTCCTGCGCGGGCGGTGGCACCGGCATCAACCACAACAAGTTCTGGGTGTTCAGCGCCCTGTCGGACGGGCGCACCGACGTCACCCTCATCGGGTCGAACAACCCCACCAACCCGCAGCAGCAGATGTACCAGAACCTCGTCGAGGTCTCCGGCAACGCCGCGCTCGCCACGGCCTACCGCGACTACGTGAACCGCAAGCTCGCCGTGACCGGCAGCAGCAAGGTCTACGAGACCGGCCACGTCGACGCCGGGCCGTTCCGGCTCTGGTACTCGCCACGCAACTCCCCGAGCACCGCCGAGGACACCACGATCACCAACTCGTTCAACCCGCAGAGCACCCGCCACGACATCTTCGCCGCCGCGATCGACGACGTGCAGTGCTCCACGACGAGCACGGACGACGTGATCCGGCTCGCGATGTGGGGGTTCCGCGACGCCCGGCCCGAGGTCATCGACGCGCTGGGTGACAAGGCCGACGCCGGCTGCACCGTCGAGGTCGCCACCGGCGAGCACCAGGACATGATCGACGACCTGGCCGCACGCGGCATCGGTGTCTACTCGATGAACCCGGGCGGCTGCCGGCAGTCGTTCTTCGCGGTGGGCTCGGCCGTCAACGCCGAGTGCTCCGACGGCAGCATCCACTCCAAGTACCTGGTGGTGCAGGGGGTTTCCCGCAAGGACAACCAGACGCATCGGTACGTGTACACCGGCTCGCAGAACCTCACCAACGGCGCGCTGAAGAAGAACGACGAGACGTTCATGCGGATCGACGACACGACCGTCTACAACGGTTTCGTCGCCGACTTCGCCGCCATCAAGGAAGCGGCGGTGAAGATCGCGCCGTCGCGGTACCCGAACGCCACCTTCGCCACGGCGAACCAGGTCGCCACCGGCGACCAGTTCGAGCCGGCGGTCGCCTCGTACCGCGACGCGAACGGGCGCCACGTCAGCGTGGTCGCGTTCAGCTCCGGCTCGCTGACCGGCACCGGCAACGAGATCCGGCTGGGTCGCTTCGTCGACGGGGTGCGCCAGTCCGACGTCGTCGTGCGCACCGGCGGCAGCACGAACTGGAACTACCGCACACCCGACGTGGGTCTTGCCGCCAACGGCGACGCGGTGCTCGTGTGGGCCGACGACAGCAACGGCAACGGCGGCTACGAGATCCGGTCCCGGCGCGTCCACCCGGACGGGACGATGACCTCGATCGTCAACGTCAACACGCAGGCCGCCGGCGACCAGAGTGAACCGTCGATCGCCGTGCTGTCCGACGGCCGGTTCGGCGTCGCCTGGCAGGACACGACCACGGCCGGGGTGAGCTCGATCCGGTACGCCTCGTTCAGCGCCGCCGACGTGCGGCTGTCACCGGTGAGCGGCGGATACGACGTGCCGGTACAGGCGGTGGCGGGTGGGACCTACCGCAAGCCCGACCTCGCGATCAACGACTCCGGCACCGCCGCGGTCGCCTGGGAGGACGACGAGGACGGCAACGGCGGGTACAGCATCCGGGGGAAGACAGGCACGCTCGCCGGATCGTTCGGCACCGTCGTCGCCGTCCACACCGGCACACTGTCCGACGGCCAGCAGCTCGAGCCCTCGGTCGCGATCGGCGCGTCCGGGATCTGGTACGTCGCCTGGACCGACGAGCACACCGGCCGGACCGGCTACGACGGCAACCCGCAATCGCTGATCTACGTGCGCGGCTTCACCGGAACGACCGCCGCGTTCGCCGCCCGCACCGTCAGCGGGCCGATCTACCGGTGGACGGCCAGCACGGCCGGCGTGTACAGCGTGACGGCCCAGACGGCGTACCAATCCGACCGGGTAGGCCGCCAGTCGCGTCCGGACGTCGCCGTGGACGGCGCCGGCAACGCCGTGGTGACGTGGCACGAGACCGGGCAGGCGACCGGACTCACCAGTGCCAGCAGCGGCACCGAGGTCTGGGCCCGCGGCATCGGCTCGACGGGCGGGACGAGCAACCTGTTCCCGGAGCACCGGCTGAGCGTCTTCACCGCCAACCGCCAGGACACCCCGGCGATCGGGGCCGACCAGGACGGCTACCTGACGGTCGTCTACGTCGACGACTGGGACGGCAACGGCGGCACCCAGCTGATGATCCGTTACGGCCTGCGCAACTGCGCGCAGACCTGCTGACAACGGTGCTGGTGGGGAGGGCGGCGCCGCCCTCCCCACCAGCCGCCGCGCTCGGGCACAGCTGCCGGACCAGACGCCGGGCGTGCTACACAGACGGGTCGGCCGGCGGCTGGTAGATGTCAGGTTCGACGAAGATCAGGGTGGCGATCGGCAGGACGGCGCGGATGCGGGCCTCGGCGCTGTTGATGGCGTCGCTGACTTCCTCCGAAAGCCGCCCGGGCGGGACGGCGACCTTGACCGCGACGAGGAGCTCGTCCGGGCCGAGGTGCATGGTCCGCATGTTGATCACCCGGTCGAACTGGGGTTCGGCGATCAGCGCTTCGCGGATCTTGCGGATGTTGGCCTTGGAGGCGGACTCGCCGACGAGGAGGCTCTTGGTCTCCATGGCGAGGATGACGGCGATCACGACGAGCAGCGCGCCGATGACGAACGTGCCGATGCCGTCGAAGACCGGGTTGCCGGTCAGCACGGTCAGCCCGACGCCGAGCAGGGCGACGACGAGACCGGTGACGGCGCCGGCGTCCTCGAGCAGGATCGTCGGCAGCTCGGGGGCTTTGGCGTGGCGGATGAACTGCCACCAGGTCTTCGACCCGCGGACCGCGTTCGCCGCCTTCGCCGCCGTGTACAGCGCGTAACTCTCGAGCCCGATCGCGATGACCAGCACGACGACCGCGACCAGCGGGGTGGTCAGCTCGTGCGGGTGGACGATCTTCTGGTACCCCTCGTACAGCGCGAACAGCCCGCCGAGGGTGAACAGGACGATCGAGACGATGAACGCGTAGATGTAGCGTTCCCGGGCGTAGCCGAACGGGTGTGCCTCGTCGGCCTCACGCCGGGAGCGGCGGCCGCCGACGAGCAGCAGCGCCTGGTTGGTGGTGTCGGCGAGGGAGTGCACCGCCTCGGCGAGCATCGACGAGGAGCCCGTGATGAACGCGGCGACACCCTTGCTGACCGCGATCCCGAGGTTCGCCGCGAGCGCGGTCACCACCGCCTTGGTACTGCCGCCGTCCGCTGCCACCGCGCTGAACTCCTCCATGTCTGCCTGGGGGTCTGCCTGGGGCTCCGCCGGACGCCGCCAAGGTCGACCGACAGTCTGGCATGCCCCCGCCGATCGGCGACACGGACAACGTCACAGGGTCGACGCCGGCACCGGCACGGCAGCCCATGCCGGTGGCGACCGCGGAGAGCGTCATGCGTCGCCTGTCGCGGCCCGCATCTCGGCGAGCCGGCGACGAACGGCGTCCACCAACGGACTGTTGACGCCGAGCACCTGCTCGGCGAGGGGGAGCAGCTGCTCATCCATCGCGATCGCCTCGCCGACGCGACCCACCCGCCAGTAGGCGACGGCGAGGTTGTAGCGGGCGATCAGCGCGCCGGGGTGGTCGTCGCCGAACTGCCGGCGGCGGCCGGGAAGAACCTGCTCCCAGACCGCGACCGCTTCCTCGATCCGCTCGGCGTCCCAGTATGCGGTGGCCAGGTTGGAGAGGGTGGTCAGGACATCGGGGTGGTCGTCGCCGAGCAGCCGGCGGCGGCCGGCGAGCACCTGTTCGAGCGCGGCGACCGCGTCCTCGATCCGCTCGGCGTCCCAGCGGGCGACGGCCAGGTTGGAGAGGGTGGTCAGCACATCGGGGTGGTCGTCGCCGAACAGCCGGCGGCGGCCGGCGAGCACCTGCTCCCATACCACGACCGCGTCCCCGGTCCGCTCGGCGGCCCAGTAGGCGATGGCCAGGTTGTGGCGGGTGGTCAGCACCTCGGGGTGGTCTTCGCCGAACACCCGGACATAGCCGATGAGCAGCTGTTCGAAGGCCGCGGCCGCCTCGGCGGCGTGACCCTGCAACCGCCGGTAGTTGGCCGCGCCGCCGGCGATGCGCAGCGCGCCGACGTTGGTGTGGACGGCAGGCAGGTGGCTCAGCACCGCGTCGAGGTGCGGCAGCAACGCGTCCCACCGTTGCCAGCTGTCCACGGTGTCGATCGGCTCGGCCGGCAACGCCGCGGTCAGCACCCGCACCGCCTCGTCCAGGCCGCCGCCCGGCGTCTCGGCGCGGATGACGGCCTGGACCAGCCGGTGCACGCGGACCGTGCCCGCATTCCAGGTGACCATCTTGTACGACGTCAGCAGCGTCAACGCCTCGTCCAGGTCGGCCGGGTGCTCGGACAGCGCCATCAGCACGTCCTCGGGCACCGCGTCGGGCGCCATCCAGGCCAGCACGCGCATCACGCGGTCCGCGAGCACCGACCGGCTCCGGACCGCGTTCAAGGTCAGGTGCAACGGTGCGGCGGCGGCCGGGTCCGCGGCGTTGTCGTACGCGTCCAGAGCGAGCTCGCCGCGCAGCAGCGACCAGTACTGTTCGAAGGTCAGGCCGTCGTGCTGCCTGATGTACGCGCCCGCCTGCTCCAACGCCAGCGGAAGGTCACCCAGCTGCGCGGCCAGCCGGCCCGCCCCGGCGGTTGCCGGCAGGCCCGTCAGCGCGACCAGCAGCTCGACGCTCGCGGGACGATCCAGCACCCCCAGCGACAGCGGTGCCAGGCCCAGCGAAGCCCACCGGGCCAGTCCCGGGTCGCGGCGGGTCGTCACCACCACATGGCCCCGGCCGGCCACGTCGCCCAACAGCTCGGCGACGTCCTCCACGTCCTCGACGTCGTCCAGCACCAGCAGCCAGTTGCTGTTCGACCGCAACCAGCCGACCGCCCACGCCTGCGCATCGGCAAGTGTGCCGGCCGGACCCAGCCGCCGCGCGAACGTGGCCAGCCCGAGCCGCACCTTGTCTGCCGTGCCCGCGCTGACCCAGCACACCTGCCGGTAGCGGCCCGCGTGCTCCAGCGCGTAGCGCAGCGCCAGTTCGGTCTTGCCGATGCCGCCGAATCCAAACACCGACGCCTGGCCCACCACCACCCCGACGGCGGCGGGCAGCCGCCGGGAGAGCTGCGTCAGGTCACGGCCGACGAACACGTCCGAGGCCGGTGGCAGGTCCCTGAGCCCGCCGGAGCGAGCTGTGTCGCGGCCCGCCCGGCGGCGACACAGGCAGATCCGCAGCTGCGGCAGGCTCCGCCGCAGCTGTGCGACGGTCCGCGACAGGCCGTACGCCTGCCGTGTCTCGTCGAGGACCAGCAGCACCGGGGTTCGCGTGAGGCCTGCGGCGTCGATGATCGTGGCGAGGTCGTCGCTCCAGCCGCGAGCCTCCTCGTCCGTGATCCCGCCCGGCGACGCCAGCCGCCGCTCCCAGTCCAGCAGGATCGGTGCGCAGCGATCTGCCGCCCGCGGGCGCTGCGCGAGGATCTGCCTCGCCGTTTCCAGCAGCACCGGCGGCAGCGTGGGCGGACGGACGTCCGGACGGCTCAGGTCGAGGTACGCGATGGGCAGGCCGGCCCGGGCACGGTCGAGCAGGAAGCGGGCGGCGGCCACCGAACCACCACCACCGTCAAGGACGGCGAGGGTCGACCCGGGTGTGGGGTGGACCAGGTCGCGGAGCACACGAAGGTGCTCGCCGTCGTCAGGTTGCCGGCCCGCGGCGAGCGCTTCGACGGGTTGCAGCAGCAGGAGCCACTCCAGCCGGGCCGCGAGCGAGCCCGGGTCCGGCAGGTCGTCGAACCCTGCGGGTCTGAGCCAATCGCAGACGGTCCGGACGCAGACGAGCGCCGGGAGGTCCAGCTCGTCGATTGCGGGTCGACGGCCGGTGAGGTACAGCTCTAGGAAGACCTGGATCGGTTCGGCCGGGCGCTGCGGGTTGGCGGCCAGGGCGTCGAGGATCCGCCCTTGCTGCCGGAGCCGGCGCAGCACCTGAACGCGCACGTCCGTGCCCAGGGTCCACCGCCGCTGCAATGCGGCGTCGACCGTCACGTCCGAGTCCAGCAGCAGCAGGTCAAGGTCGCCGGGCGGGCCCGGGACAGGGGTGATGGCCGGTGGTGAGTACCAGGCGAGGACCGCGGCCGCCTCGTGCAGCCCGCCGGACCCCGTCGTCGCCACCCCCTCGGTCATGCGCGCACCGACGGCCCGGCGGCATCCGCGAGCGCCCGGCTCGCCCGATCACCGAGCACCCGCAGGTAGTCGTGCTGCTCCGGGTGCAGGTCCGCGAGGACACGGGCGGCGGCGTCGGCGAGGAGCTGCTCGGTCCAGGGCACGCCGAGCTGCTCGTAGGCGTCGCGGAAGAACTGCGCGACCTCGTCGGCGCCGATCTGCTCCAGGGTCTCGATCGACGCGTGCTGCCCCACGGCGACGAGGGAGTCGTCGAAGCCGAGGAGCACCAGCCGGAACCCGGTCAGGAACCGGTCGACGCGCCGCGCCAGCTCCTTCACGAGATCGATGGTGGCCTGCATGGCGACGACGTGGTTGAAGCCGTCGATGACGATCCACGGGTTGCGCTCGTCGCGCATGGCATGCGACTCGAACTCGTCACAGAAGAGCAGCACCCACTCCGGCCACGGCGTGCCGGCGGGGGCGGTGGCCAGCTCGGCCGGGTAGCCGAGCATCCGCACGATGCGCTGGGCGACGTCGTGGGGTGTCACAATCCGGTCGCGGCCGAGCAGCCGCGGGATCGCCTCAAGATCTACGTGGGCGATCCGGAACGCCGGGCGCACCATGTGAAGGTACGCGATGAGCTGCGTCGTATGGGACTTCCCGGTCCGTCGCGGGCCACCGACCACGAGAATCCGCCGGCCGGTGGGCTGGCAGAGCTCCCGGAGCGCCGCCCGCAGCCGGGACCGGTCGATCAGCACGTGACCGCCGCTGAGCCGGCACGCCGCGAAGTGGTCGGCGAGCGCGACCGGTGGGGCCGGCGACACCCGGTCGAGGGTTTCGCGCAGCAGGTCGTCGCTCGGAACGAGCGCCGAAGCGGTGCTCAGCAGCTCGATCAGCCAGCCGTCGGCGAACGCCGCCTTCACCACCGCCAGGACGTTGCCGCGGTAGTCGTTGCCCTTGACCTCCAGCTCGTCGAGCGTGCGGTCGCACGACATGACCAGCTCTTCCAGTCGCTGCCGGTCTGCGAAGGCCACCAGTAGGCCGTCGCGCACGGCAAGGAGTTCGCGTGGTTGGAGGTTCGGCCGGGCGAAGGTCATCGCCGCCGGACCCGCTGCTTCGGCATAGGAGGCCAGCCTAGGTCAACCGCTCGACCGGGCTCAATCACGCGACCGCGCAGCATTGCCTGGCCCATCGGGTCGGGAAGGCTGGCGGCGCGGCCCGTGCGGTGTGCCTTCGTGGTATCACTGTGCTGGTTCTGGCATACGCCACGGATCCTCCGGACAGACAGGCCATTCGCTGATGCCCCCAAGCCGGTTGACCGGTCCGGAGATGATCGAGCTCCGGAATCTGCTCGCCGACGCGTTTCCGCGTTCGCGGTTCCGGGAGCTGCTGCTCGGCAGGCTGGACCGGCGGTTCGACGACTTCGTCGGGGCCGAGGTGGGGTACCGTGCGGCACTGCTGGACATCGTCCAGGATGCCAACGCCCAACTGTGGTGGCGTGACCTGCTCACCGCGGCCCGGCAGGCCCTGCCGACGGACTCGGACCTGCTGGCGTTCGCGGCGCGGTTCGAGCTGGCGCCGCAGACCGGCACCGGCGGCGCGTCGCTGGAGCTCAGGATCCGCCAGTCCAACTCGATGTACGACCTGGCCACGTGGCTGGCCCGGCTCGGCGAGATCGAGGGTCAGGTGTGCCGCGTCGAGGTGTCCCGTCCCGGCGGGCTTGGCACCGGCACCGGATTCCTCGTGGGGCCCGACGTCGTCCTGACCAACTCTCACGTCGTGAAAGCCGTGGTCGACGGCGTCGTGGCACCGGCCGCGGTCCGGCTGCGGTTCGACTACCGGTATCTCGCCGACGGCGTCACGCCCGCGCCCGGGACCGTGCACCGGCTCGCCGCGGACTGGCTGATCGACCACAGCCCGCACAGCCGGCACGACGGAGAGGTCCCGCCAACAGGTGAACCGTCCGCCGACGAGCTCGACTACGCCCTCCTGCGGCTGGCCGGCCGCGCCGGCGAGGAGCCGGTCGGCGGGCCCACCAACGACGGCGAGTGGACGCCGCGGGGCTGGCTGAAGATGCCGGTCGCCGACCACGACTTCACGAAGGTCCGCGCCCTGTACATCGTGCAGCACGCCGACGGGGCACCGCTGCAGGTGGCGATCGACTCCGAGGCGGTCCTCGGCGTGAACAGCTCCGGCACGAGGGTCCGGTACGCGACGAACACCGAGCCGGGGTCGTCCGGCTCGCCGTGCTTCGGGCCGGACTGGCAGTGGGTCGCGGTCCATCACGCCGGCGACCCCCGTTACCCCGCCTTCGGGGTCGCCGGGTACAACCAGGGCATCCCCGTGGCCGCGATCCGCGCCGCCACCCGCAAGCGCGGCACCGACACGGCGTTCGGGCCATGACGGTGCCGCGCTCAGCTGCGTCGGCTCGTCCTCGGATGGGCCGCGGACATGGCCTCCGGTGGCGTCGCCGGGCCGGAGGTGGCGCTACTTCGGAGTAACCTGGTGAGAGGGTCACCATGCCTTTCGTGAGCGCGTCACCGCGCGATTCGGGCTACCTCACCGACCGCTGGCGTTCAGCGCGTGATGGGATGCGGATGAGGGCGCCCCTGACGCGGGTACGCCTGCTGTCGCTCGTGATTCGTGCGCAGCCGCCGCCGTGGCCGCTCGGGTTGCTCATCGCGGCGGTGGTGATCGCGACCGAGACCTTCGCGCTGATCCCGTTGCGCGGCACGGTTCGCGAGGATTCCCGAGGAATGATCTACCTCGTCGGGGTGCTGGTCGTCTCGATGGTGTGCGGTGCGACGACGGGCGCGCTGACGGCGGTGGCCAGCACCGCCGCGTACAACTACTTCCACGTGCCGCCCTTCGGCGAGTTCCAGCTCTCCACCGGCCAGGACCTCCAGGACGTGGCCGTGTTCGTGGCGGCTGCGCTGCTGGTCAGCGGTCTGGCGAACCTCGTGCGCAGACACGCCGCCGAGATCTCCGACCGGCGCCAGGAGGCCGATCTCAGCGCCGACCTCGCCCACGTGCTGCTCGGCGCCGAGCACCTGCACCCCGCGCTGGACACCGCCGCCCACCGGATCGCCCAGACATTGCGGATTCCCTGGGCCGAGATCGCAGTCGGCGGGTGTGCCGCCGACCCGGACCGCAGTGCGTTCCCGCTGTGCACCGGGCAGACCACGCTGGGCACCTTGCTCGTCCCGGCCGTCCTGTCAGAACCCGTCCGGCGGCGCCTGCGGGAGCGGGTCGTGCCCGTCCTCGCCTCGGTGCTCGGCGCGGCGCGGGAGCGCGAGACGAGCCGAGAGCAAACCGCGAACCTGGCCGAACAGCAGGCCGCGTTGCGCCGGGTGGCCACGCTCGTCGCTCGGGGAGCCGCCCCAGCCGAGGTGTTCGACGCCGTGGCCGAGGAGATCGGCCACGTCCTCGGCCCGTACCCCACGGCGTTGTACCGGTACGAGTCCAACGGCACCGTCACCAGAGTGGCCGCCGCCAAGGAGCTGGACCTGGCCGAGCAGACGTTCCCGGTCCGGGGCGAGTCGCTCCTGCCGATGGTGCTGCGGACCGGCGCCGCGGCCCGGATCGCCTCGTACGACAACGCCGCCGGACCCAACGCCGAGATCGCCCGCCGCGCAGGCATCCGCTCGGGAGTCGGTGTCCCGATCGTGGTCGAGGGCCGTATCTGGGGTGTGGCCATCGTCGTGACGATGCGGCCCGAGCCGTTGCCGGGCGACACCGAAACCCGCATGGCCGACTTCACCGAGCTCGTCGCGACAGCGATCGTCAACGCCGAGACCAACGCGGAACTCACCGCGTCCCGGGCCCGCATCGTCGCCGCCGGCGACGAGGCACGCCGCCGCATCGAACGCGACCTGCATGACGGCGCGCAGCAACGGCTCGTCGCGCTCGGCCTCCAGATGCGCATGGTGGAGGAGACCCTGCCCGCCGGGTCCGCTCGGCACGACCTGTCGCAGGCCGTGAACGACGTGACCAGCGTCCTGCACGACCTGCAGGAACTCTCGCGCGGCATCCACCCGGCCATCCTGTCCAAGGGCGGGCTCGGTGCGGCCGTCAGGGCCCTCGTCCGTCGCAGCGCCACACCCGTCGACCTCACCCTGGCCGTCCAGCGGCGGCTCCCCGAGCAGGTGGAGGTCGGCGCCTACTACGTCGTGTCCGAGGCGCTCACCAACACCGCCAAGCACGCCCAGGCGAGCCTGGTCCGCGTCGACCTCGAGGCCAGTGACGGCCGCCTGCGGATCTCGGTGCAGGACGACGGCGTCGGCGGCGCGAACCTCAAGAGCGGCTCGGGCCTCGTCGGCCTCCGCGACCGCGTCGCCACGCTCGGCGGCTGGCTGGAGGTCGCCAGCCCACCCGGCCACGGAACAGCACTGCTGGCCGAGATCCCGATCGACGGCGACTGAACGCCGGCGCCGGGCGATCCGCCGGACCCGGCCCGGCGTCCTCACCCGCCTTGCCGCGCAGCGCTGCCGCTACTGGCCGGCGTGGAACTCGCGTTCGCGGTAGGGAAGCGCAGTCGGCCGGGCCGATCCGTGCGGCGACGACCTTGCGAGCCCCTACAGGATGGTGAGGCGGGAGATCGCGACGAGGTCGGCACCGGCGTTCGCCTCGGCGACCAGTTGGCGGTGGCCGGCGTCGTCGGGGTCGCCGACGGTCGCGGAGACGGTGAGCGTGGTACCCCCGTCGTCGGGCACCAGCAGCGGCCGTTTGAACTGGGTCTCATGGTCGAGAACTCCGGTCAGGTCGCCGATCCATTCGGTGACCGCCCGTGCGGTCAGCGCCATGGTGAGCATCCCGTGCCCGATGACGCCGGGCAGTCCCGCCTGTCCGGCGGCGTGATCGCTGAAGTGGATCGGGTTGAAGTCACCCGACGCGCCCGCGTAGCGGACCAGGTCCTGCCGGGTGACCTTGAACTCGCGGTCTGGAAGCTGCTGACCGGGCGCGGTCCAGGGTCGCGCCGGCTCCGCGTCGCGAGGGCCGGGCCGGGGCCGGGTACCCCGTTCGACCAGCGTCGAGAATGCGGTGCAGACCGGCTCCCCGGCCGTGGTGGCGATCTCGCTGCGCGTGGTGACGATCTGGTGCACCCCGCCGGACTGAATCTGTTCGATGTGGACGGTCACGGTCAGTTCGTCGCCGGCCCGGATGTCCCTCGTGTGCCGGAATCGCTGGCGCCCGTGCACCACCCGGCTGTAGTCCAGCCCGAGTGCCGGGTCGGACAGCACGTGCCGGGTGGCGGGCAGGCTCAGCACGATGGGAAACGTGGAGAGGACCACTGGCTGGCCGTTCTGACCGGGGGTGGCTGCGGTGGCCAGGCCGAACTCCCGAATCTTCTCCCGACTGACCTGGTACGGCGCGGTGGGTGCGAACACCTTGCCAATGAACGCCTCGTTGAGCGGCATGTTCTTCTCCTGATCGGGGTCTGCTAGAGCGCGGTGGCCAGCCACGCGGCCAGGTCGACGTCGGTGGTCTTGAGGGTCAGCACGTCGACCCCGGCATCCGCCCAGGCCGCCAGCCGGTCCCGGATCCGTTCCCGGGGTCCCACGAGGGCGAGCTGGTCGATGAGCGCGTCCGGTACCGCGGCGGCCGCCTCGGTGCGGTGCCCGTCCAGGTACAGGTTCTGGATCTGCTGGGTGGCAGCTTCGTAGCCCAGCCGGGATGCCAGGTCGGCGTAGAAGTTGCGGCCGCGTGTGCCCATGCCGCCCAGGTACAGGGCGAACACCGGGCGCAGCGCGTCGTAGCAGGCCGTGAGGTCGGCTCCGGGCGCCATGTGCACCGTGGCCACGACCCGCAGCGGGCCCAGGTCCGCGGTGCGGCGGGCCAGCCCGGGGGCGAGCAGCTCGCGGTACACCTCGGGCCGGTCGGGGCAGTAGAAGGCGGGCAGCCAGCCCTCGGCGAGCTGTCCGGCCAGCGCCACGTTGCGTGGGCCGTTGGCCGCCAACAGGACCGGTATCCGCGGGCGGATCGGGTGCAGTGTGGCCTTCAACGGGCGTGGTCGTTCCCGGTCGGCCCGCGGGTACGGCAGCGGGTAGTGGACGCCCGGGTAGGTCAACGGGTCCCGCCGGGCCACCACCGCGCGCACGATGTCGACGTACTCGCGAGTGCGGGCCAGCGGGGAGTCGAACGCGACGCCGTGCCAGCCCTCCACCACCTGTGGGCCGGAGATGCCGAGGCCGAGCAGCAGCCGGCCCTCGCTGAGCTGGTCGAGGGTGAGCGCGGTCATCGCGGTGGCGGCCGGGGTGCGCGCCGGCATCTGCAGCACCGCCGTGCCCAGGCCGATCCGACTGGTCACCGCCGCCAGGTAGGCCAGCACGCTGACCGCGTCGGAGCCGTACGCCTCCGAGACCCACAGGGAGTCCAGGCCGGCCGCGTCGGCGCGGCGGGCCACAGCGGCGAGGTCACGCAGGCCGGCGGAGTGTCCAAGGCTGAGTCCGAGTTTCATGAAGTCCGACTCTGTTCTGTATATAGAACGATCATTGTCTTGATTGCGAGAACATTAGAGACGCCAAGGATGAGCGTCAAGGTTCGGACCAGCGCTCATCTCTGCTGCAAAAGCGGCGTTGAGGGTTGACACCCCCGGATGATCCATTCCATGATGTTCGACACCAACCCGTTGAACATCGTTCTACTGACAGACCGTCGGCGCCTCCTGACCGCTCTTCGGGACGCCGAGAGCCGGAACCTCCGGCTCGTCGCATCCATATCCAGCCCTGCGCGCATTTCCCAGCCAGGGCTTCCGGCCGCATTGCCCACCCCGCAGGGAGCGACCATGTCCCGTACCCGCGCGGCACGATGCCTGAGCATCGTGGCCACCTCACTCACGCTCGCCGCTTTAGCCACCGGCTGCGGCGACGGCAAGGACTCCGGCTCGTCGTCCGGAAAAGACATCGTCATCGGCATGGTCGAGGACACCTCGGGCGGAACCGCGGCCACATCGGCCGAGGCGAGCACGGGGATCTCGCTGGCCATCGACGAGATCAACAAGGCGGGCGGCGTCGGCGGGCGATCGCTCAAGCTGATCCGTCAGAGCGACGGCAGCCAGCCGAGCCAGACGCCGGCCGTGCTTCGCAAGCTCGTCAGCGACGGTGCCCGCGTCATCATCATGAACTCGTCGTCGGCGTCGGCCCAGCAGGTCAAGCCGGTCGTCGAGCAGGAGAAGATCGTGGCCATCTCGGCGACGAACATCGCCACCGCCATCGCAGAACCGCCGAACAACACGTTCTCGTTCATCCTGGCCAACCCGATCACCGACATCGGCACCGTCTACGCGGCGGCGTTCAAGAAGATCGGCGTCACGAAGCTGGCGGTCATCACCGACGACTCGCCCACCATGGCCGGCCTCAACAAGGGGCTGCTGCCCATCTTCGAGCAGTCCGGCATCACCATCGTCGCCAACGAGAAGGCGCCGCTCAACAGCACCGACGTGGCGCCGCAACTGAGCCGCATCGCCGCCGCCAAGCCCGACGCGCTGTTCGTGTCCTCACTGGGAGGGCAGCTGGAGGTGCTGTTCCACAACACCGCGCATCAGATCATGCCCGACGCGCCGCGGATCTCCCTGGCGTCGATCGGTAACCAGCCGGAGACCTGGAAGCTGGCCAAGCCCGGCGCGTTGCGGCAGCTCGTCTACGCCAGCGCCATCTCCGCCGACAACACCCGCTCGACCGAGCTGGGCGGCAAGCTCAAGGCCAAGCTGGGGGAGAAGTACCTCGGGCTCACCGCGTTCGCGGCGCAGGGCTACGACACCGTGTACCTGCTCAAGCAGGCGATCGAGAAGGCCGGCGTGGACAGCAGCCCGGCGCAGGTGCGAGACGGGCTCGAGCAGATCAGCAAGTTCCCGGCGAGCTGGGGACGGCAGGGCTTCACGATGAGTTTCACGTCCAGCAAGCACGTCGGCAGCGACGGGCTGTGCGGCATCGTGCTGCGCCGCTTCACCGAGCAGAACCAGCCCGGCGACAACTGGGCCGACTACCAGCCGCAGTGCTCATGACGGGCACGACAGGTCAATCGCGCACCGCGTTCATCACGGGCGGTGCCCGGGGCATCGGGCGGGTGTTCGCGCAGGCGCTCGTCGCCGACGGTACCCGGGTGGTCCTGGCAGACATCGACGGGGCGGCGGCGGAACAGGCCGCCGCCGATCTCGGGGCCGCCGTGGCGCTCGGGGTCGCCTGCGACACCGCCGACGAGGCGTCGGTGCAACGCGCCGTCGACGAGGCCGCGGCAAACTTCGGCGGTCTTGACATCCTGATCAACAACGCCGGCAAGCACCTGATGGCCTGGAGCCGGCCGGTCACCGAGATCTCGACCGCCGGCTGGCGGGAGATCCTCGACGTGAACGTGCTGGGCATCGTCAACTGCGCCCGGGCCTGCCGGCCGCACCTGCGCCGCAGCGGCGCGGGTGCGGTACTCAACATCTCCTCGGTGTCCGGGTTCGCAGCCACCGACGTGTACGGCATCACCAAGCTCGCCGTGCGTGGCCTGACCGGCGCGCTGGCGAAGGAGTTCGCGCCAGACGGGATCCGGGTGAACTGCCTGGCCCCTGGACCGATGGACTCCGAGTCGGCCATGGCCGACCTGCCCGAAGCGTTGCTCCGTGACTTCATCGCCAACAAGCAGCTCATCCAGCGCCAGGGCCGGATGGCCGACCTCGTGGGCGCCATGCGGTTCTTCTGCGGCGCGGACAGCGCCTTCATCACCGGCGAGACCCTGATCGTCGGTGGCGGTCACCCGCTTCGGGTCTGACTCGCATCACTACACCCCAAGGAGTGAGTTCCATGTCGTGGAGCCTGCATCACGTCAACCTGCCCGCCTCGGACGTCCGGGCGATGGCCGCCTTCTACTCGAAGGTGTTCGGCATGCAGGAGAAGACGTTCCCGTTCGTCGCCGACGGACGGGGCACCCTGGAGACGGGCAACGACTTCGTCGCCCTGTTCGAGGACCACAACCAACGGCAGATCCACATCTGCAAGCCGACCCCGTCGCTGCCGTGGGACAACCAGCTGCGGCTGCACCCGGTCATCAACGGGCACATCGCCATCGAGGTGGATGACATCGACGGCGCGATGCGGCGGCTCGACGAGCTGGGCATGCCCTACAACGACACCGGCACGTGGGCGCTCAAGGGGTACCGGCAGGTCTACTGCTACGACCCGTCGATGAACGTCGTCGAGATCAACCAGAAGCACCCCTGAGACAACGATGCCCCTTCAGGTCATCGTCTCGATCATCGAGACAGGATGCTTCTTCGGTCTGCTGGCCGCGGCGATGTTCGTGGTACGGGAGAGTTCCGGATTCTTCAACTTCGCGATCGGCGGATACGCGGTGTTCGCCGGGCTCGCCTCGGCGTACTTCACCAGCGTGCGGGGTCTGCCCGCCGCCGCCGGGGTCGTCATCGGGGTGATCGGCGCGGTCGCACTGGCGCTGCTGACCGAGGTGCTCGTGGTGCGTCCGATGTGGAAGCCGGGCGCCAACGAGGAGCTGCCGATGGTGATCGCGCTGGTGGCCACGCTGTTCGCCCTGGAACAGCTCGCCGGGGTGCTGTTCGGCCGTGCCGCGCTGCCCGGGCCACAACTGGTCGGGGACGGCTCGGTGCGGCTGGGCAGCGCCACGGTGACTTCCCAGGCCGCCCTGGAGGTCGGGCTGACCGCGCTGGCGTTCGGGTTGCTGCTGCTGTTCATCTACCGCACCCGGATGGGTCGAAGTCTGCGCGCGATCGGCGAGAACACGCCGGCCGCCATCGTCCTCGGGCTGCCGGTGCGGGCGGTACGCATCGCCTCGTTCACCCTCGCCGGGGTGCTGGCCGGCCTCGCGGGCAGCGTCTTCGCGGCACGTTCCGGGATCATCTTCGACAGCTCGATGGACTACACCCTCTTCGCGTTCCTGGCACTGGTGATCGGCGGCACCTCGTCGGTGTGGGGGCCGCTGGCCGGCGGGCTGATCCTGGCCACCATCCAGTCGGCCGCGATCTTCTACTTCGGCGCGGCCGCCCTGCAGTACGCGACCCTGGCCGCCGCCGTGCTCTTCTTCGCCTTCCGCCCCCAGGGCATCTTCATGAAACGGGTACGGGTATGAGCGCCACCCGCCTGCGGCCCCTCGCCGAACCGGTCATCACCGGCGCGCTGCTGATCCTCGCCATCACCTGGGTCGGCACCGACGGATACCGGCAGGACCTCGCCGTGCTCACCGTCACGTACGGGCTGATCGGGCTCGGCCTGTACAGCCACTTCATCATGGGCGATTCGCTGTCCATCGCCTACAACGCCTACGCGGCGATCGGCGGCTACGCGATGGGCCTGGTCGCCACCCGGACCGGCTGGCCGCTGCTGGTGTCGCTACCACTGGGCATCGTCGCGGCTGTGCTCATCTCCGTGGTGCTGGGCCTGGCCACCCGCCGGCTCAACGGCTTCTACCTGGCCGCCGTGACACTGCTGTTCGGTGAGGCGTTCCAGGCATGGCTCATCGACGCGCACGACGTCACCGGCGGCGCCGAGGGCGTGATCCTCACCCGGTCGATCAGTGTCTTCGGCGCGCAGCTCGGCCGGGACGAGATCGTGATCGTCGCGCTGGTACTGATGTGGCTGATCACATTGCTGCTGTCCCGGTTGCGTCGCTCGCCGTTCGGCGTCGCGCTGCGGGCCAAGGGGCAGGCCGCGGTCGCCGTCGAGGCGGCCGGGGTGCCGGTGACCGCGCTGACGCTCATCTCGCTGAGCATCGGCGCCGCGATCGGCTCGCTGGCCGGTGCCGTGTTCACCACCGCGAACCTGTCGATCCTGCCGGAGTCGATCCCGCTGTCGGTGGCGTTCCTCGCGGTGTTCATCCCGTTCCTGGGCGGGCGTTCCAGCCCGTGGGGAGTGGTCATCGGCGCGCTGCTGGTCACGCAGCTCACCTTCAACCTCAACTTCTTCCAGGGTTCCGGGACGCTCCTGTTCGCCGTCGCCGTGGTGGCCGTGCTCATCTTCGCCCCGGAGGGCCTGATCGGCGTGGCCCGGGACCTGACCGGTCGGCTCGTCGGCGCTGTCAACCGAGGCGGACGCGATGAACGCTGAAATCCTTTCCTGTCATGAGCTGACCAAGTCGTACGGCGGGGTCAAGGCGGTCACCGGCGCCTCGTTCGCGGTCGGCGCCGGCGAGATCGTCGGGCTGGTCGGTCCCAACGGCGCGGGCAAGAGCACGATCGTCGACCTGATCGGCGGCGAGCAGCGGCCCGACAGCGGCCAGGTCCTCGCCGGCGGGGTACCGCTGGCCGGCCCGCCGTCCCGCCGCGCCCGTCGCGCCGGGCTGGCCCGCACCTATCAGTACCCGCTGGTCGCCGGAGCGCTCACCGCCCGCGACAACATCATCGTCGGCGGCCTCGCCCGGGGCATGTCCTCCGGCCTTGCACTGCTGGGCACGGCGGTGCGAGGCGTGATCGCCCCAGGCGGTCGGGCGCTGCGCGAGGAGGCCGGCCACGTAGCCGCCCGTCTCGGGCTGCACCGCATCGACCGGCTGGCCGCCGACCTGACCCTCGGCGAGCTGCGGCTGCTGGAGGTGGCCCGTGCGCTGCTGCAGCACCCGCGCATCGCGCTGCTCGACGAGCCGTTCGCCGGACTGGCCGCCGACGGCATAGCCGGCCTGTCCGAATCCATCCGCACGGTGGCCGCCGGGGGCACGGCCGTGCTGCTGGTCGACCACAACGTCGACATCGTGGCCTCGATGGCCGACCGGATGGTGCTGATGGCCGGCGGCACGGTCGTCTTCAACGGCGCACCCCGCGACTGCCTCGCCAGCGCCGAGATGCAGGCAGTCTACTTCGGCACCGGGCAGGTGGATCGATGAGCGAGACGGGACTGCGGGCCTCCGGCCTGACCGTCCGGTACGGACGGGCCAGCGCGCTGAACCTCGCCGGCACCGAGCTGCGGGTGCCGGCGGGGCGGGTGACCCTGGTGGTCGGCCCCAACGGCGCCGGCAAGAGCAGTCTGGCCCTGGCCATGTACGGCTCCGTGCCGGCGGGCGGGCAGGTGTTCCTCGGCGGCTGGGACGTCTCCGCGCTGCCCACCCGGAACCGGGCCCGGGCCGGGCTCGCCCTGGTACCGCAGGGCCGGCAGCTCTTCGCGCGGATGAGCGTCCGGGAGAACCTGATGGTCAGCGCCGAACTGCTGCGACTGGACCCGGCGCGGGTGGAGCAGGCACTGGACCGCTTTCCGATCCTGCGGACCCGCGCCAACCGGCCGGCCGGCGTGCTCTCCGGCGGTGAGCAGCAGATGATGGTGGTGGCCCGGGCGTTGATGACCGACCCCAGCGTGCTGCTGCTCGACGAGATGGCCACCGGGCTGGCGCCGCTGATCGTGGAGGATCTGCTGCGCACCGTGCGGGATCTGGCCCGGTCGGGCACCGCCGTGCTGCTGGCCTCGCCGACCATCGGCGTGCTCGGCCAGGTCGCCGACGGTGGCGTCGTGCTGATGCGCGGCCGGGTCGTCGCCGAACACGATGACGTCGCCGAACTGGACGCCGCCTACCAGGCCGCCATGGGCGCCGTCGTGGAGGGCTGAGCCGTGATCGATGGCACTGCGGTGATCGGTTTCGTGGGGCTGGGCAACATCGGCCGGCCGATGGCCGGCACGCTCGCGGCTGCGTTCCCGGTGGTCGTGTACGACGTGGATCCGTCGGCCGCCGCCGGCGTACCCGGTGCCCGGGTCGCGGCATCGCTGGCCGACCTGGGCGCCGCCGCCACCGTGGTGGGCGTCGCCGTGTACGACGACAGCCAGGTTCGCGACGTGGTGACCGGACTGCTGGCCGGGATGCGCCCCGGCAGCACCATCCTGGTGCACAGCACCATCTCGCCGGGCACCGTGCGGGACGTCGCGGCCCAGGCGGGCGCGGCCGGGGTGGCGCTGCTGGACGTGGCGGTCGCCGGCGGCGACAGCGCGGCACGACGCGGCGAACTCACCCTGATGGTCGGCGGCGACCCGGACGAGTTGGCCCGCGTCCGCCCGGTCCTCGACGCCCTGGGCAGCCGGATCCACCACGTCGGGCCGGTCGGCGCTGGACTGGCCGCCAAGCTGGCCAACAACCTCGCGCTGCACGTCGGGTTCCAGGTGCTGGAAGAGGCCCTGGCCCTGGGCGGCGACGCGGGCGTCGGCGAGGCGGAGCTGCTGGAGGTGCTGGACTCCGGCACCGCGCGGTCCTGGTTGACCGGCAACTTCGCCTACTACCGCCGCCAGATCCGCGAGGTACTGCCGCCCGGCATGGTCGCCAAGGACCTGCGCGCCGCCGTCGCGCTGGCCGGCGACGGCGCGGACATCCCGCTGACCAGGCTCGCCGCCGGCACCCCGCGGGAGGCGGTGGTGGTGGCGGCACTGCGGACCCCGCTGGGCCGCCGCCGGGGCGCGCTGAGCACGGTGCGCCCGGACGAACTGCTGGCCTACACCCTGCTCCGGCTCGTCCAGCGGGCCGGCATCGCACCGGACGCTGTGGACGACGTGATTGCCGGATGCGTCAATGCGGTCGGTGAGCAGGGCCGCAACATCGCCCGGGTGGCCGCGCTGGCCGCCGGCCTGCCGGTCACGGTCCCCGGCGTGACGGTCAACCGGATGTGCGGATCCAGCCAGCAGGCGCTGCACTTCGCGGCGCATGCGGTGCTGAGCGGTCAGCAGCGGATGGTGATCGCCGCCGGTGTCGAGTCGATGTCCCGGGTACCGCTGGGCGCCGATGCGGCGGGCGTCCCGCCACCTGACTCGGTCACGGGCCGGTACGCGCTGGTGGACCAGGGCGTGGCGGCGGACCGGATCGCCGCGCGTTGGCGCCTGGACCGTGCCGAGCTGGACGCCTTCGCCTTGGCCAGCCACCGCAACGCCGAGGCCGCCTGGCGGGACGGCCGGTTCGACGACGAGTGCGTGCCGGTACCTGCCGACCTCACCGCTGTGCTGCTCGCCGGCGAGCTGTCCGACGCGGGCTGGCTCATCGAGCGCGACGCGGGCATCCGGCCGGACACCTCGCTGGCGACCCTGGCCGCGCTGGAGCCCGCCTTCGGCGCGGGCGGCGTGCACCACGCCGGCAACTCCAGCCAGCTCACCGACGGCGCGGCGGCCGTGCTGGTCTGCGATCGCGCTGAGGCGCAACGGCACGGCCTGGTGCCGCTGGCCCGGATCGTGGACACCGAGGTGGTCGGCGTGGAACCCGACCTGATGCTGCACGGCGTCATCCCGGTGACCCAGCGCATCCTGGCGCGCACCGGACTCACCCTCGCCGACATCGACCTGTATGAGGTCAACGAGGCGTTTGCCAGCGTCCCGCTGGCCTGGCTGCGGGAGACAGGCGCCGATCCCGACCGGCTCAACGTCAACGGCGGTGCCATCGCGCTGGGCCACCCGACCGGGTGCTCAGGCGTCCGGCTGGCCACCACCCTGCTGTACGAGCTGCGCCGCCGGGGCGGTCGCTACGGATTGCAGGTCATGTGCACCGGATACGGGATGGCCACCGCGACGCTCTACGAACGGATGGGTGAGGCATGAGCGAACTGCTGCCGGAGCAGACCCGGGAGATTCTGGACGGGCTGCGCGACTTCCTCGAAGCCGAGGTGCTCGCCCGCCACGGCGACGCCCATGCACTGCTGTCCGACCCGCGCCAGCGGTACGGGCCGGACGGCCGGCACGTCGCCGCGGTCGAGGAGCACCGCCGCGCCGTCCGGATGGCCTCGTCCCGCGCCGGGTACTACACGATGTGCGTTCCCGAGGAGCTCGGCGGCGGTGGGCAGGGCGCGGTCACCATGTACGCGGCGTGGGAGCTCATCAACCGGCTCTGCGGCAGCGCCGGCTGGCTGGGCAGCGAGGTGGTGGCGCACTGGGCAACCGGACCGAGCGTGGTGTTCGCCCGCGCCGGGCAACGGCTGCGCGACACGTTCCTCGGGCCCCTCCTGTCCGGCGAGCAGACCATGTGCTTCGCGATGTCCGAGCCGGGCGCCGGCTCGGACGTATGGCAGATGTCGACCCGGGCGGTACCCGAGGCGGGCGGCTGGCGGCTCACCGGCGTCAAGCAGTGGATCTCCAATGGGCCGCATGCCGACCTGGCCATCGTCTTCGCGGTCACCGACCCCGAGAGGGTACGGGCCCGGGCGGGCGGCATCTCGGCCTTCCTGGTGCCGACCGACGCGCCGGGATTCCGGGTGGACAGTGTCATCGGCCTGTACGGCCAGATGGGCGGCGAGCATGCCATCCTGTCGATGGACGACGTGCGCGTCGAGGACTGGCAGCTGTTCGGCGAGCCGGGCGGCGGGCTGTCGCTCGGGTTGGACGGCATCGCCACCGGCCGGCTGTACAACACGGCGAAGGGCGTCGGGTTGGCACGCTGGGCGCTGGGCCTCGCGGTCGAGTTCGCCACCGGGCGGGAGACATTCGGTACCCGGCTGTTCGACAACCAGGGCATCTCGTTCCCGCTGGCGGATGCCGCCACCCGGATTCACGCGGCGCACCTGATGGGGCTGCACGCCGCCGGACTGGTCGACGCCGGGCGGCCCGCCCTGACCGAGGTGGCGATGGCAAAGCTGTTCGCTACGGAGATGGCCACCGATGTCATCGACCAGGCTATGCAGACGCTCGGCGGGATGGGCATCACGACCGAGGTGGGGCTTGCGAAGGCGTGGCAGAGCATGCGAACGGTACGGATCGCGGACGGCTCGTCGGAGATACTCAAGCGGCTCATCTCACGGCGTCTGGCCAATGGCGAGGTGAGCGGATGAGTCGAGGTGAAGGTGCCATGGCCGAGGAGTACCGAGTCCCCGCTATCGAACGGGCCGTACGGGTGCTGAGGCTGCTCGCCGCGCGGGACTCGATGTCGCTGGCGCAGACGGTGGAAGCCACCGGGATGAACAAGAGCACCACCTACTACATCCTGCGCACCCTGTTGGCCGAGAACCTCGTGCAGTACGACGACGCCGGGCAGCGCTACCAGCTCGGCCCGGCCCTGGTCGAGCTCGGTGCCGCCGCGGCCAACCAGATGAACGACGTCAGCATCGCCAAGCGCAGCCTGGCCGAACTGCTGGAACAGATGAACGTCACGATCGTGCTGTACCGGCGGATCAGCCTGACCGAGATCATCTTGGTCGACAAGCTGGAACGCCCGCACCGGGTACGTATCACCCTGCAGGTCGGCACGCCGGTGCCGATCCAGGGCGGCTCGTTCGGCCGGGTCTTCCTCGCCTACGACCAGCCGTCGCAAGTCAACGCCGCGCTGGCCACCGGGCTGCAACTGTTCACCAGCAAGAGCGTCACTCGTAAGGAGATCTTCCTGCGAGATCTGGAACGGGTGCGCGAGCAGGGTTTCGCGGTCGACCACGAGGGTTACGCGCTGGGCGTCAGCACAGTCGCCGCGCCGGTCTTCGGGCCGGACGGGCGGATCCTGCTGGTCGCCGCCGCCGTGGGTTTCACCAATGAGATGGACGAACAACGATCCGCGCTGTACGGGCGACTGCTGCGCGAATGCTGCGAGCGGATCACGAAGATGCTCGCCGGTCGCACCGAACTCGTCGGTCAGGACGAGTCCTGGGCCGGCCACCAACCTCTGAAGGACAGGGAGTACCGCACATGACGGCTACGGCCTCGGTTTCAACACAGTCGCTCCGCGGTCAGGTGGCCGTGGTCACCGGTGGAGCGGGCGGACTGGGCCTGGCCATCGGCCGGGAGCTCGGGCTGGCCGGCGCCACCGTCATTGTCGCCGACATCGCCGCCGAACCCGCCGCCCGGGGTGCCGAACAGTTCGCCGCGGACGGCATCGACGCACATCCGCACGTGCTCGACGTGACGTCCCGGCAGAGCATCGACGCGATGGCCGCCGAGGTGAACGACCGCCACGGCCGCATCGACATCCTGGTCAACAACGCCGGCTTCCCGGTGGACCGGCCGTTGGTGTCCATGAGCGACGACGACTGGCACCAGGTGCTCAACGTGTGCCTGTACGGCACCTTCGCGTGCAGCCGTGCCGTGGCGCCGGGCATGATCGAGCGCAGCTATGGACGGATCATCAACATCAGCTCCCGCGCCTACCTGGGCAACCCGGGGCAGGCGAACTACGCCGCGGCCAAGGCCGGCATCGTCGGCCTGACCCGTACCCTGGCCAAGGAACTCGGCCGGTACAACATCACGGTCAACGCGATCGCCCCCGGCCTGATCGCCACCGAGACCGTCCGCCGGCACCCGAAGTTCGACGCCATCGCGGAACGGGCGCAGCGCGCCAACTCGATCCGCCGCCTCGGCACCCCCGAAGACATCTCCGCCGCCGCGCTGTACCTCGCCTCGCCGGCCGCCTCGTTCGTCACCGGGGACGTGCTGCACGTCACCGGCGGCCGGTTCAGCTGAGGCGGCGGCCATGGACGTCCTGCTGAACGAGGACGAGCGGCTGCTGCGCGACAGTGTGCGCTCGTACCTCGACGCGAAGATCGCGCCGATCGTGACTGAGCACGAACGGGCACGCACCTTCCCCTGGCATCGGCTGGTCGAGCTGTACGAGTTCGGGTACGTGCGCGGCGTGGTACCGGAAGCAGACGGCGGCGACGGTGCCAGCCACATGGTGCTGGCGCTGCTGATGCAGGAGGCGGGCCGCTGCTGGGGTTCGCTGCGCACCACGCTCAACGTGCAGAGCATGCTGGCCCGGGTACTGAGCACGGCCGGCACGCCGGAGCAGAAGGAGCGGTTCCTGCGGCCGCTGCTGGCCGGGCAACGGTTCGGCTGGTTCGCGCTCACCGAACCCGACGCGGGTTCCGACGCCGGGGCGCTGCGCACGACAGCCCGGCGTGACGGGGATGACTACGTCATCAACGGGCGGAAGCTGTACATCACCAACGCCTTGGCCGGCGACTTCGGGGTCGTGCTGGCCCGCGTGCCGGACACCGGCGAGGTCAGCGCGTTCCTGGTCGACCGGGCGGAGTCGCAGTACCAGGCCTACGACATCCCGCACATGCCGCTGCGGGCCACGACCAGCTGCGAACTGGTCTTCGACCAGACCCGGGTACCGGCGGCGAACGTGCTCGGCGAGTTGGGCCGTGGGCTGGCCCTGGCGATGGCCGGCGTCAACCTGGGCCGGTTGAACATGGCCATGGGTGCGGTCGGGCTGGCCCAGGCCTGCCTGGAGTCCTGTGTGAGCTTCGCCCGCACCCGGGAACAGTTCGGCCGCCCGATCGCCGGATTCCAACTGGTGCAGGAGATGGTGGTGCAGGTCGCCACACTCACCGAGACGGCCCGGCTGCTGGGCTATCAGGCAGCCCGCACGCTCGACGCCGGGCTGCCGGGCCGGTACGAGTGCTCGATGGCCAAGTACTACTGCGGCGAGGCTGCCGGTCAGGCGGCCACGCTGGCGTTGCAGGTGCACGGCGGGGCCGGGCTGATGGAGGAGTCCCCGGTGGAGCGCTACTTCCGCGACGCGCGGGAGGCGACCATCCCCGAGGGCACCAGCCAGATCCAGATCCTGCACCTGGGCAAGCACCTGCTCGGGGTGTCAGCACTGCGATGAACACAGCACACGAAGAGGGAGACGTCATGTCCGGGCCGCTGCACGGGGTACGGGTCATCGAGGTGGCGGCGCTCGGCCCGGTGCCGTTCGCCGGGATGCTGCTGGCTGACATGGGTGCCGAGGTGATCCGGGTCGACCGGGTGGGCGCCCCCGCACCGGGCGCGGGAGCGAGCGCCGGGACGGATCCGCGGCACCGGCACCGGCGCACCGTGGCACTGGACCTCAAGCGGTCCGAGGGCGTGGACCTGTTGCTGCGCCTCGTGGAGGGCGCCGACGTGTTGATGGAGGGGATGCGGCCCGGCGTGATGGAGCGGCTGGGTGCCGGCCCGCAACCCTGCCTGGAGCGCAATCCGGGGCTGATCTACGCACGGATGACCGGTTGGGGGCAGGACGGGCCGCTGGCCCAGCGCGCCGGGCACGACATCAACTACATCGGGATCGCCGGCGCGCTGTATCCGATGGGGCCGGCCGAGCTGCCACCGCCGGTGCCGTTGAACCTGGTCGGCGACTTCGGCGGGGGAGCGCTGTACCTGGCCTTCGGTATCGCATGCGCACTGCGGGAACGGGAGCGCTCCGGGGCCGGGCAGGTCATCGACGCGGCGATGGTGGACGGGGTGGTCTCGCTGACCGCGATGTTCCACGGGATGCTGGCCGCCGGCACCTGGTCGGACCGGCGGGAGAGCAACGTGCTCGACGGCGGTGCGCCGTTCTACCGCACGTACCGCACCAGCGACGGCGGCTTCATGGCGGTCGGCGCGATCGAGCCGCAGTTCTACGCCCAGCTGCTGTCCGGGCTCGAGTTGGCCGCCGATGACTTTCCGCAGCACGACCGGGAGCGCTGGCCGGCGCAGGCCGCCGCGTTCGCCCGGATCTTCGCCACCCGCACCCGGGACGAGTGGACGGCGGCCTTCGACGGTACCGACGCCTGCGTCACGCCGGTGCTGTCGATGGCCGAGGCCGCCACGCACCCGCACCTGGCCGCCCGGCGCACCCTGGTCCCGGTCGCGGGTGCGCCCCAGCCGGCGCCCGCGCCGCGGTTCTCCCGGACCGCACCGGTGCCGCCGGGCCCGCCGGTCGGGTACAGCCGGCACACCGACGAACTGCTCGGCGGGCTCGGGATGTCCACAGTGGACATCGAACGGCTGCGTGCCGACCGGATCGTGGGATAGGCCGGCATGACGAACGACTTGACGAACGAGGGCATCGAGTACGACGAGCGTGACGGCATCGCCACCATCCGGCTCAACCGGCCGGACGTGGGCAACGCACTGTCCCGGCGGATGCGGCCCAGGCTGCGCGAGCTGTGGGCGAAGGTGCGCGACGATCCGTCGGTACGGGTGGTCATCGTCACCGGCACCGGGGACCGGCACTTCTGCACCGGCGCCGATGTCCGCGAGGTGGCCGACACCGGCACGACCACGTCCGGCCAGGGCACGGTGGCCGAGGACATCGTCTGGTCACCGTTGCAGAACCAGGTGTGGAAGCCCGTCATCTGCGCCGTGAACGGGCTGGTCGCCGGGGGTGGGCTGCACTTCGTCGCGGACGCGGACGTCGTCGTGGCCGCCGACCACGCCCAATTCATGGACACCCATGTCAGCGTCGGGCAGGTCGGTGCGGTGGAGAACATCGGCCTGGCCCGCCGGTTGCCGCTGGGCACCGTGCTGCGGATGACGTTGACGGGCAAGGGTTTCCGGCTCGATGCGGCACGCGCGTACCAGCTGGGTCTGGTCGACGAGTTGGTGCCGGCGGCTCAACTGATGGACACCGCATGGGGCCTGGCCGTGGCCATCGCAGCCAACTCCCCGAGTGCGGTGTCGCGCTCGAAGCAGGCGATCTGGGGGGCCGCCGAACGGCCGCACCAGGAGGCCCTGGAGTACGGCTGGGAACTGGCCCGCCGGCAGTGGACCCACCCCGACTTCCTGGAGGGCGCGCGTGCCTTCGTACAGCGACGTCCTCCACAATGGAACGTCGAGGCACCGGCATGAGATGGACCTTCACCGCCGAGCAGGAGCGACTGCGCGACGAGGTGCGGGCGTTCCTGGCCGAACACGTGCACAGCCGCGACCCGATGCAGTACTTCCATGGCCGCGGCGGTGCCAGCCGCGAGCTGTACCGCGAACTCGGCCGGCGCGGCTGGCTACGGCTGGCCTGGCCGCGTGAGTGGGACGGGCAGGCCGCGCCGCCCTCGACCGAGTTCATCGTCTGGGATGAGCTGGCCTACGCCCGCGCAGTACGCCCGGACCTGGCCGCCGGGATCATAGCGAAGACCATCATCGGGCACGGCACGGACGAGCAACGGGCCCGCTTCCTGCCCGGTATCGGCCTGGGCGAGATCAGCTTCGCGTTGGGATACTCGGAGCCGGAAGCCGGCTCCGACCTGGCCGGGGTGCGCACCCGGGCGGTACGCGACGGCGACGGATACCGGGTCACCGGCGAGAAGCGGTGGACCTCCGACGCGCACAACTCCGACTACCTGTGGCTGCTGTGCCGTACCCCGGACGACGGTCACACGCTGCTGATGCTCGACCTCACGGCACCCGGGGTGCAGATCCGGCCTATCCACACCATCGACGGGCACCGGCTCAACGAGGTGAGCCTCGACGGCGTGTACGTGCCGCAGGAGAACCGGATCGGTGCCGAAGGCGAGGCGTGGCGGCTGATCCGGGCCGCACTGGCCGTCGAGCGGCACCTGATGGTGCTGCCCGGCCGGGTCCGCCGCGACTACGAGGATCTGCTGCGCTGGTCGGTCGAGCGCGGCTGGTCGGCCGATGCCCGGGTCCGCGCCGACATCGCCGACGTTGCGCTGGACGTGGCCGAGGTGGAGGCGGCCGCCATGAGTACCCTCGCGGCCCTGGAGGCCGGCCATGACGGTGCCGCGCAGGCTGCGCGGGCGAAGCTGCTGGGCAGCAGGACCCTGCAACGCATCGCGCGGCTGCCGTTCGACGTCGGCGATGCCGGGGCCGCCAGCACCGGCACACCGAGCTTCCTGTGGCACGAAACCTTCATGGAGACCATCGCCGGAGGCACCTCGGAAATCATGCTGGGCGTGCTGGCCCGCGAGGCGCTCGGGCTGGGAGGACGTCGATGACCCTGTACCTGGACGTGCTGGCCGACCACGCGCGGCACGCACCGGACGCGCCGGCGCTGATCGACCCGGCCGGCGAGTACACCTACGCGGAACTGTGGACCGCGATCGAGGGACACGCCGCCGCGCTGCGCGCCCTCGGCGTCGCCCCGGGCGACCGGGTGGTCACCGCGCTGGCACCCGGCGCCCCGCATCTGGCCGCGCTGTTCGGGATCATCGCCGCCGGGGCGGTCGCGGTGCCGCTGAACACCCGGCTCGCCCCGCTCGAGGCATACGCCTTCCTGGCCCCGCTCTGCCCGGCCCAGCTGCTGGCCGCCGAGTCCCATGCCGAGCCGGCGGCCGAGCTGGCGGCCAGGCTGGGCTGCGGCTTGGCCACGCTGCCCTCGGCCGGCGCTCCCGGGCCGCTGACCGACCGGATGGCGCTGACTGTCGCGACGCCCGCCTCCTCGTCGTCCTCGTTCCGGGACGAGGCGGCCGCGATGATCATCGGTACCGGCGGCACCACCGGCGAGCCGAAGGGCGCCACCTGGACCCATTCGGCGCTGTATCAGTACGCCGCGTCCTGCCAGGCGCAGATGGAGATCCGGCGCACCGACGTGGAGCTGTACTTCTCCCCGTTCTTCCACATCGCGATCGCCACGGTCGTGTTCGCGACCCTGTACGCGGGCGGCACCGCCTGGCTGCTTCCGCGCTTCGACGAGGCCACCGTCCTCGACGCGCTCGCCACCGGCCGGCCCACCCGGCTGTTCGGCGCACCCACCGCACTGCTGCGGCTGCTGGACCATCCCGGCTTCGGCGCGGAACACGGCGCCCCGATCCGCCGGGTGCTGTTCGGCTCCACCTCCAGCGCACCCGACTTCCCTGGCCGGCTGCGCACCGCGTTCCCCCGGGCCCACCTGATCACCGGGTACGGCGCCACCGAGTTCGGCGCGGCGGCCCGGGTGCGCTCCTGGGAACACGAGGACGGCGACGACCGGGGGGTGGGGCGGCCGGTGCCGGGCGCGTCGATCCGCATCGTCGACGACACCGGCCACGACGTGCCACGGGGCAGCGTCGGGGAGGTCGTGGTCCGCACGCCGTGGCAGATGTCCGGGTACTGGGCGCGACCGGAACAGACCCGCACCACTGTGGTCGACGGCGCGATCCGCTCCGGCGACCTCGGCTGGCTCGACGCGGACGGCTTCCTCCACCTGGCTGGCCGGGCCAAAGACATGATCATCTCGGGTGGCGAGAACGTCTTCCCGATCGAGGTCGAGAACGTGATCGCCCGGCACCCGCAGGTCCACCAAGTGGCGGTGTTCGGCGCGGACGACCCGCTGTGGGGCGAACGGGTGGAGGCCGCCGTCGTACCGCATCCCGGCGGCGGCGTGGATCCCGACGCGCTGCGCGAACACTGCCGGGCCGCACTGGCCGGGTACAAGGTGCCCCGCCGGTTCCACGTGCTTGACGAGCTGCCGGTGACCCCGGCGATGAAGGTGGACAAACGTGCCCTGCGGGAGGTCACCCGTGACGCTTGAGGTGGACTACGGCCAGCAGCCGCGGGAGTTCGCGGAGGCAGTGCGTGCGCTGTGCCGGCGCCACGAGGAAGGTTGGCGCCACCTGCCGGGCGACGGGTTTCCCGAGCAGACCTGGCAGGACCTCGCCGACATCGGGTTCCTTGGCCTTGCGGCCGAGGGCACCGAGGTGGCCCGCGAGATCGCCGCCGTCATGGAGGAGCTGGGCGGGCTCGGTTGCCCCGGCCCGCTCTGGGAAACCGTCCTGGCGACCCGCGCCGCTGGCGGACCACCGGCGAACGGCATCGCCACCGTGGGTACCGGCGGTCCGTTGCCCTGGGGGCACCGCGCCACCGCGTTCTTCGCGCTCACCGACGACGGCCTCTGGGAATGTGAGCCGTCCGGTGAGGCGGTGCCGGTACGGATGCTCACCGGTGACGGGTGGGCCGAGATGCCGCTGGCGCCCCGCCGTCGTATCTCCGACGAGTGCGGCGCGCTCGCCCTCGGTGACCTGGCGCTCGCCGCGCAACTCGTCGGAGCCGGTACCCGGCTGGTTCGGGACGCCGCCGGGTACGTGGCCACCCGCCACCAGTTCCGTCGGCCGCTGGGCGACTTCCAGGGCGTGGCGTTCCCCCTCGCCGAGGCCGACGTCGGCCTGGCGGCCGCGCATGCCTTGACCAGCCGTGCCGCGTCCCGGCTGGCGGACGGTGCGCCGGACGCCGCGCGGGCCGCCCGTGCCGCCGTCCTGTCCGCCGCCCGCGCGGCGCGTACCGCCACCTACCACACCTTCCAGGCGTACGGCGCGATGGCGTTCACCGAAGAGGGTGGCGTGGCCTGGTACGGGCGGCGCATCGCCCAACTGCGCACCCAGGCGCTGGCCCCGTACCGCAGGTCGGCGTGGACCGCCGACGTCTTCGAAAGGAAGTCCCCATGACCGGCGACGTCGTCGTCCTCGCCACGGGTCGCACCCCGTTCGGCCGCTTCGGCGGCGCCCTGCGCGACCTGCCCTTGCCCGAGCTCGGGGCGATCCCGGTGGGCGCCGTGCTGCAGCGCGCCGGGCTGACCGGCGCGGACGTCGACGAGTTGGCGTTCGGGGTGAACTTCCCCGGCTCCGAGCGGTCGGTGGCCCGGCAGGTGCTGCTGCGTGCCGGCATCCCCGAGGAGAAGGTCGCGTACACCGTCGACCGGGCCTGCTGCTCGTCGCTCGCGGCGATCACGCTGGCCAGCCGGGGACTGCGGCTGAACGACACCGCGCTGAGCGTCGCCGGTGCCGTGGAGAACCTGAGCCGGGTGCCGTACTTCGTGCACGAGGCCCGCTTCGGCAACCGGATCGGCGACATCGTGCTCACCGACCAACTCGTCGTCTCCTGCCCGCACACTGGGGTACCCAGGGCCGTACAGGCCGGCGCCGAGGCCACCGAGTACGGCGTGGACCGCGCCGCACAGGACGACTGGGCGCTGCGCAGCCAGCAACGCTACGCCGACGCGCTGGCCCGCGGCTGCTTCGACGACGAGATCGTGCCCGTGGACGTGCCGGACCGCAACGGCCGCGCCGTCCGGTTGGCCGCCGACGAGGTACCGCGGCCCGCCACCACGGCACAGCAGCTGGCCGCGCTGCCGACGGTCTACGGCAGTGCCACAGTGACGGCGGGCAACGCGCCCAACATGAGCACCGGCGCGGTGGCCCTGGTGCTGGCCAGCGAGGAGGAGGCGACGCGGCGCGGCACCACCGGCCTGGCCACCGTCGGCGCCTGCACGCAGGTCTCCGGCGACCCGCAACGCCTGGCGTCGATGCCCGCGCGGGCGGCCCAGCGGGCGCTGGCCCGGGCCGACCTGACGCTCGCGGACATCGACCTGATCGAGGTCAACGAGGCTTTCGCCGCCGTACCCCTGGTGACGACGCTCGTACTGGCGGACGGCGACCGGGACAAGGCGCAGCGGCTGCGCGAACGGACGAACGTCAACGGCGGCGCCGTCGCGATCGGCCATCCCACCGGCGCGACGGGCGGTCGACTGGTAGCGACAGTGATCAATGAGCTGCGCCGCCGGGGTGGCGGGCGGGGCCTGGTCGCCATCTGCGGCGGCGTCGGCGAAGCCGAGGCGGTCATCGTCACCGTCCGGTGATGCGCGCTGAGGCCACCAGCTCCTACCGCAGCTGACCTGTGGTGGTCACGTCCGGGGTGTCCCAGCTGGCCGGGTCACCGAAGATGAACTCCCCGCCGTGGCGGCGAAGCTGGCCGGCCCAGCTCTCCACCTGATCTCGTTGCAGCCGAACATGTTCCACCACCCCGACGGAGTGATCCTGGTCGTGGACAAGGGCTACCGAGACCGGACCACCGAAACCTGGCTCAACGACAACAACATCGATGTCGTCCGACCCGCATAACGCACCGACCCGCCACGCCCGGACGGCCACTGCTGCGCGCGGTCCGGCAGAACATCGAGTCCGTCAACCAAACCCTCAAAGGCCAACTCGACCTCGAACGCCACGGCGGACGAACCCCAGCCGGCGTCGCCGTCGGGGTACTGCAACGCATCCTGGCCACATGACCGCCGCGATCTGGCACAACTGGCAACACCGGCCAGCCGATCATGCGATCCCTGACCGCCTACGACCACTGAACCGCAAGCGTCACAGGCCGTACTGCTCCAGCAGGCGCAGCCAGATTTCGCTGACGGTCGGGAACGGCGGCACGGCGTGCCACAGTTGGTCGAGGGGAACCTCAGCGTTCACCGCGATGGTGGCCGAGTGCAGCATGTCTGCCATGTCGGAGGCGACGAAGGTGGCGCCGAGCAGGACCCGGCGGTCTTCGTCGACGACCAGCTTCGCCCGGCCGGTGTAGCCGATGCCGCGGACGATGGCGCCGGCGACCTCGCCGATGTCGTACTCCACGGTGCGGACGTTGAAGCCGTCGGCGCGGGCCTGGGACTCGGTGCGCCCGACCATGCACACCTGCGGCTCGGTGAACACGACCTGGGGCGCGCCCCGGTCGTCGGCGGTGTCGCGCAGCCCTGGCGCGTCCTCGGGCCGGCCGGTGGCGCGGGCGGCGATGACGTCGCCGCAGACGCGAGCCTGGTACTTGCCCATGTGGGTGAGCAGGTTGCGGCCGTTGACGTCGCCGACGGCGTACAGCCAGCCGTCCGCGACGGCGGTGGCCCGCATGCTCGCGTCCACCCGGATCGGGCCGTCGGGGCGCAGGCCGACCGTGTCCAGGCCGATGTCGTATGTCGAGAAGCGGCGGCCGGTGCCGACGAGGAGCTCGTCAGCATCGATCTGCCCGCCGTCGTCGGTGTGCACGCTCACCGGACCGCCCGCGACCGGCCGCTCCACACGGGTGGCCGAGCGGCCGAAGCGCACGTCGATGCCCGATTCCCGGAACGACTGCGCTACCAGGTCGCCGGCGAAGGGCTCGGCCCGGGTGAGCAGCCGGTCGCCGCGCACGAGCACGGTCGTCTCCTCGGCGCCGAGGGAGTGCAGCGCCTGGGCCATCTCGCAGGCCACCGGCCCGGCGCCTATCACGACCAGCCGCTTGGGTACCTGCTGGACGCTGGTCGCTTCCCGGTTGGTCCATGGGCGGGCCTCCCGCAGCCCGGGCACGTCGGGGACGGCGGGGGCGCTGCCGGTGGCGACGACGACGGCGTGCCGGGCACGCAGCGCCCGCGTGCCACCCTCCGGCGTCATGACCTCGGCGCGCAGCGGCCCGGCCAGCCGTCCATAGCCTCGCACGAACGTCGCCGGGAACTTCTCGATCAAGTTCACCTCGTGGCCGTCGTCGCGGTGCGACACCGTCTCGTCGCGGCGGGCCAGCACCGCGGCGGCGTCGATCGGGCCGCGCAGCTGCAGTCCCGGCATCCGGTTCACCTCGGCCGCCAACTCCATCGGCCACAGCAGCGCCTTGCTCGGAACACACGCGTAGTACTCGCACTCGCCGCCGGCCAGGCGCTCCTCGACCACGGCCGCGGTCAGGCCACCCCGTACAGCGCGCGCGGCGACGGTTATCCCGACCGGTCCCGCACCGATCACGATCACGTCGAAAACGTCATTCTTGTTCGCCATGGCGCCCCTCCGATGCTCGAGGTCATGCCTTGTGTGACTTCCCCAGCAGGCTGACTCGAACCCGTGGTATCTCGAGCCGCGATGGCTTCACCGCAGATCAGATGCCCAGCCCTGCACGCCTGGCGTCTGCGCGGCGGGCAGCAGAGCAACTGCCCCGAGATCTTCACCCCGTGATTCGGGCGGACAGGAGCGTGATCACCGACACGTCTCACTCCTTAGAGTGACCGGCAATAGGTGTTACTTGAGTCGGCGGGTCGTCGGTCGGGTGTCCCAGCGGTAGAGCGTGCGTGCGCGTGCTTCCACAGCTCCAGTGGCAGCGCCCGGACCAGCGAGGACAACACCGCCCGTTCCGGTCTGCCGACGCGTGAGATTGATGCTCGTAAACGCTTGACAGCTCCGTCGATGCGGTGGTCCCATCTCTAGCAACTGTCAGGCAACTTGCCTAACAATTCAGGCTTCTCAGGCTTGGAGGCTCGATGAGTTCCGGAGGACCACGAAAGGCAAGACGCTGGATCACCTTCCTGATGGCGGCAGCAGTGGTGGCCGCGATCCTCCCGCTGGCGAAACCCGCGCAGGCCGCCGCGATCCGGTATGAGGCCGAGAGCGCCACGATCTCCGGCGGCGCCGTGGAATCGAACCACACCGGCTTCACCGGGACCGGGTTCGTCAACTACGACAACGCGACCGGCAGCGCCGTCGAATGGACCGTCAACGCCGCCACGGCGGGCACCGCGTCGATCGGGCTGCGGTTCGCCAACGGCACCACCACCGACCGGCCGATGGACATCAGCGTCAACGGCACGGTGGTCACCGCCTCGCTGTCGTTCCCGGGCACCGGCAACTGGGATACGTGGCAGACCAAGACGATCACCGCCGCGGTGAACGCCGGCACGAACCGGATCCGCGCCGTCGCGACGACCGCGAACGGCGGGCCCAACGTCGACCGGATCGACGTCGACGTCGCGCCGCCGACCTCGGACTACCAGGCGGAGAACGCGACCGTCTCGCAGGGCGCGGTCGAGGCGAACCACACCGGGTTCACCGGCACCGGCTTCGTGAACTACGACAACGTCATCGGCAGCTACGTCGAGTGGTCGATCCCGGCCGCCACCGCCGGCAACGTCAGCGTCGCCATCCGGTACGCCAACGGTGTCGCTAACGGCGCCAGCGTCGACCGGCCGATGGACGTGACGGTCAACGGCACCCTTGTGCGCAGTGCCCTGTCGTTCCCCAGCACCGGCAACTGGGACACCTGGCAGACGGTGACGCTCACGGTCGGCCTCTCCGCCGGTACCAATCGCATCCGGGCCATCGCGACGACCGCCAACGGCGGACCCAACGTCGACCGGCTCAGCACCGGCGTCCCCGGCGACACCGCGCCGCCGACCGCGCCCGGACAGCCCGTCTGCGGCACCATCACCGAGAACAGCATCAACCTGTCGTGGGGTGCCTCGACGGACAACGTCGGCGTCGTCGCGTACGACATCTACCACGACGGCAACAAGATCAGCGAGGCCGCCGGGAACGTCACCGCGAAGGCCCTGACCGGGCTGCAGCCCAACTTCGAGTACCGTCTGTCGGTCTTCGGCCGCGACGCCGCGGGCAACGTGTCGACGAGCAGCGCCCAGGCGATCTGCCGGACCCTCGCCAGCACCGACACACAGGCGCCGACCGCGCCGTCCGGCTTCGCCACCGCGAATGTCGCCGGCAGCACCGTCGACACGTCATGGACGGCGTCGACGGACAACGTCGGCGTGACCGGATACGACGTGATGGGCGGCGGCTCGGTCCTCAAGTCGGCCGGCAACGTGACCTCGACAACAGTCACCGGGCTGGCCTGCAGCACCACCTACACGCTGACGGTCGTCGCGCGGGACGCGGCCGGCAACGTCTCCGCTCCGAGCAACGCCCGGACGATCACCACCACCGCGTGCAGCGGTGGCGTGCCGTCCGGCATCACCACCGTCTCCACCGGCTGGACGATCCCGTGGGGCATCGCCTGGATGCCCGACGGCCAGACCGCCATCGCCACCGAGCGCGACTCGTTCAAGGTCTTCAAGGTCACCCTGGGTGGGGCGCGGACGCAGGTCGGCACCGTGCCGAATACGGTCACCACCGACGGCGAGGGCGGCCTGCTCGGTGTCGCGGTCGACCCGGCCTGGACCACTAACCATTTCGTGTACTTCATGCACACCGCCGCGGAAGGCAACCGCATCGCCCGGATGACCTACAACGGCACGACGCTCACGGCGTACACGTCGCTGGTCACCGGCATCATGAAGAACCGCTACCACAACGGCGGCCGCCTGGCGTTCGGCCCCGACGGCTACCTGTACGCGACCACCGGCGAGGCGCAGACGCCCAACCTCGCCCAGGACAAGAGCTCGCTCAACGGCAAGATCCTGCGGATGAAGACCGACGGCACCGCGGCGCCCGGCAACCCGTTCGGCACCCTCGTGTACAGCTACGGCCACCGCAACCCGCAGGGCCTCGCCTGGGACTCCCAGGGCCGGCTGTGGGAGGCCGAGTTCGGCAACAGCCAGTTCGACGAGCTCAACCTCATCAAGGCGGGCCGTAACTACGGCTGGCCGACGTGTGAGGGCACCTGCAGCGTCTCGGGCATGGAGAACCCGAAGCGGCAGTGGTCGGTGAGCACCGCCTCGCCGAGCGCGATCGCGATCGTCCGCGACGTCGTGTACATGGCGGCGCTGCGCGGCGAGCGGCTGTGGCGCATCCCGTTGCTCGACGCCGAGAACACCGGCACGCCGACGTCGTACTACGTCGGCACGTACGGGCGGCTGCGCACGGTCGTCAAGGTGCCAGGCGCCGACCAGCTGTGGCTGTCGACGACCAACTGCGACAACAACGGCGGTGCCGCCGCCGGTTCCGACCAGATCTTCCGCATCACGATCACCTAGCCATCCCGGAGGAACGATGCGACTCAACAGACGGCGCGCCGCGCTGGCGGCGGGCGTGGTGGCGGCACTGGCGGCGATCGGCCTGCCGACCGGTGTCGCCCAGGCCGCCACGACCACCGCCTACCAGGCGGAGAACGCGACGATCACGAATGGCGCGGTGGAGTCCAACCACGCCGGCTACACCGGCACCGGATTCGTCAACTACGACAACGCCACCGGCTCGTCCGTGCAGTGGTCGGTGACCGCCGCGGCGACCGGCAGTGCGACGCTCAGCATCAGATTCGCCAACGGTACGGTCACCAACCGCCCGATGGACATCGCGGTGAACGGCACGACCGTCGCGTCCGGCGTCGCGTTCAACGGCACCGGCGCCTGGACCACGTGGCAGGAGACGTCGCTCACCGCGACGCTGAACGCCGGCGCCAACACGGTGCGGGCCACCGCGACCACGGCCGGCGGCGGCCCGAACGTCGACAAGCTCACCGTCGTCGAGGGCGGCACCACCGGCCCGAGCATGGCGGTCGCGCCGTACGAGTACTTCGGCTGGGGCAACCCACAGAGCCCGACGTCGGTGATGTCGGCGACCGGCATCAAGTTCTTCACGCTCGCCTTCATGCTCTCCGACGGCGGATGCAACCCGCTGTGGGACGGCTCGCGGCCGCTGACCGGCGGCGACGATCAGGCGAAGATCAACGCCATCCGCGGCGCCGGCGGGGACGTCATCGTCTCCTTCGGCGGCTGGAGCGGCAACAAGCTCGGCGAGAAGTGCTCGTCGGCATCCGCGCTCGCCGGCGCGTACCAGAAGGTCATCAACGCCTACGGGCTCAAGGCGATCGACATCGACATCGAGGCGACCGAGTTCTCCAACGCCACCGTCCGGCAGCGGGTCATCTCCGCCCTGAAGACCATCAAGACGAACAACCCAGGCATCAAGACGTTCGTCACGTTCGGCACGACCCCGACCGGGCCGGACTCCGACGGCGTCGATCTCATCAACAAGGGCGCGGCGGCCGGCCTGAGCAACGACGGCTGGACCATCATGCCGTTCGACTTCGGCGGGCACAGCGGCACGATGGGCGCCGCGTCGGTCAGCGCCGCCAACGGCCTGAAGAACGCCGTCAAGAACGCCTACGGCTACAGCGACGCGGTGGCCTACACGAGGATCGGCATCTCGTCGATGAACGGCGTGACCGACGAGTCCGACGAGACGGTCACGCTCGCCGACTTCCAGACGATCCTGGCGTACGCACAACAGCACCACCTGGCGCGCCTGACGTTCTGGTCGGTCAACCGCGACCGGGCCTGTGGCAGCGGCTCCGACGCCGATTCGTGCAGCGGCGTCCCGCAGGCGGCATACGCGTACACCAAGATCTTCGTCCAGTACACCGGCTGAGAAGGAAGCCCATGAGACGCAAGCAGCTCGGTCTGCCGATAGTGGTGCTCGGGGTCGTGGCGGCGCTGACGTCGCCGGCGACGCCGGCGGCAGCGGCCGCGACCCGCTACGAGGCGGAATCGGCCACGATCTCGCAAGGCGTGGTCGAGTCGAACCACACCGGATTCAGCGGAACCGGATTCGTCAACTACGACAACGTCGTCGGCTCGTCGGTGCAGTGGTCGGTGACCGCCGCCACGGCCGGTGCCGCCACGATCGTCCTGCGCTACGCCAACGGCACCACCACCAACCGGCCGATGGACATCGCCGTCAACGGCACGGTCGTCGCGGCGGCCACGGCGTTCGGCAGCACCACGAACTGGGACACCTGGCAGAGCAAGACGATCACGGCGACCCTGAACGCCGGGACCAACACGATCCGGGCGACGGCCACGACGGCGAACGGCGGTCCCAACGTCGACTGGCTCAGCGTCGACGCGGGCACCACCCCGCCGACCGGACCGGCGGTGCCCTTCGGCAGCCACCTCTTCCCGTACCAGGCCGGCACGCTGAAGCCGACCGGCTCACAGTCGACCCTGGACCAGGCCGTCGTCACCTACTACAACAAGTGGAAGGCCGCGTTCGTCAAGCAGAACTGCGGCAACGGCTGGTACGAGATCATCTCACCGGACGCCGATCACCCGTACGTCGCCGAGGCGCAGGGCTACGGCATGGTGATCGTGGCCACCATGGCCGGCGCCGACGCGAACGCGAAGACCGTGTTCGACGGGATGGTCAAGTACATGCTGGCGCATCCCTCCGTACACAATCCGGATCTGCTGGCGGCAGAGCAGGACACGGCCTGCAAGAGCGTCAACGGTTCCGACTCGGCCACCGACGGTGACCTCGACGTCGCGTATGGGCTGCTGCTCGCCGACAAGCAGTGGGGCAGCGCCGGAACGTACAACTACAAGCAACTGGCCATCAGGCACATCAACGCGATCAAGGCCAACGAGGTCAACCCCACGACGCACCTGCTGCTCCTCGGCGACTGGAGCACCCCGGGCGACAGCCTCTACTGGACCACCCGGCCGTCCGACTTCATGATCGACCACTTCCGCGCGTTCAGGGCTGCCACGGGCGACACGGCGTGGGACACGATCCGCACCGCGCACCAGAACCTCATCACCAACCTGCAGGCCCAGTACGCGTCGGGCACCGGGCTGTTGCCGGACTTCGTGGTGAACACCAACACCACACCGAAGCCCGCGCCCGGCGAGGTGCTCGAGGACCCGAACGACGGCAAGTACTTCTGGAACTCGTGCCGCACCCCATGGCGGATCGGCGCGGACGCGGTGACCAGCGGCGACGCCGCGTCGCTCGCCTCCGCCCGCAAGCTCAACACCTGGGTGCGCGGCAAGACCGGCGGCAACCCGAACAGCATCGCGGTCGGTTACTCGCTGAGTGGATCGGCGATCTCGTCGGGCAGCGAGCCGGCGTTCTTCGCACCCTTCGCGGTGGCGGCGCTCACCGACCCCGGCGGCCAGGCCTGGCTGGACGCGCTGTGGACCAAGATGGTCAACACCTCGTTCACCAGCAACGACTACTACTCGACGAGCATCCAGTTGCAGGTGATGATCGTCGCCAGCGGCAACTTCTGGGCGCCCTGACCGCACACGGCCGGGCCCGGTGTCCCCAGCGGGCACCGGGCCCGTCCGCTCGTCAACGAGGCCGTGGCCGAGTTCACGGCCGTGCACAAAGGCGTCACCGTCGACGTCAGCTACCTCGCCACCGACGCGGCGGCCCGCGCAGCCAAGTTCAAGGGCGCCTCAACGACCCCGCCAGCGCCCCCGACGTCACCGAGTTCGGCAGCACCGACCTCGCCGGCTACGTCGCCGCCGGCGGGATGGCCGACGTCACCAAAGACCTCGACGCCTGGGAGGCCAAGGGTGAGCTGCCGGCCGACCTCATCAAGACGGTGACCGTCGGCGACAAGGCGCAGCAGTGAGTCGACCTGACCGGCGGCAAGACCGTCTCCACCTTCGCCGCCGGCACCGCGGGCATGGGCATCATCGGCAACTTCAAGGTCGATGCCGTCGACGGCGCGGAACTCGGCGGTGGAGCCGCGTGGGGATGGACCTTGGTGAGGCCCTTCGCCTCAACCAGGGGTGTCGGTCAGGCCGGTGGCCTACGAACGACGACCGCATGGTGTCATGTCCACGCGCGGTGAGTGCAAATTCTTGCAGGCGAGCCTGTCGATGCAATTTCGAGCTACGCGAGTGGGTCAGGCGGGTGCCCGGCCAGATTTGTGACGGCGGGATGCACACCGCATGCTGTTGTCCGCCGCAACGGTACGCCTTGAGAGCTGCCTCGGGCATCACTACGCGTGACATCCAGGCGTGCGCCGGCAGTGTAACCGCACCGGCTCACTCGGCACGGCGTGACCGATCCTCGCAGCTACCCTCCATCCTTCACGTGCAGGTTTGCGCCATATCATCAAGTTATTACGGTCATTTAATAGAACTATTGCAGAGATGTGTCGGCGGGTGCAAGTATGACCGGCCAGGTAGATGAGAGGGGAGTGTCCATATGTCAATCTCACGTCGGAAGTTCGTCGCCTCGGTCGCGTCCGGCACCGCCCTCGCCGCGGTCTCCACCGGCGAGCTGGTCTCCGCGTGGACGACGGCGGCGTTCGCGGCGAGCCCACCCGGTGACGTGGTCGGCAAGATCACCGTCGGTTACCAGGGCTGGTTCGCCTGCATCGGCGACGGCTCGCCGATCAACGCGTGGTGGCACTGGAGCCAGAACAACAGCACGCCGCCGTCGCCGTCCAACACGACGATCTTGTCGTGGCCCGACATGCGAGAGTTCACCAAGGGCTACACCACCGCCTACGCCAACCTCGGCAACGGACAGCCCGCCCAGCTGTTCTCCTCCTACGACCAGCAGACGGTCGACACGCACTTCAAGTGGATGCGCGACTACGGCTGCGACACCGCCGCGTTGCAGCGCTTCAACCCCAACGGCGGCGAGGGCCCGATCCGTGACGCGATGACGGCCAAGGTGCGCAGTGCGGCCGAGACGTACGGTCGCAAGTTCTACATCATGTACGACGTCACCGACTGGACCAACATGCAGTCGGAGATCAAGACCGACTGGACCAACAAGATGTCGGCGTACACGTCCTCACCCGCGTACGCGCGCCAGAACGGCAAGCCAGTCGTGTGCATCTGGGGCTTCGGGTTCAGCGAACCCTCCCGCCCGTTCACGCCCGCCCCCTGCCTGGACGTGGTGAACTGGTTCAAGGCACAGGGCTGCTATGTCATCGGCGGCGTGCCGACCTGGTGGCGCACCGGCGTCAACGACTCCCGGCCGGGGTTCCTCGACGTGTACCACGCCTTCAACATGATCTCGCCGTGGATGGTCTTCCGGGCCCGCACCATCGCCGAGCTGGACTCGTATTACGCCAACGTCAACGTCGGTGACCAGGCCGACTGTAACGCCCGCGGCATCGACTACCAGCCCTGCGTCATGCCCGGCGACCTGTCCTCCGGCGCCCGCGCACACGGCGACTTCTACTGGCACCACATCTACAACATGACCCGCCTCGGCGCGCAGGCCCTGTATGTGTCGATGTTCGACGAGTTCAACGAGGGCAACCAGATCGCCAAGACCGCCGAGAACGCCTCGATGCAGCCGACGAACTTCGGCCACCCGGCGCTGGACGCCGACGGCGTGGCCTGCTCCTCGGACTACTACCTGCGCATCACCAACGACGGCGGGCGCATGTTCAAGGGCCTGGCCCCGCTGACCGCCACCCGCCCGACGCAACCCAACGGCGGCACGACACCACCCCCGACCGGGAACCTCGCGCTGTTCAAGCCGACGCAGGCAAGCAGCCAGTCCCAGACGTTCGCGTCGGCCAACGCCACCGATGGCTCTCAGGACAGTTACTGGGAGTCGGCGAACAACGCCTTCCCGCAATGGGTGCAGGTCGATCTCGGGTCTGTGGTCGCGGTGAACAAGGCAGTGCTGAAGCTGCCGGCCTCATGGGGCTCGCGCACGCAGACGCTGTCGGTGCAGACGAGCGTCGACGGCGGCGGGTTCACCACCGTGGTGAACTCCGGTGGCGTCGGCTTCAACTCAGGCAGTGCCAACACGGCCACCCTCAACTTCACCCAGGCCAACGCCCGCTACGTCCGGGTCAACTTCACCGCCAACACCGGCTGGCCCGCCGGGCAGCTGTCGGAGCTGGAAGTCTATGGCCCGGCGACCGGCGGCGACACCCAGCCGCCAACAACGCCCGCCAACCTCACCACGACCGGGAAGACCTCCAGCAGCGTCTCGCTGTCCTGGACGGCCTCCACCGACAATGCCGGCGTCACCGGCTACCAGGTACGCCAGGGCAGTGCCGTCGTCGGGACGACCGCCGCCACGTCGTTCACCGTCACCGGTCTGAACCCGTCGACGTCGTACACCTTCACCGTCACCGCCCAGGACGCGGCAGGCAACACCTCTGCCGCCTCGAACGGCGTCACCGTCACGACCGACCCGGCACCCAACACCAACCTGGCCCGCGGGAAGTCCACATCGGAGAGCAGCCACACGCAGGTCTACGGCTCCGGCAACGCCGTCGACGGCAACCAGGACACCTACTGGGAGTCTGCGAACAACGCCTTCCCGCAGTGGTTGCAGGTCGACCTCGGCTCGGCGACCTCGATCGGGCGGATCGTGCTGAAGTTGCCGGCGTCGTGGGGTGCGCGTACCCAGACACTCTCGGTGACGGGCAGCACGGACGGCGCGAACTTCACCACGCTCAAAGCGTCCGCCGGCTACACCTTCAGCCCGAGCGCCAACACCACCACCATCACATTCACCGCCACCGCCACCCGCTACGTCCGGCTCAACTTCACCGCCAACACCGGCTGGCCCGCCAGCCAGGTCTCCGAGTTCGAGGTGTACGCCTCCTGACGCCGGCGAGCGGCCATCGACCAAACGCACGGACTGCGCACCGGCAGGTCCAGGCCAGTCGTCCTGGATGACTGACCCCTAACTCGGCTGGTGTGGCGAGTCGGGTTGATCAGGACATACAGGAAGGGTATCGATGGTCGGTTCGTGACGACTGACCTCGATACCCTTCCCGTGCCGGGCTCGGCCGATCACCGGTCGATGTGCGACCTGCCCCGCTCGGGAAGGTATAAGCGCTTGAGGCAGAGGTGACGGCCGCAGCTGCGGCCCGCCGCGTCGTCGCCGGTCGGTTCGGCGACCAGGCCGAGGCGGCGTAGCCGTAGGGCTCGGCGGTCCCGGCGTGACGCCGCGCCTGACGGAGGCGGCGTGTCACTGGACGTTCGGCATGGAAGGCAACGCGTGCTGTTCTGACGGTGTGTGGACGGGACCACGCGTGCTGTCGCCGGTCGTCGCTGCGGCCAGCACCGCGAGGATCGTGCCGCCGGCCAGCACCGCCAGCAGTGGCGGCAGTGCGCCGACCGGTGGCTGCCAGGCGCCTGTGAACGGGTCGAGGCGCGCGGCCGGGCCGGACCGGAAACGCGTCATCACGAACGCCAGCAGGTACACGTGCAGGGCCGCGGCTGTGAAGGTCAGGACGGTGCAGTAGGGGCGTAGCCGGTGCTGCGAGGCGAGGCGGCGTTCGAATTGCGGGGCGCAGGCGGCGCACAGCACCACTGCGGTGGCTGCCGGCATCGCGTACCGGCCTTGCGCGAACCAGCCGATGATCGGTAGATAGTGCAGTTCCAGGGTCAGGAGCAGGCCGAGGCAGGCGGCGCCGAGTGCGGTGGCGATGAGGGTGAGCCGGCGGCCGCCGTGGATCAGGCTCGGCACCACCACGGCGACCAGCAGCAGGTACCACGCCGCGGTGACCACCAGTGGTGGCTTGGTCTCGCCGTAGTCGAACTGGCCGACGGCCTGCCTGAGATAGAACGGGATGCGCCGGGTGGCCAGGGCCTGCGCGAGCTCCGGCGGGGCGAGGTGCTGGGCGTCGCGGACGACCGCGGCGACGCCGGCCACGTCGGAGTACGCCATCCAGCCGAGCGAGCCGGCCAGACCGAGCGACCACGAGCCGGCGACGATCCAGCGCGTCTCGCGGCGCCGCCACAGCTGGGCGATGCGGCCGGGGCGGGCCAGTGCCACGCATGCCGTCACGATGAGCGTCAGCAGCGCGGGCCCGAGTTGGCGGACGGTGAGCAGCGCCAGCGAACCGACCCCGACCAGCACGAGCAGGCGGCGCACGGCGCGGTCGCCGAGCAGTGCGTCGGGTGCGCGTAGCAGGGCGAGCAGCCCGCAGCAGACGGCAACGCCCGCGGCGATCTCGAGGCCGTTCGGGTTGACCGAGCCGGCCAGGTTCGCCGCCATCGGCGTTGCGGTGAGCACGACACCGAGCGCGAGCAGCCGGCTGCCGAGCCGCAGCGCGGCACCGGCTGCTCCGGCCAGGAGCGCGGCTGCGGCCAGCGCCGAGATGAGCCGGGCGAGCAGGATGCCGGTCCGGTCGGGCGCGATCACCAGCGGCGCGCCGACGAGCAGGTAGTAGACCGGGCTGTACCTGGCCGCCCCGCTCGGGGTGAGGACGCGGGCCCGGTCGGTGGTCCAGCGCTGGCAGTCGGCCGGGCGCGCCGGGCGGGGCGCCCAGGCGCAGTCGACGTTGCTGTTGCTGGGCATCAGGCTCGCCGGCACCAGGAACGCGGGCTTGCGGTCGTCGCGCCGGTCGACGACCGTGCGGTGGGTGGTGAGCTGTCCGGTGGTCACGGCGTACGCACGGGCGATGTGGTCCTTCTCGTCGTACGTGCCGTTGACCGGCAGCGCGAGCGCCCACCCCGCTGCGATCAGGAAGAACGCCGGCAGGTGGAGCCACCACCGCGGCGCGGCCCCCGCGACGCTACTGCGCCGCATGGAGGGCAGGAAGTACCGACATGGGATCCCCGTGAGTGACGGACGCGTGTTGCGATCGGCCCATTCGTACCCGGGCACCGGGTTCGTAGGGGGTGAAAGACGGGGTTGATCTCGCAGGACGCCACGGCCGCCGGTCCACCTGGTCCATAGGTTTCTCCTGTCCGACGTACTCGTGAACAGGAGCCGGCCCGGTGACCTTTCCGGATGAACCGCACCGGTCCGGTGATCCGGTGAACGACCGGCCCGGCCGCGCGCGCGGCCGGGCAACCGTGCCGACCGACCGGAACCAACGCGCGTGCGGCCGGGCGACCGCGCCGACCGACCGGAACCAGCGCGCGTGCGGCCGGGCAACCGTGCCGAGCGACCGGAACCAGCGCGCACGGCCCAAGGCTCCGTCGTGGGCGCGGTGGTGCATCGTGCTCGGCACGACCCTGGTCGTGCTGGCCGGCGCGGTGCTCGTGGCGAAGGAGGCCCTGCTGTCGTACGCGACGCGCGGCGTCGTCGAGCAGAACCTGCTCGGCGACACCGGCAGCTGGGCCCAGCAGCCCGGCCACGCGTCGGTCACAGGGGCGAAGAACATCCTGCTCATCGGTGTCGACGCCCGCCCCGGCCAGGACCCTCGCGAACCCGTACGCTCCGACTCGATCATCATCCTGCACATCCCGGCGACGTATGACGCCGCGTTCATGGTCTCGATTCCTCGGGACACCTGGGTCGAGATCCCGCCGTACGACAATGGGGCCAGGCGGTACCCGGGCGGCGACGACAAGGTCAACGCCGCGTTCGCCTACGGTGGCAACGGCCTCACCGGGCCGGCCGCCCGCAGCCATGCCGTCGAGCTGCTCGCCCTGACGATCAGGAAGCTGTGCGGGGTGACGTTCGACGGTGCGGGGATCGTCGACTTCACCGGCTTCCAACAGGTCGTCAACGTGCTCGGTGGGGTCGACATGTACGTGGACCAGGAGACCACGTCCGTGAGTATCGGTCACAACAGCACGGGCGGGACCGAGGTCCCGTTCCGGCAGTACACCAGAGACGACGGCGGTCAGGGCCTGGACCCGGTTCCGGGCGTGACCCCGGTGGTCTACCACGTCGGCTACCAGCACCTCGAACCGTGGCAGGCCCTCGACTACGTCCGGCAACGCGAGACCCTGCCCAACGGCGACTACGACCGGCAACGCCACCAGCAACAGTTCATCAAGGCCGTCTTCAAGAAGATGCTCAGCAAGGACGTGCTCACCAACCCGGTGCGGTTCAACAAGGTCATCGAGGGCGCAGGCAAGGCGATCACCATCGACAGCGGTGGCATCGACCTGGCCGACTGGGCGTACGCCATGCGCGGCGTGAGCGGCGACGACGTGGTCACCATCAAGTCGAACGAGGGCACGTTCAACCAGTCGCCCGGCAACGGCACCGCCGAAGAGCTCGACCAGACCACCATCAACCTGCTCACCGCCGTCCGCACCGACCGGGTCAAGGGCTTCCTCGCCGCCCACCCCAAACTGGTCGCCGGCGGCTGACCGGCCGGCGTCGTGAAGGTCAGCGGGACAGCCGGATTGCGGCGTGCATTCGTGAGGACGAAACCTGAGTGGCCCGGCTGGTAAACGATTCGGCCGCTGCGGCAACCGTAGTGTGTGCTCTCATCCAACCTGCTGTCCGCGCGGCTGAGTCGGCGCCGGTTCGTCGGCGGCGCGGCGGTCGCCGGCGTGGCGCTGGCCGCTGGCTGTGCTCATGAAGATGACGATGCCTTTGGCGCTGGTGTGCTCGCGGGCGGGCCGGCGGAGCAGTTCACGTCGCCGACGGCCAAGCTTTCCGGGGCGCTGCGGATCCTCGCCTGGAGCCATTTCGTGCCGACGTACGACCGCTGGTTCGACGGTTTCGTCCGTCGGTGGGCCAGCCAGGTCGGCGTCGACGTCACCGTCGACCACATCGACCTGGGCCAGATCACGACCCGGGTGGCGGCCGAGATCTACGCCGGTCGGGGGCACGACCTCATCCAGTACGTGGCGCCGCTGCCGCAGTTCGAACCGGCGGTGCTGGACCTCACCGACCTCGTCCGGGAGGCCAACCGGCGGTGGGGTCCGCAGCTGGAACTGTGCCGGCGGTCGAGCTTCAACCCGGCGACGAACCGGTACTTCGCCTACGCGCCGGGCTGGGTGCCGGATCCCGGGAACTACCGGCGTTCGATGTGGTCGAAGATCGGCCTGCCCGACGGCCCCTCGAGCTGGGACGAACTGCTGCGCGGCGGGGCCGAGATCCGCCGCGCCACCGGCGTTCAGCTCGGGCTCGGCATGTCACAGGAGCTCGATTCGAACATGGTCGGCCGCTCCCTGCTGTGGTCGTTCGGATCGTCCATTCAGGACGCCGAGGGGCGGGTCACGCTCGAGGCGCCCGAGGCCGTGGCGGCAGTGGAGTTCATGACCAGGCTGTACCGCGAGGCCATGACCGACGAGGTCTTCTCGTGGATCCCCAGCTCCAACAACCAGGGGCTGGTCGCCGGCAAGTTGTCCTACATCTGCAACTCGATCTCTGCCTGGCGGACCGCGCAGCGCTCCACTCCGGCCGTCGCGGCTGACATCGACTTCGTGCCGGCGTTGGCCGGCCCGGCGGGCGCCACGGCCGCGCACCACCTCGTGCACAACTGGGTCATCCCGAAGTACGCCACCGGGGCCGCCGCCGGACAGGAGTTCCTGTTGCACTACACCGCGAACTTTGCCGCCGCCACCTACTCGTCGATGCTGTACGACCTGTGCGCCTGGCCCGGCCGTACCCCGGAGCTCGCGACCTGGCTGCGGCGCGACCCGTTCCGCGCCGACCCGCCCGGCAAGCTCGAGCTGCTCGTCGACGCCGCCCGGTGGAGCGCCGACCTGGGCCATCCCGGCACGGCCAACGCCGCCGTCGGGGAGGTCGCCAGCAGCTTCGTCATCCCAGACATGTTCGCCCGCGCGGCGCGCGGCGAGGTCAGCGCCGCGGTCGCGGTCGCCGACGCCGCGGCGCAGGTCCGGTCCGTCTACGCCAAATGGCAGGCCAGGGGACTGGTGGCCTGATGGGAAACCACGCCGTCCCGACGCGCGGGCGCAGCGCCCGCGATCGCGCGCTGGCATCGCTGTTCGTCGTGCCGACCGTCGCCTACGTCGCCGCCCTGATCCTCGGGCCGGTGGTGCTGGCCGTCGCGTTCGCCGTGTCGGACGTGACCGTCGCCGATCCGACCTTCGACTGGGCCGGCCTGGCCGGCATCGAACGTGTGCTGGGCGACCCGGTGTTCTGGCGAGCGTTGCTCAACACGTGCATCATCACCGCGGCGACCACGTCGCTGGCGGTGGTCGGCGGGAACGTGGTGGCCCGGCTGATGTTGGCCCGGGTGTACGGACGTTGGCTGGTGCGGCTGTGCGTGCTGCTGCCCTGGGTCACCCCGGTCACCGTGTCATCGGTCGCGTGGCTGTGGATGCTCGATTCGGTCTACTCGCCGCTGGACTGGACCGGTCGGCAGCTCGGTCTGCTCGGCGCGGGGGAGAGCGTCAACTGGCTCGGCCGGCCTTCGACGGCCATGGCATCGGTCGTGGCGGTGCAGGCGTGGCGGCTCACCCCGCTCACTGCCGTCATCATCATGGCCGGGCTCGTGGCGATCCCCCGCAACATCTACGAGGCCGCTCGCGTCGACGGTGCTGGCCGCTGGCTGCAGACCCGGTTCATGACGGTGCCGTTGACGGCCCCGATCGTCGCGGTCGCGGGCCTGTTCTGCGCGGTCCTCACGTTCAGCGACATGGCGGTGGTGCGGGTGCTGACCAACGGTGGGCCGACCCATGCCACGGAGGTGCTTGCCACGCTGGCGTTCCGCCGGGGCATCGACGGCGGTGATGTCGGCCAGGGCGCTGCGGTGGCCCTGTTCCTGCTGCCGGTGCTGCTGGCCGCGACGCTGACGATCCTCGGCCTGGTGCGCCGGATGGTGGCCCGGTGATCCCCGTGCGGCGCGCCGAGCGGGCGCGGCGGCGGCAACGGCTGGGTGGCGTGGCTGTGCACGCGGCGGCATACGCGGCTGCGTTGCTGGGCGCGGGGCCGTTCCTGTGGAGCATGATCACCGCTGTGAAGCTCAACCGGGACCTGTACGACCCGGCGCACAGTCCCTTGTGGTTCAACGCCCCGCCGACCGCCGACCACCTTGCGTACCTGTGGCGGCACACGGCCTTCCCGACGTTCGCCTGGAACACGCTGTGGATCGGCGCGGCGGTGGTCGTGGCCACCCTCCTGCTCGCCACGCCGGCCGGCTACGCGCTGGCGCGGCTGCGGCGGCCATGGGCCGGCCGGCTCGGCATGGCGATCTTCCTGTGCTATCTCGTCCCGCCGAGTGTGCTGTTCCTGCCGCTGTCGCGGCTTGTCGCCGCCGTCGGCCTGCAGGACTCGGACTGGGCCCTGGTGCTGGTCTACCCGACACTGACCGTCCCGGTGTCGGTCTGGCTGATGATGGGCTTCTTCAGCGCCATCCCGCTGCAGGTCGAGGAGCAGGCGCTGGTCGACGGCTGTACCCGGTTCGCCGCCTTTCGCCGGGTCGCGCTGCCGCTGGCGGTGCCCGGGGTGGTCGCGGTCGTCGTACTCAGCTTCGTCCTGTGCGCGAGCGAGTACCTGTACGCGATCGCGTTCGTCTCTCCCACCGCCGGGAAGGTCGTCTCGACCGGGATCCCCACCGAGCTGATCCGCGGCGACCTGTTCTACTGGCAGTCCCTGCAGGGCGCCGTCGTGCTCGTCGCGGTGCCCGTCGCGGTGGTCTTCAACCTGTTGCTCAAGCGGTTCGTCGCGGGGTTCACCGCGGGCGCGGTGACCGTGGGCTGACCACGGCGGAACGCCGCCAGTGGCGGCTACGGTGGCGGCTACGGTGGCGGCTACGGCGGCGGCCCGATGCCGCTCCTCGGCGCCTCGGTGCTGCTGCCCGGCCGGTCATCGAAGATGATGTGGATGTTGACGTCAGCGCGGCTGAGCGCCCACAGGCCGATGATGTCGGCCACCGCGAAGATCACCGCGGCGAGGATCGCCAGCACGATCCGCCGCCGCCGTTCCCGGCGCCTCCAGCCGGCCAGAGCGGCCGGGTAGCGGTTCGACGCGCCGTGGACCGAGGTGGCCAGCGCGTCGAACACGTCGCGGAGCTGTTCCTCGGCGACCCCCGAGCCCGCGGCCGAACCGGTTGCGGGTGCCTGGCCTGGTACCTGGCCGGATGGAACGCCACTCATCTCCGCTCCTCCAGTAACCGCGTGAGCGTGGCCATACCTCGCGACGTGTGTGACTTGACCGCGCCGGCCGAGATGCCCATCGCCGCGGCTATCTCCGATTCTCGCAGATCCAGCCAGTACCGCAGGACCAGCGCTTCCCGCTGCCGGGCCGGCAATTGCTTGATCGCCTCCACCAGGGCGCGCTGGTCGTCGCGCAGCAGCACCTCGGCCTCGGCCGACCCGACCGACTCGATCACCTGCTCCGCGTGCCGGCGCGCCACCTGCAGCCGGCGCACCCGCATCCGCACGAGGTTGCACACGACGGCGCGCACGTAGCTCAGCGCGGCGTCGTGACTGCGTAACCGGTGCCAGCGGCGGTACAACTCGTAGAACGCCTCCGAGACGATGTCCTCGGCCTCGCCCTCCGCACCGAGCAGCACCGCCAAGCGCAGCAGCGGGGTGTGGTTGGCGTCGAAGAGCCTGGCCAGTGCGGCCTCGCGGTCCAGGTCGGCGAGGTTCACCCCGGTGGGGCCGAGGGTGGCCGGCGCCGGGTCGGCGGCCGGTGCGAGCGGCCGTGACGAGACCTGCTGCGTCATGGGACCACCACCCCGGTGGCGGTACCGTCGCCGAGCTCGCGGGCCACGCCGAGCCGGTCCAGCGCCGGGGTCAGCGCGGCAGCGACCGCGAGGTTGAGCACCAGCGCGGCGAGCGCGACGTACACGTGCACACCGGCGAACGAGACGACGGAGGAGAAGCCGCCGGAGGCGACCAGCGCGGTCCCCGCGACCATGCCGACGAGCCAGCCGACGAGCAGCGCGCCGCGGTGCGGCCAACTGGTGAACAGCCCGAGTGCCACCGTGGGAAACGTCTGCAGGATCCACACCCCGCCGAGCAGCTGCAGGTTGATCGCGTCCTGGTCCGGTAGGCCGAAGATGAACGCCAGCGCCCCGAACTTCGCCACAAGCGACACCGCGCGGGCGACCTGGGCCTGGTGCTTCGGTGTCGCGGTCGGGTGGAAGTACTCGACGTAGACGTTGCGGACGAACAGTGTGGCCGCGCCGATCGACATCACCGCGGCGGGCACCAGCACCGCCACCGCGAGCGCGCCGAACACGAGCCCAGCGGCGACCGGTGAGGTCAGCTCCCGCACCATCAGCGGCACGGCCGCCTCGGCGTTGCCGGGCCGGGCCTCTACGCCCGCGGCAAGCGCGGCGACGCCGAGCAGCGCGAAGAGCCCCAGCACCGCGGTCCATGCCGGTAACCCGATGATCGCCTTGCGGAGCCGGTCGCCGCTGGACGCGGCGAAGGACGCGGTCAGTACGTGCGGATACATGAGCAGCGCGAGCGCGGAGCCGAGCGCCAGCGTGGCGTAGGCGGTGTAGAGCGAGGGGGTGAGCGTCAAGGAGGTCTCCGGTACGCCGCGTGCGGTGATGGCGTCCTCGGCGGCTCGGAACGTCGCCTGCGGCCCGCCGAGCCGGTTGAGCACGAGTACGACGATGCCGACGACCGTGGTGCCGATCAGGACCCCCTTGGCCAGGGAAATGACGGTCGGTGCGCGCAGCCCGTTGCGGTACGTGGCGCCGGCCAGCACCGCGAACACCGCGACCAGCGTGAGGTCGCCCGCGATCCCGTCGGTGGGGTAGAGGCCGCCGGCGGCCAGGATCGCCCGGATGCCGAGGAGTTGCAGGGCGATGTACGGCATGGTGGCGAGGATTCCGGTGAGCGCCACGGCGAGCGCGAGCAGCGGTGAGTCGTACCGGGCTCGCACGTAGTCGGCCACCGTCGTATGGCCGTTGTCCTTCGCGACCTGCCACAGCCTCGGCAGGAGTACGAAGGCCAGCGGGTAGACGATCACCGTGTACGCGAGTGCGAAGAACCCCAGCGCCCCGATGCCGTACACCAGACCTGGCACCGCGGCGTACGTATAGGCCGTGTAGATCGTGCCGCCGAGCAGGAACCAGGTGAGCACGGCCCCGAACTGCCGTCCCGCCAGCGCCCAGTCGTCGAGTGTGGGCAGTTCGTCGCGTACCCGGAAGCGCCGCGCGGCGATCGCGAGCAGCGACGTACCGGCGACGACCAGCGTGAAGGCGGTGGTGCTGGCGGGATCGACCATGGGCACCCTCTCAGTCCTCTGTGTGTTGCGCAGGCTCCCGGATCGGTTGACACGAAACAAGAGGCAATCGGTCGGTAAACCGTGCGACATGGGTGCGCAACATTCAGGCATCGTCGACGACTGTTCGGGAGGCCGGGATGGCGAGATTCCGCAAGGCAATCAGAGTCGCTGCCTACACCGGCCTGACACTGCCGCTCGTGGCAATCCTCTGGGTCCCGCTGTACGCGCGGACCACGCCTCGGCTGGCAGGGCTGCCTTTCTTCTACTGGTTCCAGTTCGCTTGGATCTTCCTGAGCATGGCGCTGATGACAGCCAGTCATCTGCTGCTGAAGCGCACGGACCCTGGGGTCCGTGCGCCAGGGACGCGTCCAGGCGGACACCCCCACCCTGGAGAGCATGCATGAGCATCTTCACTCCGCAGACCCGGGCCCGCCCGGGTCTGCGGTCCATCGTGATCTGGACAGCCGTGTCGATCGTCGGCGCGATCGCCTGGGGGGTCATCGCCCTGGCCCGCGGCGAGAGCATTTCGGCGATCTGGCTGGTGGCCGCGGCGCTGTGCTCGTACGCGATCGCCTACCGGTTCTACGCGCGCTTCATCGCCCGGCGCGTGCTCAAGGCCGACGACCGGCGCGCCACGCCCGCGGAGCGGCTGGACAACGGCATCGACTACCACGTCACCGACCGTCGCGTGCTGCTGGGCCACCACTTCGCCGCGATCGCGGGCGCCGGGCCGCTGGTCGGGCCGGTCCTCGCGGCGCAGATGGGCTACCTGCCCGGCACCATCTGGATCATCGTCGGTGTCGTCTTCGCCGGGGCCGTGCAGGACATGGTGGTCATGTTCCTGTCCATGCGCCGCGACGGGAAGAGCATCGGCCAGATGGCCCGGGACGAGATCGGCCGCGTCGGCGGCGTCGCAGCCCTGGTGGCCGTCTTCTCGATCATGATCATCCTGCTCGGTGTCCTCGCGCTCGTCGTCGTCAACGCGCTCGCGAAGTCGCCCTGGGGCACCTTCTCCATCGCCATGACCATCCCGATCGCCCTGTTCATGGGCTTCTACCTGCGGGTACTCCGACCGGGCCGCGTGGTCGAAACCAGCGTGATCGGCGTCGGGCTGCTGGTCTTCGCCATCGTCGCGGGCGGCTGGGTCCAGGACTCCAGCTGGGCCGGCGCGTTCACGCTCAAGCCCGAGACCCTGGTCTTCTGCCTGGTCGGGTACGGCTTCGTCGCGTCCGTCCTGCCGGTGTGGATGCTTCTGGCGCCGCGCGACTACTTGTCCACCTTCATGAAGATCGGAACGATCGCGCTGCTCGCGGTCGGCGTGCTGGTGACCGCTCCGGTACTGCAGAACGAGGCCGTCACCAAGTTCGCCTTCAGCGGCAACGGCCCGGTCTTCGCCGGCACACTGTTCCCCTTCGTCTTCATCACCATCACCTGCGGGGCGCTGTCCGGCTTCCACGCGCTGATCTCCTCGGGCACCACACCGAAGATGATCCAGAAGGAGTCGCAGGTCCGGCTCGTCGGCTACGGCGGCATGCTGATGGAGTCGTTCGTCGCGGTCATGGCCATCATCGCCGCATCGCTGCTGGACCCGGGGCTGTACTACGCGATGAACTCGCCCGGCGGCGTGGTCGGCACGACCTTCCAGAGCGCCGCGACGGCGGTGACCAATATGGGATTCATCGTCACCCCCGATACCCTGCAGGCCGCGGCCGCCGCCGTCGGCGAACCGACACTGGTGTCGCGTACTGGTGGCGCGCCGACGCTCGCCGTCGGCATCTCCGAGATCTTCTCCGGCTTCCTCGGCGGGGAGGGGCTCAGGGCGTTCTGGTACCACTTCGCGATCATGTTCGAGGCGCTGTTCATCCTGACCACAGTCGACGCCGGGACCCGGGTCGGCCGGTTCATGCTTCAGGACATGCTGGGCAACATCTGGAAGCCGATCGGCCGGGTCAGCTGGCTGCCTGGTGTGTGGCTGACCAGCGCGGCGGTCGTGGGCGCCTGGGGCTACTTCCTGTACACCGGTGTCACCAACCCGCTCGGCGGCATCAACCAGCTCTTCCCCCTGTTCGCCGTCTCCAACCAGCTGCTCGCCGCCCTGGCACTGACCGTCGTCACGGTCATCCTGGTCAAGAGCGGCCGGCTCAAATGGGCCTGGGTCACCGCCATACCGTTGGCCTGGGTCACGGCCGTGACGATGACCGCCAGCTACCAGAAGATCTTCTCCACCGATCCGAAGATGGGCTTCTTCGCCCAGCGCCAGCGCTTCGCCGACGCACTCGAACAGGGCAAGGTGCTCGCACCCGCCAAGAACCTCGACCAGATGCAACAGGTCGTCACCAACTCGACCGTGCAGCTTGTACTGTCGGTGTTCTTCGCAGTCCTGATCATCATCGTGATCGTCGACGGAGCTCGGACCTGCCTCCAGGCGATCATCAGCGGTCGCGAGCTCCCGACGACGGAGACACCGTTCGTCGAATCGACGATCGTCGCGCCGGCCGGCCTCTTCGCCACTGCGGATGAGCGCCAGGAACTGGTCGGTGCCGGAGCTGGCGCCTTCGCGGCCGGGACCGATCAGCAGCGCGGCGGCAGGCGCAGGGACGGCGACGGATGAGAGCGCGTCACCTGCTGTCGCGACTCTGGTGGTACCTCCGGGAACTGGTTGGCGAGACCAGCTACGACCACTACGTCGCACATCAGCAACAACACTGTCGGGACGGATCGCCGCTGACCCGACGTGAGTTCGAGCACCTGAGGACCGCGTCTCCTGTGCGCTGCTGTTGACCGACGCATGACAACGCGTCCGGCCGGTCGGATTCACGGACCGGCCGGCCGGACGTGCCCACCACCCACCCGGCCCCGTGCTGTGGGGCCTCCTGCGTCGCGGTGCGGGGTTCGAGGCTGACGTGCCGGAGTCCGACGCCGGTCAGTTGGAGCCGAACATCCCCGGGCTCCCTGAACCGGAGGTAGGGACCACACCAACCGTGGACGCTGGCGGCCGGGAGCGCCCCCACTCCTCGGCCGCCAGCTGTGAACAACGCGACGGATCGTTCCGTCAGCGACGTGCCACGCCGCTTCCATTGCCGGAACCCTGCTACCCGCCATCACGGACTCAAACGTCGGCACACCACCTGCTGGCCGGCCGTTCACCTCGATGGCCGACGCCGTCGTGGCCGCACTCGCCGACACGGCAACCGGCTTCTGCCCGACGGTGGTCTCCGGTACCGCGCCGCGGCTCGACTCCTACAGCTACATCCTCCGCCGTGACCCACCCAGAACCACTGCGGAATCAGACAATAGGGCTAAAACCGACTTAATATTACTTTATCGTCCTATACGTTGCATTAAGGGTTGGGTGATCTGTCGAAACTGCCGTCTCACGTTTGGCTCCGATCTGACGTCTACAGGGCGCAGAGAGAAAGGAGCCGCGATGAGCACGCGACACATACTGATGGAGACGTCCCTCGGATCGGTCACGATCGTGGCGAGCGGTGAGGCGATCATCGGCCTGTACTTCCGCCATCACATCCGCCGGCCCGCGCAGGAGACGTTCGGGCAGGAAGTGGCGCCGGCAGCGGATGCGCTGCTTGCCGAGGCCGGCGAGCAGCTGATCGACTACCTGGCCGGCGGCCGACGTGAGTTCGACCTTCCGTTCGACGCCTCGGGTGATGCGTTTCAGCGCGCCGTGTGGAGCATCGTCGCCGAAATCCCGTTCGGTGCGACCGCCACCTACGGGCAGATCGCGGAACGGCTCGGCGACAAGTCCCTGGCCTACCGTCTCGGCCAGGCGGTCGGCGCGAACCCGCTGTGCATCTTCGTGCCGTGTCACCGCGTCGTCGGTGCGAATGGGAACCTCACTGGCTACGCCGGCGGGCTCAAGCGGAAGCAGGCGCTTCTGGAGCTTGAGGAACCCGCTCAGGTGCGCGCCGGACGGTTGTTCTAGCGAATCTCGCGAAAGACTCGCCTTCGCCGACTTCAATGGGATGAACATGAAACAGCCGTTCGAATCAGTGGTCGCGCAGCACAGCGTCACCGTGCTGCGCGTCTGCCGAGCGCTGCTTGGAGTACAAGATGCGGACGACGCCTGGTCGGAGACCTTCCTTGCCGCGTTGCGCGCCTACCCGGACCTTCCGGAGACCGCGAACGTCGAAGCCTGGCTCGTGACCATCGCCCGCCGCAAGGCGATCGATGTCCAGCGGGCCGCGAAGCGGGACCCGCTGCCGGTGGAGACACTGCCGGAAGCGCCGGCCTCGATCGGAATCCCGGGCACCGACGACACCGAGCTCTGGGAACTCGTCGGCCGCCTCCCCGACAAGCAACGGCAGGCGATCACCTTCCGATACCTCGTCGGCATGTCACATGCGGAGATCGCGGCGATCCTCGGCGGAACCGTCGACGCGGCACGGAGAGCCGCCGCCGACGGGCTCAAGACCCTCAGGAAGCAGTTTCCGGGCGCAAACGCGAAAGGAGCAGTCCAATGAGCGACATCCGCAACGATGACGCCCTCACCGCCCTGTCGGCGCCCATCGACCCCGAGACCCTGGCAAGGCTGCACGCCCGGCTCGAGCGCGAGGCGCAGGCCGAGGGTCTCGTCGACGTCGCGTACACGACCGTCGACAGTCCGGTCGGGAAGCTGCTGCTCGCGGCGACCGCGAAGGGCCTGATCCGCGTCGCCTACGCCCGCGAGGACCACGACCGTGTGCTGGAGAACCTGGCCGAGAAGGTCAGCCTCCGCATCCTGCGCGCACCGAAGCGACTCGACGACGCGGCGCGCGAGCTCGACGAGTACTTCGACCGCCGCCGGAAGGTCTTCGGCCTGGCGCTCGACCTGTCCCTCTCGCGCGGGTTCCGGCAGCTCGTCCAGAAGCACCTCCCGGAGATCGGATACGGCCAGACCCGTAGCTACCGGGAGGTCGCCGAGCTCGTCGGCAACCCCAAGGCCGTGCGCGCCGTCGGCACCGCGTGCGCCACCAATCCGCTGCCCGTCGTCGTTCCCTGTCACCGTGTACTGCGTACCGACGGCACTCTCGGCGGGTACATCGGCGGGCTCGACGCCAAGACCACCCTGCTCGAGCTGGAGGCCGCAGCATGACCACCAAGCCGAAGCCCCCGGCGAACCCCTGGCGGGAACGCGTCGAATCCGCGGACTGGGCCGCCGTCGCAGTCGAGATGGACGGGTACGGCGGCGCCTTGCTCCCGCAGCTCCTCGCCCCCGCAGAGGCGAAAGAGATCCGCGAACTGTACGACAGCGATGAGCTGTTCCGCAGCACGATCAACATGGGCCGGCATCGCTTCGGCGAAGGGCAGTACCGGTACTTCGCGGCACCGTACCCCGAGCCGATCGAGGCGCTGAAGCAGGCGCTCTACCCGAGGTTGCTGCCGATCGCCCGTGACTGGTGGACCAGGCTCGGCAGGCCCGCCCCTTGGCCGGACATCCTCGACGAGTGGCTGCAGATGTGCCACGACGCCGGGCAGACCAAGCCGACGGCGATTCTGCTCCGCTACGGCGAGAAGGACTGGAACGCGCTGCACCGCGACCTCTACGGTGACCTCGTCTTCCCCCTCCAGGTCGTGATCAACCTCAACGAGCCCGGAGTCGATCACACCGGCGGCGAGTTCCTCCTGCTGGAACAGCGGCCACGGGCGCAGTCCCGCGGCACGGCCACACTCCTGCCGCACGGTCACGGGTATGTCTTCACCACTCGCGACCGCCCCGTCCGCTCCGCCCGCGGCTGGTCGGCGGCACCGGTGCGGCACGGGGTCTCCGCGATCCGCTCCGGCGAGCGGCACACGCTCGCCCTCGTCTTCCACGACGCGGCATGAGCACCACGAAGACCTACACGCTCATCGGCGCGGACGAGCGCCCCCACTCGTCTCCCGCCAAGGGCGAGTGGGGCGGCCACCGCGGCAACAAGATCTACGGCCGGTTCGACTGCCCCTCCGCGCTCCGAGCGATCGCGCGAGGCGGCTACGTGACGCACCGCGTCTTCTTCGCAGACGAGGCGACCGCGATCGCCGCCGGCTACCGGCCGTGCGGGGCCTGCTGCACAGACCGCTACCAGGCGTGGATGGTCGCACAGGAGAAAGGCGAACCGTGGACGCCCTGGTGAGCCCGCTCCTGCGCAGTTCGCAAGGAATCCGCCTCCCGCATGCTCCGGCGGCGACGGAGGCGGAGGTCGAGGCGATCACGGCACTCGCCCGGACCCGCGGCGCAACACGGCTCGCCATCGGATCGGGCCGAGCGGACGACGACCTCACGACAGCACGCGCTGTCGCGACACGGTGGGAAGCACTCGGCGGCGAGATCGTCACGACCCTCACGTGGCCGGAGACCGCCGCGTCGTGGTTGCGGCAGGCCACCCGGTTCACCGCCGCTGATCCAGATCTGTGGATCATGGCCGGTTCCCCAGCCGGATGGGCACAGATGACCCGCAGGCTCCTGTGGTCGACGAGTTGGCGGCCGGCTCGAACCATCCTGGCGGCGGCGCTGTCCGGGCGGGCGGCGCTCGATCTGGTCGGCCTCGCCAACCTCGACGGAATCACCGGCGTCACCGAATCAGGCCGCGCCTGGCGGATCGAGCACGAGGTCGTCACAGCACACCATGTAAGGACCTGACGATGACGCTCTTCACTCCGGACCTCGACCCAGGGGAACGCCGCGAACCCGGTCCCGGTGCGATCCTGATCCCAAGTTGGCTCAGTGCGGCTCGGCCGGCGCGCGCTTCGCGACGCCGGCTACCCCGACGACGAGGTGAACGCCTACACGCCGGACACGGCGCTCGTGAACCACTACGACGACTCCGCACGTCTGGGCATGCACCAGGACAAGGACGAGCGCTCCCTCGCCCCAGTTGTGTCGCTGTCGATCGGTGACGCCTGTACGTTCCGCTTCGGCAACACGGAGAACCGCGGAAAGCCCTACACCGACCTCCGCCTCCGCTCCGGGGACCTCTTCATCTTCGGCGGAGCATCCAGGTTCGCCTACCACGGCGTCACGCGCGTGCATCCCTTCACCGCCCCGGACGGATGCGGCCTGGAAACCGGCAGGATCAACATCACCATGCGCGCCACCGGACTCACCGACTGACGGAGAAGCAACACAGCGATGAACGAGGCACCCGACGACCCCGGCGTCGTGATCGGCGAAGACGGCCTGGCCCGACCCGCGTGGGCGTCGATCGATCCGATGCTGCGCGACTACTACGACACCGAATGGGGCATGCCCGTCACCGACGAACGCGGCGTCTACGAGCGGGTCACGCTCGAAGGGTTCCAAGCTGGCCTGTCCTGGGCCACGATCCTCCGAAAACGACCCGCATTCCGCGCCGCGTTCGACGATTTCGATCCCGACGCGGTCGCCGCCTACACCGAGGGCGATGTCGAACGCCTCCTCGCAGACACCGGGATCGTCCGAAACCGGCAGAAGATCGAGGCCGCGATCCGAAACGCCCAGGCGACGCAGAGGCTCCGCGACGACATCGGACTATCCGCGCTCATCTGGTCGTCCAAGCCGGCAACGACCCCCCGGCCGCGAACCTTCGCCGACATCCCCACCACCTCGCCCGAATCCGTCGCCCTCTCGAAAGAGCTCCGCAAGCGCGGATTCGCGTTCGTCGGCCCGACGACGATGTTCGCGCTCATGGAGGCGATCGGCATCGTCGACACGCACCTGATCGGCTCGCACCGACGCGGCACCTCCGGCGTCTGGCCCGAATGAGCACAATCCGTGCATCGCGCCCGGCGACCGCGGGTGTCCAAACTGTGCGAGCCGGGGCCGGACACCAGAGTCCCGATCCTGCACGACCTCACGCGATACGAGCCCAAGCGCGAACCGGACCCGGCAGGCGCGGGCATCGCCATGCACCGCTCGCCGCGAAGCAAACCGGCTACACCGCCCTGTGGATGCCGAGCGACGTCCGTTCCGAGTATTTCAATCTGTCGCTCGGGCTGCGATCCGAATTGAGAAACCCCGGCGGCAAGTCTCACGAAACACCCATCCGACGCGTCTTCCCGGTGTCGGCGGCCAGCAACCGGCCGGCGATCACCCACACGAGCAAAGGGACGACATCATGTCGCTGGAAGAGAACAAGGCCGTCGTCGGACGCTGGTTCACCGAGTTCTGGGGCAACCCCTGGAACCCTGCGGTCATCGACGAGCTCGCGCATCCCGACATCCGCTTCGAATACTCGCTGCACAAGCCCATGCGCGGTCGCGACGAAGTGCGGGCCTTCGCCACCAACTTCCGCACCGCGTTCCCGGACCTCAACTTCTGGGGCACCGCCGACCTGATCGCAGAGGGCGACTACGTGGTCGGACAGTGGGAAGGCGGCGGCACCCACACCGGGCCGATCGTCTTCGACGACCTGCCCATCGGCTCGGTGCCGGCGGCGTCCGGCAAGACACTCCGCTTCACCGGCACGACCGTCCTCAAGGTCGTCGACGGACTCATCGTCGAAGAGGTCGGACTCGACGACGGCGTGAAGGTCCTCCAGCAGCTCGGCATCATCCCCACCGAGTAGGTCGACGAGTACGCCGTTTGAAGGCAGGGAGGGGTCGAGCGACGCGCACGGCCCCTCCCTGCAGTGACGGTGCAGTAGCGGTTGCTGGTCGGGTGCTGGTCCTGTGAACGGCCGGTTCCGGTCGCATCTACAGGCGCCGTATGGTGATGCCGTGGGCGGGTATCCGGTGGCGAGCGAAGCTGCCGTGCCTCCACTGCGCGCTGTCGCAGGTGGTGGCGCGATCGTTCGTCCGTGCGGCATGCCCGGCGTTGGGCCGGCGTCGGCCGAGCTGCGGCAGCGTCGGTGCTCAGCCCCGCGGCCTTCGCTGGTCCGCTGGTCGGCCCGTCGCGCGTCAGCACGGTCAGCACGGTCAGCACGGTCAGCACGGTCAGCACGGTCAGCACGGTCAGCACGGTCAGCACGGTCAGCACGGTCAGCACGGTCAGCACGGTCAACGACGATCACGGCGCACCGTTCATGACCGGTGCGGCTTTGGAGCTCGTCGGCCGGGACGCCGAGCTTGCGATGCTGCGCGGGTTCCGGGCGGAGATGGCCCGGTCTGCAGGTGCGTTGCTGCTGGCCGGCGATCCGGGTGTCGGGAAGACTGCGCTGTTGCGAGCGGCCGCCGCAGACGCGGCGGCTGCTGGGATGCGGGTGCTTTCGGCGTCGGGTACGCCGTTCGAGGCCAAGCACAGTTTCTCCTGCCTGCACCAGTTGCTGCATCCCGTGGGCGAACAGATCGGCTGGCTGGGCCCTGCCCACCGGCAGGCGTTGCAGGTCGCGCTGGGCATACAGGACTGTGAACCGCCGAGCCTGCTGATGATCGCCAACGCGGTCCTGGACCTGCTGCGCCAACTGGCGACAGAGGACTCGGTGCTGCTGATCGTGGACGACCTGCAGTGGATCGATCGCGCCAGCGCGATGGTTCTGGCGGTCACGGCACGCCGCCTGACCCGCGGCGTCGGGCTGCTGGCCGCCTACCGGTCCGGGCACGAGACCTTCTTCGACCGGGCCGGTCTGCCCGAGTACGAGATCCGTCCGTTGGACGAGACAGCTGCCGCGGCGTTGGTGGCGCAGCGTTTCCCCGCCCTGGTGCCCCGTGTGCGCGGGCGGCTGCTGGCCGAGGCGCAGGGCAATCCGCTGGCGTTGCTGGAGCTGCCGTTGGCACTCACCGACCGGCAGCAGACGGGCGTCGGATCATTGCCGGATGTGCTCGCGCTCAACCGTCGACTGCAGGCGGCGTTCGCCGCGCGGATCGACGGACTGCCTCCGCAGACCCGGCGCATCCTCCTGCTCGCCGCTCTCGACGGCAGCGGCCTGCTCAGTAACCTCATTGCTGGCGAACCGGACCTGGTGGCGCTTGCGGCGGCCGAGCGGGCAGGCCTGATCCACGTCGACAACCGCGTCGGCCGGCTGACTTTCCATCACCCGCTGACCCGCTCCGCCGTGGTCGAAGGGTCCATGTTCGACGAGCGCATTCGGGCCCACGCTCAGCTGGCCGCCGCCATGGCCGACCGCCCCGAGCGGGCCGCGTGGCACCTGGCCCAGGCGAGCACCGGGCCGGACGAGACTGTCGCCCGGCTCCTCGAGGACGCCGCGTACACGGTCCGCAGCCGCGGTGACGCCGCCGGCGCGGTCACCACCCTGCTGCGCGCCGCCGACCTGAGCCCGACCGACACCGACCGCAGCCGACGCCTCGCCGAAGCGGCGTATCTCGGTGCGCTGGTCACCGGCGACCTGCGTGACGTGCCGCGGCTGCTGGCCGGCGACGGGCACCCCTCGGGCGAGCAGTCGCTGGTCACGGCCGTCGCCGCCGCGCATCACCTGTTGCTGAGCGGGGAAGGCGACATCGGCACCGCCCACCGGCTGCTGGCCGGAGCCATCCAGATGCAGGCGGTCCCGTACGACGGTGACAACCCCACCATGGTCGAGGCCCTCTACACCCTCGGCTGGGTCTGCTACTTCAGCGGACAGGCCGACCTGTGGGAACCGTTCCACGCCGCGTTGTCCCGCCTGTCGCCGCCGACACCCGAGTTGCTCGCCCTGCTGGCCGGCACCTTCGACGACCCGGCCCGCACCGCAGCGCCGCTGCTCGACCGGCTCGACGCCGCGATCGTCGGGCTGAGCGTGCAGACCGACGCCGTGTGGACCATCCGCGTCACGCTGGCGGCGATGTTCCTGGACCGGTTGACGTCGTGCCGCACACCGCTGTCGGCGATCCTCGGCAGAGAACCGGGCCCAGGGCTCACCCTGACCCTGCACGCCCGGTCGCTGCTCGGCCTCGACCAGTTCATGACCGGCGAGTGGGACGCTGTGCGGCGTATCGCCGAGGAGCACGTCGAGCTGTGCCAGGCCCACGACTACCGGCTCCTGGAGTGCATCGGCCTGTATCTGCTGGCGATGCTGGCCGCGGCGCACGGCGACCACGAACAGGTGCGACAGCTGACCGACCGGATGACGATCTGGGCCACGCCCCGCGGAGCCGGGCTCGTGCTGCGCATCGCGGAACAGGCGAAGCTGCTCGACGCGCTCGGCCGCGCCGACTTCGGGCAGGCATACCAGCACGCCACCACGATCGCGACCGTCGGGCAGATGCCTGCGCACATCCCGCACGGCCTGTGGCTGATCATGGACGTCGTCGAGGCCGCAGCGCGCACCGGACGCATCGCCGAAGCCCGGGCGCACGTCGCGGCAGCCCGGGATTGCCGGGTCGCCGCGATCTCCCCGCGGCTGGCCATGACCATCGAGGCGGCGGCCGCGCTCGCCGCACCCGATGACCAGGCACCTGCCCTGTTCGACGCCGCCCTCGCTGTCAGCGGCGGCCAACGCTGGCCGTTCGAGCGAGCCCGGATCCAGCTCGCCTACGGCGAACGGCTGCGCCGGTCCAAGGCCAACGCCGCCGCCCGGCGGCATCTGGCGACCGCCCTGGAAACCTTCGACCGGCTCGGCGCCCTGCCATGGTCCGCGCGGGCATCGGCGGAACTGCGAGCGACCGGTCACACCGTCGGCGGCCTCCCGTCAACCGGGCCGGCCGCGCTGACGCCGCAGCAACGGCAGATCGCCGAACTCGCCGCCGCCGGGCTGAGCAACAAACAGATCGGCGAGAAGCTGTTCCTGTCGCCCCGCACGGTCGGCACCCACCTGTACCAGATCTTCCCGAAGCTCGGCATCACTTCCCGGGCGGCACTGCGCGACGCGATCGCCGACACCAGTCATTTGACGTAATCGAACCTCACGCTGCGGCGCCTACCGTCACCGCATCCACACCCACTCATCCAAGGAGTGCAAGTCGTGAGTGCTGTGACCAACGTCGTGCTCGTGCACGGCGGCTTCGTCGACGGATCCGGCTGGCAGCCGGTCTACGACCTGCTCACCCAGGACGGCTACCGGGTCAGCGTCGTGCAGAACCCCACCCTGTCGCTGCACGGCGACGCCGAGGCGACCCGGCTGATCCTCGACCAGCAGGATGGCCCGACGGTGCTCGTCGGCCACTCCTACGGCGGCGCCGTGATCAGCGAGGCCGGCACCCACCCCAACGTTGCCGCCCTCGTCTACATCGCCGCGTTCGCTCCCGACAAGGGCGAGTCGGTGAACACGCTGATCGCCGACCCGCCGCCCGGGGCGCCGGTCCCGCCGATCCTGCCACCGGTCAACGGGTACCTCTTCCTCGACCGGGACAAGTTCCACGCCTCGTTCGCCGGTGACCTCCCAGCCGCCCAGGCGGCGTTCCTGGCCGACGCACAGGTCCCCTGGGGTGTCGACGCCCTCGCCGGCGCCGTGTCCGAACCCGCCTGGCGCGCCAAGCCGAGCTGGTACCTGGTCGCGACCGACGACCGCATGATCCCGCCGCCCGCCCAGCGCGCCATGTCGGCACGGGCCGGATCCACGGTCGTGGAGGCCGCCGGCAGCCACGCCATCTACGTGTCGCAGCCCGCCGCGGTCGCCGACCTGATCAAGCAGGCCGCCGCCAACCGCTGAAACACCCGCACGTGCCGGCCGCCATCCTGGCGGCCGGCGCACCACCGCACCAACGTCAACCACCACGCCCAGCCGCGGGCACGGGATCGCACGGTGCTCGCTGCCACCCAGCGCACCGTCGACGAGTTCGCGGTGGACCGCGCTGCCGTCGGCGACGACCTGAGCCGGGGACGGGGTCGCAGTGGTGCGTTGGCGGCACCGGCCGACGTTTCTTCGGGCCCGGGCGGACCTATCGGTGTAGACGTGGGTCAGGCGGCCGGCTTCTGACGATGTCGCGGCGGACGCGGTCATCGTGACCGTAGGCAGTGCCGCGATCCTGCTGCAGGAGGTCCGGTACCGGCCTGCCGACGTCGACGAGCGCGCCGGCGACGCCTTCGACGTAAGTGAAACCGGCGGCGTCGGAGCAGCCGGTGGCGTTGGCGAAGCAGGTTCCGCTCGGGCTGCGGAAGCCGACGGGGCGGGTGCTGGGTGCCAGAAACCAATTCGCGTTCACGTCAGCCACGCGAGTGCGACGGACACCGCTGAGATGGCCGCCCAGATCACGTACAGCGGCCACGGGCGCCGTGCCGTGGGAGGCGCGGGCGGTAGGCCGGCCGGGTCCGTGTCGAGCGCGACGCGCCGCGCGTGCCGGAGCGCGGCGACCAGTTGCTGGGGCGAGCGGGTGACGCCGCTTGCCGGCCACCCAGCCGTCGCCAGGAGCGCGAACGTGGCGTCGCCGTCGGTCAGCAGTATGTCGCCGGCATCGGTGAGCTCGACGGCGCTCTGCTGGGTCCAGGCCATGCGGTGGTGTTCCCACGGTGTCAGGACTGAGACGCCGCCGGTGCTCCAGCAGACGCCGGGCCGCAGACGGTACCGCCACCCTAGCTCGCATGCCGCGGCCGCGCTCGCGATGCCGGTCGCCGTGAGCGCCCCGGGCGGCACGGCCTCGTTGGCGGACACCATCGCGACCGTGACGACGGCCGCTGCCTGTATCACCGTGCCCGCCCAGGGGCGAAGGCCTCCGTCGCGGTGCTCCCGGACCGTGGACGGATCCCGGTCGCCCGGCAGCAGATCGGCCGGGTGGACGGCAGGCTCGCCGTCGTCCTCGATGCCGGCCGGCAGCCCCCGCTCGCTGTCGTACGGTACGGTCTCCACCTTGGCGACCGGCCTGATGGGCACGCGGACGCGGCCCTGGACCTCCAGCGCGCACCAACCCCCGGCCCGGGGATCGCCGTACAACGTCGCGGGCACCGTGCGCACCCGTGCGCAGGCATCGGATTCCTCGTCTTGCCCGCCCTGCGGCGGGCGTTCATCGACGACGAAGATGCTGAGCTGCCGGGCGGTTCCCCACGGGCCAGGGAGCAGCACGGTGACCTCATCACCGTGGTCGAGCGCCCGCACGGCATAGACCGCCTGCGGCTGGGCGAACAACCGGTGCAGCATCCGCCGTCGTGTGCAGGACCGGGCGAGCAGTGCCCCGCCGCCGCCCACGACCAGCACCGACGGCAGGTACAGCACCGTGATGTCGTACGGCTCGGTGCTCAGCTGTCGCAGCCCGGCGGCGTCCACCAGCACCTGGACCCGGCCGTCGACCGGATAGGCGGAGGCGGCGACCACCTCGGCGTCGAACTCCGTGCCGTCCGGCAGCCTCAGCCGGACGGCGCCGCCGTCGTCCAGGTGCTCCAGGACCTCGGCGGTCACGCGGTCCGCGGCGGCCTGCTGCGCGTCGACCCGATCCTGCCGCCACATCGTCAGCCCCATGCCCGCGAAGCCGGCGGTCACCAGCAATGCTCCGACGGTACCGCTCATCGCGCCCACCAACGGTAGCCGCCGCGGCGCCGGCGGCTGCCGCCGGACGACGCTCGCGGGCGGCACCTCCCACCGCAACCGGGCGACACCGACCGAGACGGCGACCAGCGCCAGTGGCAGCATCGCCCGCCAGCCGAGCTGGGAGTCGTCGGCCCGGTCGGCGACCGGCCACAGCACAGCGCACAGCACGGCCGCGCAGACGGCTGCCCACCGGTGCAGGTAGGACATCACCGCGGTCGCAGCGGCCATGCCCACCGCGACGGACGTGACCGGCTCCGGACCGCACCCGCCGGCCGTGCAGGGAACGTCGGGCACGGTGTAGACGGTCAGCAGCAGCATTGCTGCCGCGGTACCCGCGACGAAGTGATCGGCCTTGGGATACGGATGCATCCGGTGATCATGCCCGATCACCGATACGGCTCCGCGGCGTCCGCCGGCCGGGTTTCAGCGAGGCTACCCAGTGACGATGCCTGTCGCGTGCCCCTTGCCCAGCGCGATCTGGCTGAACTTGTGGCCTCCGGTGACAAGCTGCGGCAACGTCACCTCCGCCGACCCGCCCGCCGCGTGCGGGCCACCTGATCCGAGATTGCCGTCATGGTCGATGCCGACTTGTCGCAGAAGAACCGGCGCACCGACAACACGATCCGGATCGGCCGGCCAGCGACCGGAGCATCCGCCAATGTACGGCGATACCGCGATGCACCCGAGACGACGGCACCGCACACGCCTGACAACCGGCCTGACGGCTGTGGACCCGAGCCGCAGCGACCAGCTCGGCCCCGACGTCTACCGCCTCATCGATCTCGACGCCGTCCAGATGGGGAAGTAACTGTCCGACGGCATCGCGCACCTGCGCAACGTTCATCGTCCATCACACGGTTCGCGCCAGAGCCCCGTTTTACGTACGTTGTTGGTTCGCATCGGTTCCGATCCGGTGCTGGTTCGGGAGCAGCTCCGGATCACCTTGGTCGAGAGAGCTTCGGCGGGCGCAGTCTCAACGATTCTGATCCTTTGTGCCGGCTGGCAGAAACCGGACAATGGTTAACCTCGGCGGTCGAAGCGCTCCGCGAGATTGTGCGCAGGGCCGCCCTTGCCGCCGCGGGCACCGTGGCGACGCTCGACGAGACAGAACCCACAAAGGACCACGAAACAGCGATCAAAGTCTTCTTCTGCCCCGACCCGGGCACCGACTTCGACCACGGCCGCGGCCTGCTGCTGACCAGCATCCAGGCGCGCCTGGCTACGGCCACCGCCCAGTAACCTCGCCCACGACGTCGAGCAGCCGCCCCGCCGCGCCCGGCCCGCCCACCTCGACGACCGCGGGCACCAGCGGCGCGAGCGCGGCGAGCACCTCGCCCCGCCCGCCGGCGTCCAACGCGGCCCGGATGCGCGCCACCGGCGGCCGCGTGTCCCCGGCCGGCGGGTCGATGAACTGCCGGGCGAGGGCCACCTCCTCCGCGCCGATCCGGGCCGCGTCGGCGAGCGTCCCGGCGGCGATCCGCTCGCCCTCCGCGGCCGGCAGGTGCGGCCGGACGGCGGCCAGCGCATACGCGCGGCTGTACGGCTGCCCGATCGTCGCGATGAGCTCGACCGCCGTCGCGAGCGCGGCGGCGCGCTCGGCCGGCGACAGGTGCGGGGCGAGGTCGCCGAGGAGCCGCGCCCGGCCGATCGGGTTGGTCTCGGCGTCGACGGCGGCCGTGAGCCGCCCCAGCGCCGCGTTGCGCGTCCCGGCCGGCAGATGCGGCAGTAGGGCGATCACGCCTGCGACCCGGTCCGGCAGGAACCCGACGCCCTCGGCGTGCGCGAGCGCCGCGACGAGCTGCTCGCCGCTCAGCAGCGGCGCCAGTCGGGCGACTAGGTCTAGGTCGGTGCGGGTCGGATACGCGGTCGCGCGGGCGAGCGCGCTGGCCACGACCGCGTCCCGCGTGGGCGGGTCCAGGTGCGGGGCGACGAGGGGCAGCGCGTAGGAGCCGACCGAGGGGACGAGTGCGGCCGAGGCCGCGCGCCCGCGCCGCCGGGCTTCCCCGGTCAGGTACGGCATCAGCGCGGCGACCACGGCGGCCCGCTCGTCGTGGTCATCGATACCCGGCGCGTCGGCGAGCGCGCGGGTCAGGGCGGCCCGCCGGTCGCCCGGCGGGAGGTACGGCGCCAGGCCGATCGTCGTTGCCATGCGCTCGAGCCGGCCGCGGAACCCGGCGGCGGCCGAGACCATCCGCCGGACGCGCTCCGGCGGCAGGAAGGGGGCCAGCACGACGTACCCGCGACCGCGGAACTCGTCGATCACGTACCGGTCCAGGTGGTCGGCCGCCCGCTCGAGCTGCGCGGGCGACAGGCGGGGCGCCAGCCGGCGCAGCGCGGTGAATAGACGCGGCAGCCAGAGGTTCAGGACCGCGGCCAGGGCAGCCTCGACGAGGTCGTCCGGCAGCAGCGGGCCAGCGCGACGAGCCGCCCGGTTCCGCGCGCCTCGTCGGACTCCTCGTCGGGCACCGTGTCGGGAATTTGCGCCGCCGCGGCGAACGCGGCCCTGACGACCCCGGCGCGGTCGGGCGCGGGCACGTAGGGGGCGAGGCCGGCCAGGGCCTCGGCCCGGCCGGCCGGCCCCGGCAGAGCCTCGGCTGCGCGCCGCGCGGCGGCGAGTTCGGCCGGGGTCAGGTGCGGGGCCAGCCGGGTCAGCGCTGCGGCGCGGGTCTCGGCGAGGCGCAGCGCCTCGGCCCGCGCCGCGCCGGACAAGTGCGCTGCCAGACCGGTGAGCGCCAGGCAGCGGTGCAGGTCGGTGGGCAGCGCGCGAGCCGCGGCGACGACCGCAGCCAGGTCACCGGGGGCGAGGTGGTCGCCGAGCGCGGCGTACAGGCCGGCGGCGGTGTGCCCGTGCATGCCCCGCGCGGCGTCGAGCACCTCGGCGGCGAGCGCGGGGCGGCGGTCCTCGGGCAGGCGCGGCAGCAGCCGGGTGAGCAGGTCCGCGCGGGCATACGCGTCGGGGTACAGCGCTGCGTGCGCGACGGCTCGCTCGAGCGGCCACAGGCCGGCGTCGACCAGCAGCTCGGCGAGCCGGGGCGGGACGGCGTTGATGACGGTGCGCACGCTCGCGGCCAGCAGCCCGTGGCGGATCTCCTCGACGACGGTCAACGCCGGTCCGCCGGCGTCAAGAGCCTCGTCGGTGCGGGCGGCAGCCGCGGCCCGGGCGGCGGCGAGGTCGCGTAGTTCCGCGCCGGGGTCGTCGAGCAGTGCCGCCGGGGCCATGCCCGACAGCCTAGTCTTGTTTCAACGCGACCTCGGCTACCGCAGCCCAGACGAATACGAGACCGCCTGGCACACCCAGACCGAGCCAGACAACCTCACCCCTGCCCCGACCGGAGGCAGGTAACCACAGCTCCATCAAAGCGGGGGAAGCTCAGACCCGAACCCTAAACGCTCGAAAGGTCGGCTGCCACCCGCATCCATCGTCGCCCATCGACGAGCGGCGTGGTACTCCACAGATCGACCGACGCCCAGTGGCCAAGATCCGTTGACAGTGGCCAACCATCGCTGACAGCAGCAACGTTCGGTCTCCGGCCGGATGAGCATTCGTATGTGCTCGGCGACCGGCGGGTCCGTCAGTGACAGGGACGGCCGGCGGTTGCCTGCTGCGGGTAGCGGCACAGGACGCCGCTGAGGTGCGGATGCGCTCCGGTGGTGGCAGCGGGCAGTGTGTCGGGCGCGCGGTCGTGTTCGACCCAGTCCACGAGCGCGGCGTGCGGGTCGGTGGGGACAGGTCCGGCCCCGCCGGAGCAGTGCCCCACGCCTGGGGCGAGGAAGACGCGGTAGAACCGGTCGGTGGCCTCGCCGCCGCCCATGGCGGATTCGACGCGGCGGCGGTAGTCGACCGTGCCCTGCGGGAAGACGGCTGGGTCGGCCAGGCCATGCCAGGTGATCATTTTGCCGCCGGCGGCGCGGAAGGCGGACAGGTCGGGATCGTCGGAGCCGATGACGGCGCCGTAGCGTGCCTGGGACTCCTCGAACAGGCGCTCGAACTCGGCGTAGCCGATGGTGGAGACGTCGAGGTGGGGTTGCCGCAGCAGGAAGTAGTGGATCCAGTCCGCGGCGACGGGGAACGGCGCGCCGTGCCTTGGCCCGAACAGGGGCTTGGTTGTGCCGGCCAGCCAGCTGAACGACGCGCCGCGCGGCAGGCCGTACCACTGCCGTTCCCCGGTGCGGGTCGTCGGGCCGTCCCAGATCCTGCCGACGATGTCGGCGTCCACCCGGCTGATCCGGATCGTCCGGCCGTGACAGCGCACGCTCGTGCCGACGAGCCGGCCGGGGTCGAACCGGCAGGTGTCGGGCCGCCCGATGATCCCGTCGAGGCGGCCGTCGTCGGTATCGCACGCTGCGATCGCGGCGCGGTTGAAGGCGGCGAACTCGCATGCGGTCGGGTACGTACCCGCCTCGTTCATGACGACCTGCGGCCAGAACTGGGCCAGGGTAAGGCGGTTCCAGGCGATGGCGGGCGCGTCGGCGAGGATGCCGTCGAAGTCGCCGGGGTAGCGCTGCGCCTCGGTCAGGCCCTGCCGGCCGCCGGTCGAGCAGCCGGTGAAGTATGAGTAGGCGGGCGGCCGGCCGTAGAACCCGGCGATCACCTGTTTCCCGATTCGGCTCATCTCGTGCACTGAGCGGTAGGCGAAGTTGGCCAACAGCCCGTCGTTGATCGGCCGGTCATGGCGCTGCGCCCAGACCGGCGGGCTCTTGGCAGTGCTCGGCACACCGGCGTCGGTGGAGGCCGCCGCGTAGCCCCGCCGGACCGCTGGGACGAGGGCGCGCTCGAACTCGCCGGCGGCGAACGCTCCGCCGCCGGTGGCCTGGAAACGGCCGTTCCACGTCGATTGTGGCAGCCACACCTGGACACGGACCCGGTCACGAAGCGGCGGGTGCGTCAGGATGATCGTAACGTCGCAGAACGCCGGAACCCCGCTGGCAACGGGCCGACCGGGGCGGGAGGCCCGGGCATCCATGCCGTCCGGGTGGGCGACCGCGGACATCGCGAGGATCCGCGTGCCGGGCAGGGACGGCCGGGACAGGCGTTGGCAATGGCCGTCACCGGTGAGCAACACGGCGGCGGCGACGGCGGACAACGTGAGCGCCACCGGCAGCAGGAGCGCACCGATGACAACCAGAGGTGTTCGCATCGCTGCTCCCGTGGGGACGGCCGCGCGGGCGGACGTGCACCGACACCTCGCTGGCTACCCGCCGCGGCCTGCGTCACACCCCGGCGGAGCGGACGGCGCCGGGCCGAGCGTCCGGCATCTGGTCGATGCATCATCGCCATTGGGACTGGCGACATGGCGGGGATGGCGCGCCGCGGGTCGGCGATCCGGATCTCGGCTCAGCCGTGCGAGTCCAAACGACCGGTACCCGGATGTACGGGCTAGCGCCTCGAGCGGGGTGTGAGGCAGCTGCCTGGCATGCTTCCCACCGTCATCCCTCCACGTGTAGGTGGTCGCGGCCGGCGGCGGCTCCGGCACTGCGCTCGTGGAGACGGGGGCCGTGTTTGCGGTCTTTGACGTGGGCGTGGGCCATGAGCCCGAACAGCACCGTGAGCAGGACTGCGGACGAGCCGAGTGTGCCCAAGTCCAGGCCGCCCTTGGTGGTGGGTTTGGTGAGCAGGTCACCGGCCGTGGCGCCCAGCGGCCGGGTGAGGACGAACGCGGCCCAGAACAAGGCCACGTTCGGGACGGCCGGCACGTACTTGAGCATGAGCAGGGCCGCGAGCGCGGCGGTGATGAGGAGCGCGCCACCTCCGTAGCCGAGGCCGGAGCTGTCGGACAGGAAGTCGCCCATCGAGGTGCCCAGGGTGTTGGACACCAGGATCGCGGCCCAGAACAGCGCCTCGCCTCGGAACGTGTCGATGTCGCGGATCGCGAACGTGAGCCCGGCGTACCGCCATGCCACGAAGATGGTGATCAGCAGTGTGACGAGGATTGCCGCACCGGTGGGGTAGCCAAGCCCCAGTCCTTGCGGCCCCCAGCCGAGGGTGGCGGCGCCGGTGGGGAGGTACTTGGCGGTGGCGTCGCGATTCATGAAGTCCGAGATGGTGGTGCCGGCCATGCTCGTAGACAGGATGACGGCCCAGTAGCAGAACGGGTTGTACCGGCGGGAGCGCAGCTGCGCGAGCAGCGTGACGACGAAGATGCAGAACAGGGCGATCGTGGTGAGGAAGTAGCCCAGCTTGAGGGTCTGGGCGAACAGGTCTCCGGCGGTCTCACCGAGCGTTGTGGCGGCGATTTTCATGATCCAGAAGGCGAGGGTGACGTCGGGCAGCTTTCGCATGGCGTAGCGGCTGCCCCGAGCCAGCGCTGCTTGGGTGGTGTCCTCGGCATGCTGCATAGGGATCTCCTTGCGCCGTCGGTCGCCGAGGGCCGGCGACAGTAGGGCAAATCTGGGCAAACCTATGACAAGCCGCATAAGAAAGGCCTGAAAGTGGTTGCGACCCGCGGATCACGCTGACGCCGGTCAGCCGTGGGGCAGCGCTCTCAGCGGTTCCTTATCGGTGCGCAGCAGGCTTGATAGGTCGGTTCAGGGGGTGATCGCATGCGGGTGCTGCTCGTGGAGGACGAGGAGGGGCTGGCCAAGACGATTCGGCAGGGGCTCAACGTCGACGGGTTCGCGGTGGACCTTGCCCTGTCCGGCACCGACGGGTTGTGGGCGGCGAAGGGGACCGTGTACGACGCGGTGGTGCTGGACATCATGCTGCCCGGGCTCAGCGGCTACGAGGTGTGCCGGCAACTGCGGGCAGCCGGCGTGTGGACGCCGGTGCTGATGCTGACCGCGAAGGACGGCGAGTTCGACGAGGCGGACGCCTTCGACCTCGGCGCGGACGACTATCTGACCAAGCCGTTCAGCTTCGTGGTGCTCGAGGCCAGGCTGCGGGCGCTCATCCGCCGGGGTGCGCCCGAGCGGCCGGCCGTGCTCACCGTCGGGGACCTCAGCTTGGACCCGGCCCGGCTGACCGTGGCGCGCGGCGACGAGCCGATTGCGTTGACGCCGCGCGAGTTCAATCTGCTGCACTTCCTGATGCGGCACCGGGGCGAGGTCGTGTCCCGCACCCAGATCCTCGAGGGCGTCTGGGACACGTACTACGACGGCGACTCCAACGTGGTCGACGTCTACATCGGCTACCTGCGCCGCAAGATCGACCAGCCGTTCGGGCGCACGGCGATCACGACGGTCCGCGGGGCCGGTTACCGTCTGGCGGCTGACGGCGGATAGCCTGCCCGGCCGCATGGACCCGCGTTCAGCGGGCTTTCAGGCACTCGCGCCTACGGTGCCGGTCATGCGGAATCGTTCGGTTGTGACACTGGTCATCGCGGCCGTCGTCGTCATGCTCGCGGGGTGCGGCCGGGGCGGGTCGGGTGGGGACACCGGCGGTGCCGGGGACATCCCTGACAACCAGGCGTTCGTCGAGTACCGGCCGGCGGACGGCCGGTTCAGCATCAAGGTGCCGGAGGGCTGGGCCCGTGCCGAGTCCGGCGGCACAGCGACCTTCACCGACAAGCTCAACACGATCACGGTCGTCGTCGCGCCGCGGGCCACGCCGCCGGACGCCGCCAGCGGCGCCGCCGACCTCGCGGCGCTGAAGGACACCACGGCCGGGTTCACGCCCGGCACGGTGAGCACAGTCGACCGCAAGACGGGCACGGCGGTGCTGATCACGTACCGGGCCGACTCCGCCGCGGATCCGGTGACCGGCAAGGTGGTCAGCGACGACGTCGAGCGGTACCAGTTCTGGCGGGACGCGACGCTGCTGACCGTGACCCTCGCCGGGCCGCACGGCGCCGACAACGTCGACCCGTGGCGGACCGTCACCGACTCCGTGCGGTGGCTGCCGTGACCGCACCATCGGCGGCGGCGCTACGGGCGCAGCGGCTGTACCGGTTCTTCCACGCCGGCGACGAGGAGGTGGTCGCGCTGTGCGGGGTGTCGGTGCAGCTGGCCGCCGGTGAGTGGGTCGCGGTGACCGGGCCCTCGGGGTCGGGCAAGTCGACGCTGCTGCAGTGTCTCGCCGGGCTCGACGAACCCGACGGCGGTGATGTGTGGGTCGCCGGGCAGCGCATCACCCGCCGGCCCGACACGGATCGGGCCCGGCTGCGAGCAAGGTACATCGGCGTGCTGCACCAGTCGGGGAACCTCCTGGAGCACCTCACGATCGGGCAGCAGATCCGCTTCGCCCGACGGCTCGCCGGGCAGCGGCACGATGCTGGTGTCGTCGACCGGCTCCTCGGCGCCGTCGGCCTCGACGGGCGCGGCCGGGTGCTGCCGGGGCAGCTGTCCGGAGGTGAGGCGGCCCGGGCGTCGCTCGCGGTCGCGCTGGCCAACGACCCGCCGGTGCTCATCGCCGACGAGCCGACCGGTGAGCTGGACGCGTTCACCGAGCGGGCGGTGCTGTCGCTGCTCGCCGCGCGCGCCGTCGCCGGGACCGCGGTCCTCGTCGCCAGCCACAGCCGGGCCGTCACCCGCGCCGCGCACCGGGTCGTCGAGCTCCACGACGGTCGTGTCCACCAAGCCGACACCCGAACCGCAGACCGAACCGCAGGCCGAGCCGCAGACCGGGGCACAGACCGGACCGGCCATGACGGGTGACGGCACCGTGCTGTTCGTCGGCACCGGGCTGGGCCGCACGTTCGGTGAGGTGACCGCCGTCGACGATGTCAGCTGTCTCGTGGTCGCCGGGGACCGGATCGCGGTGACCGGGCCGTCCGGGTCCGGCAAGTCGACGCTCCTGCACCTCGTCGCCGGCATCGACCGGCCCACCAGCGGCACCGCCACCTGGCCACGGCTGCCCGGCGGGCCGCTGCAGCACCCCGGCAGCGTCGGGATCGTGTTCCAGCAGCCGAACCTGCTGCCCGATCTCACCGCCCTCGAGAACGTGCAGCTGCCGCTGCTACTCGCCGGGCACACCGCTGAAGCGGCCGCCGAGTCCGCCGCCGAGGCACTGCGCACCCTGGAGCTCGGCCATCTTGCCGACCGGCTGCCCCACGAGCTGTCCGGCGGACAGGCGCACCGCGTCGCCGTCGCCCGTGCCGTCGCGGGCCGGCCCGAGCTGGTCGTCGCCGACGAGCCGACCGCGGCCCTCGACGGGCCGACCGCCGCCCACCTCGCCGCGGCGCTGCTGGCGACCGTCGAGCGCGTCGGCGCCGCCCTGCTGATCGCCACCCACGACGAGACCGTGGCCGCCCGGATGCGGACCCGCTGGTCGATGACGCACGGGACGCTCACCCGCACCACACCCATCGGAGCAGACACATGCTGATCTGGCTCGACGGGCTGCTGCGCCACCGCGGTGCCCGCCTGCTCGCCACCGCGGCCGGGATCGGCACCGCCGTCGCGCTGCTCGCCACCCTCGGCGCGTTCCTCAGCAGGGCACAGCAGAGCATGACCGCGCGCGCCGTCGCGACCGTCGGCGTCGACTGGCAGGTACACCTGGACGTCAACGCAGACCCGAAGACCGTCCTGGACCTGGTGCGGGCCGAACCCGGTGTCCGCACTGCGCTGCCCGTCGCCTACGTGCGCGTGCCGGCGCTGGCCGCGACAATCCGCGGGTCGGTGAGCACGACCGGGGCGGCCGTCGTCGTGGGCCTGCCGGACGGCTACCGCGACCGGTTCCCGGGACAGATCCGTGACCTCGGAGGCGGTCCTGGTGACGGCAAGGGCGTGCTGCTGGCGCAGCAGACGGCGGCGAACCTGCGGGCCGTGCCCGGCACGGTCATCACGGTCCAGCGGCCCGGCTTGACGCCGGCGGAGGTGACCGTCACCGGGGTGGTGGACCTGCCGCACGCCGACACCATGTTCGCCGGGACCACGCCGGGAACCGCCGTGGCACCACCGGACAACGTGCTGCTGCTGCCGGACACCACGTTCGCGGAGATGTTCACGCCGCTGCGGGCTGTGCGGGCCGACCTGTTCACCGACGAGGTGCACGCCCGGACCGACCGGAGGCTGCCCGCCGACCCAGGCCGGGCCTACACGGCGACCGGCGGTGCCGCACGGCACCTCGACGCGGACCTCGCCGGAGCGGGCCACACCACCGACAACCTCGGCGCCGCGCTGGACGCCGCAAGGGCCGACGCCGCGTACGCCACTGCCCTGTTCCTGTTCCTGGCCACCCCAGGCGCCGTCCTCGCCGGGTTGCTCACCGCTGTCATCGTCGCCACCGCGAGCCGGCGGCGGCAGCGCGAGCAGGCGCTGCTGCGGACCCGTGGCGCCACCACCCGGCAGGTGCTGACCTTCGCCGCGGTCGAGTCCGCCGTCTGCGGAGTCCTCGGCGCCGGTTTCGGGGTGGCGGTTGCGGCTGCGCTCGGCGCGGCCGTGTTCGGCAACCCGGGCACGCCCCTGTGGTCGGCCGCCGCGGCCGTCGCCGGGGTCGTCGTGGCGGCCGCCACGGTGCTGCTGCCCGCCTGGCGGTCCCTGCGCGCCGACAGTGTCGCCGCGGTGCGGGCCGGGGCCGACCACGATCGGCTGCCGTTGGTCCTGCGCCTCGGTGGTGACGTCGCCGCGCTGGCGGCCGCGTTCCTGGTGCTGCGGGCCACGTCGGCGGCCGGCTACCAGCTGGTGCTGGCGCCGGAGGGGGCGCCGCGGATCGCGGTGGACTATTGGGCGTTCGCCGGTCCGGCGCTGCTGTGGGTCGGGGCCGCGTTGCTGCTGTGGCGGCTCGTCGAGCTCGCATTGCGGTTCGGGCGTGTGCCGCTGACCAGGCTGCTGCGCGGACCCGCGGGTCCGCTGGCCGGCACGGCCGCCGCCGGGCTACGGCGGCGCCGACGGGCGGTCGCGACAGCGGTGACGTTGATCGCGCTCGCGGTCGGGTTCGCCGTGGCCGCGGCCGGGTTCACCGCCACATACCGGCAGCAGGCGGAGGTCGACGCCCGCCTCACCAACGGCGCCGACGTGACCGTGACCGCCGCCGATGCCGGCAGCGACTCCAGCGGCGATCTGGCCGGCGCGATCGCCGGCACGCCGGGGGTGCGGCACGTGGAGACGATCCAGCACCGCTTCGCCTATGTCGGCGCGGACCTGCAGGACCTGTACGCGGTGCGGCCCGCCACGGTCACCGCCGGCGCGCACCTCGCCGACGGCTGGTTCACCGGCGGTACCGCCGCGGCGCTCATGCAACGCCTCGACCGGCAGCCCGACGGGGTCCTCGTCTCCGCCGAGACCGTCGTGGACTTCCAGTTGCAGCCCGGCGACCGGATCACTCTGCGGGTTACCGACGCCCGGACGGGCGCGGCGACTCCCGTCGACTTTCACTTCCTCGGTGTTGTCAACGAGTTCCCGACCGCGCCGACCGACAGCTTCCTGGTCGTCAACGAGACGTATCTGACCGCGAAGGCCGGGGCGGGGCCCGGGACGCACCTCGTCGACACGGCGGGCGGGGACCCGGCCGCCGTCGCCGCCGCGCTGCGCACCCGGCTCGGGCCCGGCCCGGCCGTCACCGACATCACCACGAGCCGGGCCCTGGTCGGCTCCAGCCTCACCGCCGTCGACCTCGGCGGGCTCACCCGCATCGAGCTCGGCTTCGCGCTGGCGATCGCGGCCGCCGCGGCGGGCCTGGTCCTGGCGGTGGACATGGCGGAGCGGCGGCGGACGTTCAGTGTCGCCGCGGCGCTCGGCGCCCGGCGCCGGCATCTCGCCGGATTCGTCGCCGGTGAGGCCGCCGTGATCGTCGGGCCGGCCGTGCTCGCGGGGGTGGCGCTCGGGGTCGGGCAGGCCCTGGTCCTGGTCGCGACGCTCAACGGCGTGTTCGACCCGCCACCGGACCGGCTCGCGGTGCCGTGGGGCTATCTCGCCGTCGTGATCGGGTCGGGCGTCGCCGCCGCGGCAGCCACCGTCGCCGCGGTGGTGGCCCGGACCCGCCGTCCCGACCTGACCCTGCTCCGCGAACCGTAACTGCGACCACAGGCCGGTCAGGTGCGGGCGACGTAGACGGCGTAGGAGGCCCCGCGCCGCGACGGCGTCCACGGCTCGGGCGGCGGCGCGCAGGCAGTTCCCCCGCTACCTCCTACGACGTGTAGGAGGTGCTGGGGTTGCGCGGCGACACGAACTGGCCACGACCGTGGACCGGCCGGCGGCATTGACGGTGTGCGGCAGTGTCGTAGAGGGCGTCTGCGGCGGCGAGGACCGTTCCCCAGCTCACGCCGGGCGCGACTGCGCGGTTGTGCCGGGCGACGGCGGTGAGTCTCGCGGGATCGTCCAGGAGCGATTCGACCGTCCCACGCAGGTCGTCGTCGGAGTGCACGAGCCAGCCCTCCGTCCCGTCCCGGATGAAGTCGGCGATCCCACTGCCGGCGCGGGCCACGACCGGGAGGCCGGCGCTGCGGGCCTCGAGGGCGGCGATGCCGAACGACTCGTGCCGGGCCGGCGCGACGTACAGGTCGGCGGCGGCGAGCAGAGCCCGGATCGCGGGCCGGTCCAGGGCCCCGGCGAGCACGATGTCAGCCTCGGCGCCGGCGGCGGCGACCCGGCGGCGCAGCCCAGGCAGCAGCGGGCCGTCGCCGACGAGCACGGCCCGGAACCCGCCGGGCCGCACCGTGCGCATCACCAGGAGCAGGTCCAGCAGCGCCGCGGGCCGTTTGCGGCGGACCATCCGCAGCACGCTGATCAGGGTCGGCGCCGCACCGGTGCGCGGGGCGGGCGGGGTCAGCCAGGCGGCCGGGTCGATGCCGTTGGGCAGCACAGCGACGGGTGCGCCGTCCAGGGCGTCCTGGACCGCGGCCGCGGCGGCCGTGCTGACCGCGGTCCACGTCACCGGCCAGGCCGCGGCACCGTATCGGCGGGCGTAGCGGCGCACCAGGGGAACGATGTCGTGCCACATCGAGTGCACGGTCACGACGGTGGGGATGCCGTCGGCGGCGGCGAGGCGGGTCAGGGTCCACGCGAGGGGCGAGAACGCCGAGATGTGCGCGTGCACCACGTCCGGGCGATCTGCCCGGAGCGCCCGCAGCAGCAGCGGCTCCCGTACGACGCGGTAGGGCCCGATTCCGGCCGTGCCGTGCCCGAGTCGCCGCACCGGGACCGCATCGGCAGTATCCGCGCCGGGCGCGGTGGTGGTCAGGACGGTCGGCTGGTGTCCGCTGTGCAGCTGGCGGGAGCTGAGGTCGTCGACCTGGAGCTCGATACCGCCGAGGCGGGGCAGGAAGACGTCGGTGACGTGGGTGATCCGCATGGGGGCTCCGGTCGGGACGGTCCGGTTCGGGGAGTGGTGCGCCGGGTCAGCAGCCACAGCGCGGCGGCGAGGCCACCGACGGGGATCTCGGCGACGAAGATGAACGCGCGGAACAGCAGTACCCCGGCGAGGGCGCCGATAGCGTCGGCGCCGAGGCCGATCAGCACCCCGACGGTGCCGGCTTCGATGAGTCCTGCGCCGCCCGGGGTGATCCCGGCGAGGGTCAGGAGTCGTTCGGTGACGAGGCCGGCGACGACCAGCGGCCATGGCATGGCTGCGCCGATTGCGAGCAGGCACAGCCACCACAGGGCGCCCTGCATCAGCCAGTAGGAGATCATGCCCCAGGTCAATGCGGCCCACCGGCTCCGGACGAGCTGGTCGGTGCCGTCCAGCAGTGCCGCGGCCGTGGCCGTCCAGCCCGGCACGGCACTGGGTGCGCCGGCGCCGTAGCCGGGCCGTCGGTGCCGCAGCCGCTCGGCGAACGCGACGACGCGCAGGAGTGGTCCCGCCCGGCCGAAGAGCGCGGTGACCAGGAGCAGACCTGTCCCGGCGGCGAAGACCGCCGTCGCGAGCCACAGCATGCCGTTGGGGCCGGCGTCCAGGGAGCCGGTGGCGAGCAGCGTGCCGACGGCGACGAGTGGCATGAAGAGCTTTGCCGCCGTGTCCCAGGCCTTTGACAGCATGACGAACCGGGCGAAGTCGAGGTTGCCGTGGCCCCAGCCGCGGACCATGGCGAGGTTGAGCGCGGTGCCGGCGACGCCACCGAGCGGCAGCACATTGGACAGGGCGCTGCCGGCCAGGTTGAGGGTGAGGGCCCGGCGGTGGGTGAGGCCGGGCATGGCGGCGCTGAGCACGATGGTGTGCACGCAGAGCCCGGCGAGCCAGACGACGCCGAGCGCGGCGAGCCACTGCCAGGTGACGGTGCCGAGCTGCCGCCAGGCACCCGACCACGATGCGCCGACGGACGACAGGTGCAGCGCCGCCCACACCACCACGGCGATCCCGCCCGCCAGCAGGATCAGCCGCGCCCTGGTCGTCATGGCCGTCCGGCCGTCGCGACCGTGTCGTGCCGCCGGGCCGTCCACGCGGCGGCAACCGTGTCGGCGAGCGTGTGCCGGGCCTGCCAGGAGAGCTCGTCGCGGATCCGGCCGACGGCCGCGACGACGGCGGGCGCGTCCCCGGCCCGCCGCGCCCCCGCGTGACGCGGCACCGGCAGCCCGGTGACGGACTCGACGGTGCGCACGACGTCGAGGACCGATGCCCCGCGACCACTGCCGACGTTGTAGATCCGCCCGACGGCCCGCCGGGTCTCGAGGTGTACGGCCGCGGCGTGGTGCGCGTCGGCGACGGTCAGCGGCACGTCGGCGGGCACCCGGTGCGGCATCCCGGTGGACAGGTCGTCCAGCACGACGACGGGCTGCCCCGCGGTGCGCAGCCGCCGTACGACGTGGGCGCCGATGTATCCGGCGCCGCCGGTGACGAGCCACGTCATGCCGACACCACGCGGCGTTCGGCCAGACGTTCGCCAGCTCGTTCGCCCGCGTGTTCGCGTGCTTGTTCGCCCAGGTGCTCGGCGAGCGTGCCGACGGTGAGGCCGCGGTCGCGGGCCAGGGTGATGATCCTGGGCAGCGCGGCCAGGGTCCGCTGCCACGAGCCGGGGGCCGAGGTGCAGTCGGAGTCGTGCAGCAGCACCGTGCCGCCACCGGCGAGCCGCCCGGCGACGGTGTCCACAATGGACGTCGGGGTGGCGCGGGCCCGCCAGTCGCGGCCCCAGCTGGTCCACAGCACCGGTCGCAGGCCGATCCGCCGGCAGGTGCGCAGGGCACTGGCGGTGAGCACACCGTAGGGCGGGCGGTAGTACCGCGCGGTCACGCCGGTCGTCGCGGCGATGAGGTCGCGGGCGGCGGTGATGTCGTCGGCGGTGGCACCGGGGGTGCGCCACAGCAGGCACCGGTGTGCCCAGCCGTGCACGGCGACCTCGTGGCCGGCGGCGACAATCTCACGGCCGAGGTCGGGGTCGTGCTGCAGCATCGAGGCGAGCAGGAAGAAGGTGGCCTGCACGTCGTGCTCGGCGAGCACCCGCAGGAACTGCGGGGTGGAGCGGCGGTCGGGGCCGTCGTCGAAGGTCAGCGCGACGTGCCCGGCGGCCCCGGCCCCGGCGAGACCGGGCAGCACCGCGCGGCGCAGCGGCGTGCAGGCGGTGACGGCGGGAGCGGCGTGCACGGCCCACGCGGCACCGGCGACACCGGCCGCCCACGCCAGTCCCCGCCTCATGCCGCCACCACCCGCGGACCGCCGTCCGCCACCGGCGAAGGCGGCCGGACCGCGGACGGGACCGGGCTCGGCATGCCGGCCGCTGCGGCGATGACGGTCTCCGGGCGGATCGCCGCCGGGCGGAACGCGTTCGGGGTGACCATCGCCTGGCGCAGCGCGGCGGCCAGGTCGGCCGGGTCGCGGATCCAGGGGACCCAGCCGGCCACGTCGAGGGCCTCGGCGTTGCTGCGGCCGTGGCCGGGCACGCACCGGTAGGTCACGACCGGGACGCCGGCGGTGAGCGCCTCCAGGGACGACAGCCCGCCCGCGTTCTGCACCACCACCTGGCAGGTGCGCATGAGGGCGGCCATGTCGTCGATCCAGCCGAGCGCGACCACCCGTCCGGTCCGGGCGAGCCGGTGCCGCAGCGGGTCGTTGCGTCCGCACGCCACGACGGGGACGGCGAGGCCTGTGGCGGCGATGTCGGCGGCGGCCCGCTCGACGGCGCCGACGCCCCAGGCACCCGCGACGATGAGCGCCAGCGGCGCCACGGCCGGCAGACCGAACCGCAGCCGCTGCCGCACCTGAGAGGTGACCGGGGGCGTACGGCCGAACGCCGGCGACACGGCGGGTGCGACGACCCGCACGTCGCGGGCGCCGTGCCGGCGCGCCTGCCGGGCCGCTTCGTCGTGCAGGGCGAGGTGGGTGTCGACGCCGCCGGCGATCCACAGCGGGTGCACCGACAGGTCCGTCAGGTAGGTCAGCGCCGGAGCCTTCAGCCGGCCGTCCCGACGCAGCCGGCCGAGGACCTGACCAGCAAGCGGGTAGGTGGAGACCACGGCGGCGGCATCAGGGCCGACCGCGGCGAGGGTCGCCTCGTCGGCGAGCGCGGTGAGCCGGGACGCGGCCGCCGCAACGCCCGCGGTGCCGACCGCGGACAGCAGCCAGCCCCAGGTGGCGGGAAGCGTGGTGAGCTGCCGGCGGTACATGCCGCGCAGCAGCCGGCCGGCGCGGCGGGGCAGCAGGTCGACGAAGTCGTGCCGCTGGACCGCGAACCCGTCCAGCCGCAGCCGACGGTTCAGCTCGGCGGCCGCGCCGTCGTGGCCCGCGCCGAAGCTGGCGGAGACGACCACCACGCGGGCCGACCGGCCGTGGATCAGCGGTGCCGTCATCGGTCCGATCCTTTCGGGTCCGGGATGCCGGTCCGGATGGGCCAGGCTGCGGTGGATGTTCGGCCTGCCAACCTGAAAGGACGCTGAACAGCCGCCGGTCCACGAAGCGGTGACACGACCGTGGCGCTCGACCCGCGCACCCACGATCTCCTACAAATTGTAGGAATGCGTATTATTCCGGCAATCCTGGCGGGCGCCTCGCTGCTCGGCGCGGGTGCGGTCCTCGCCGCACCGCCATCGAGCACCCCGCGCCCCGACCACATCGTGATCGTGGTGATGGAGAACAAGCGGTACGACGCCGTCATCGGACATCGAAAGACCCCGTACATCAGCGACCTGGCCCGCCGCGGGGCCAACTTCACCGCAGCGTACGGCGAGACCCATCCCAGCCAGCCCAACTACCTCGCCCTGTTCTCCGGCAGCACCCAGGGCGTGACCGACAACCACTGCGGGCACATGTTCCACGACGAGCCGAACCTCGCCCGGCAGCTGCTGGACGCCGGGCACACGTTCGCCGGCTACGCCGAGGACCTGCCGGCCGCCGGCTCGGCGGTCTGCGCCGCCGGCAGCTACGTGCGACGGCACAACCCGTGGGTCAACTTCGACAACGTGCCCGCGGAGGTCAACCGGCCGCTGACGGACCTGCCCGCCGACTACGACCGGCTACCGACCGTGGCGTTCGTCATCCCCGGCCTGTGCCACGACATGCACGACTGCCCGAAGGCCGACGCCGACGCGTGGCTGCGCGACACCCTCGGCGGCTACATCGACTGGGCCGAGACCCACAACAGCCTGCTCATCCTCACCTTCGACGAGGACAACCGCACCGACGGCAATCACATCCCGACGGTCGTCCTCGGCGCCGGCGTCACCCCCGGCGACCGGACCGCGCGCATCGATCACTACACGATCCTGCGGACGATCGAGGACGCCTACGGCCTGCCGCCGCTCGGCGCGGCCGCGGACGCCGGGACGCTCACCCTCCAGTAGCGCGCTTCAGCGTGGGTTCAGGAGCACCGGGTTGCCTTGCCAGGTATGGCGGGCAGGACGAAGCTCAGGGACCGGGTGCGGCGGCGGCTCGGCGTGCGGATGCGCTCCGCGCTCGCCGCCGCGCTCGTCGTCGCCGTCGCGTCGATCCTCAGCGGTATCGCGCTCGTCGTCGCGGCGCGGCTGATCCTGCTCGACAACGTCAACCAGACCACCAATCAGCGGGCCGTCCAGGTGGCGGCCGCGGTCGGCCAGTCCGGCGGGGCGAGCCTCACCGCCGCGATCCGGCCGTCGCTCCGGGACCGCACCTTCGTGCAGGTCGTCGACGCCGACGGCCGGGTGATCGCCGCGTCCGCGGCTGTCGGCGGCGCCGGCCCGATCTCGCCGCTGCGGCCGGCCGCCGGGCAGACCGTCCGCGAGCAGCGGCGCCTCGACCTGGCGAACAACGAACACCTCAGGAAGCCGGCTGCTGGGGCTGCTTGGCGGCGCCGGTGCGGCCCGCTGCGAACGCCGTCGTCACCGCGGTCGCGAGGAACCAGCCGGCGAGGACATCGGTCGGCCAGTGCGCGAGGAGGGCGACACGGCTCACGCCGACCAGCACGGCCCATCCGGCGGCGGTGACGATCAGGGCGGTCCGCAGCGGCTCGCGCCGCACGTAGGCGAGCACGAGCAGGATCGCGACACCCGCCGCGACCCCGCTGGACGTGGTGTGACCCGATGGGAACGACCATCCAGAGATCGCCGTGAGCCGGTCGACGGGCCGCTCCCGGGCCACCAGGTGCAGGACCGTGACCCGGATGGCGACCGACGCCGCGGGGGCGGCGACCGCCAGCAGCGCCGCCTGCCACTGCTGGCGCCACGCGAGGACGATGAAGGTCAGCAGGGCCAGGGACACCAGCACGCCCGAGTCACCGGTATGGGTGACGAACGACATCAGCGTGCGCCAGCGGACGTGCCCGGCCGCGAACTGCCGGGCCGTGCTGCTCACGCCGTTGTCGAACCGCTCGACCACCGCGACGTGGGCCACCACGACGGCGGTGAGGGCCAGGAAGCCGGCCGTGGCCGCCGCCGCCACCGCTAGCAGCCAGGTCCGCAGATGCCGAGGTGTTCGATCCATGTGCGCCGCCTCCGGATGGACGTGCCGGGAAATGCCGGGCAGTGTGCCGAGGGCGGCCTGAGAGTCCGCTGAACGTGCCGGTGTCAGGCCGCCGACCACCACGCGTGGGCGACCAGCGCGAACTCCACGACGGCGATGCTCGAGGCGCTCCAGCGGTGGCGCGAGGCCGACTTGCGCACTCCTACAAGATGTAGGAGTCTAGCGAAGTTAGCCTAACCTTGCTTGGAGTGAGTGCGTGGGAACGGTGTTCTTCGCGAGCTTCCTGATCGGTCTGCGCGACGGTCTCGAGGCTGCGCTCGTGGTCAGCATTCTGGTCGCGTTCCTCGTCCAGGCGGGGCGGCGGGACCGGCTGCCGCACGTGTGGGCCGGGGTGGCGGTGGCGATCCTGCTGTCGGCGGGGCTCGGTGTCCTGTTGACCACGGTCGCGGGGTGGCTCGGCAGCGGCGTGCGGATGGAGCTGTTCGAGGCCGTCACCTCCCTCGCCGCCGTCGTCCTGGTCACCGCGATGATCTTCTGGATGCGCCGGACCGCCCGCACGCTCAAGGGCGAGCTCACCGACCGGCTGGCCACCGCGCTGAGCGTCGGCGGGTGGGCGGTCGCCGCGACCGCGTTCTTCGCCGTCGTGCGTGAGGGCGTGGAGATGGTGCTGCTGGTCTTCGCCGCCGCGGAGGGGGCGAGCGAGTCCGCGGCGCCGCTGGCCGGGATGCTGAGCGGGGTCGTCGTGGCGGTCGGGCTCGGCTGGCTGATCAGCACCGCGACCGCCCGGATCAACCTCGGCCGGTTCTTCACCTGGACCGCGGTCCTGCTGATCCTGGTCGCGGCCGGGATCCTCAAGTACGCCGTGCACGGCCTGCAGAGCGCGGCCGTGCTGCCCGGCGGCACCACCCTCGCCTTCGATGTGAGCGCCGGCGTGGACCCGACCTCGTGGTATGCCACGCTCCTGGCCGGCACCGTCAACGTCACCACCCGCGCGACCGTCCTGGAGGTGCTCGCCTGGGCCGGGTTCGCCGCCGTCATGCTGCTGCTGTACTTCCGTCCGGTCGCCGCACCGGCCAAGGTGCGGGTCGGTGCGGTCGCGGTAGTCGCGGTCGTCCTCACCCCGAGCAGCAGCTGCGGCGGGCCGGCCGCCGCGCCCGCGACCGACCGGATCACGGTCACCGCCACCGACACCACCTGCACCGTCAGCACCGAGCACACCACCGCGGGCGGCCGCGAGTTCACGGTCACGAACAAGGGCTCCAAGCTGACGGAGTTCTACGTGTACGGGGCCGGTGACCGGATCATCGGCGAGGTCGAGAACATCGCGCCCGGCGTCACCCGCACCCTGCACGTCGAACTGGCGGCAGGCTCGTACACCACCTCCTGCAGACCCGGCATGACCGGCACCGGCCTGCGCGGGCCGCTCACCGTCACCGGCGGCGCCCCGTCCGGCGCCACCAGCGCCGACCCGGCCCTCGCCACGGCCGCCGCCGCGTACCACCGCTACCTGCTGGCGCAAGGCGACCTGATGACCGCGCAGACCGCCGGGTTCGTCGCCGCGGTCAAGGCCGGCGACCGTGGCCGTGCCCAGGCGCTGTACGCGGCGGCCCGCACCCCGTACGAGCGGATCGAACCCGTCGCGGAGTCCTTCGGCGACCTCGACCCGCGCATCGACGCCCGCGACGGCGACCTCGACCCCGGCCAGCCCTGGACCGGGTGGCATCGCATCGAGCAGCAACTGTGGAACGGCACACCGATGACCGAGGTCACGCCCGTCGCTGTGCAGCTGGAGTCCGACGTCACCGAACTGCGGCACCGCCTCGACGGCGTGGAGGCGACCGCGCTGGAGGTCGCCAACGGCGCCAAGAGCCTCCTCGACGAGGTCGCCGCGAAGAAGGTCACCGGCGAGGAGGACCGCTACTCCCACACCGACCTGTGGGACTTCGCCGCGAACGTCGACGGCTGCCGCGCCGCCCTCGACACGCTGCGGCCGGTCCTGGACGCCCGCCGGCCCGACCTCGGCACGGCCCTGGACCAACGATTCGCCGCAGTCACCGCCGAGCTCGGCAAGCACCGCCACGGCGACGGGTTCGCGTCCTACGACACGCTCACCCGGGAACAGGTGCAGCTGCTCGCCGCCGTGGTCAACGCCCTCGCCGAGCAGGTCAGCGCCGTCCCGGTGGTGATCACCCACCCGTGAACGGTCCTTCATCGGATTCTCAGGATGCCCGGCCTACCGTCACCGGCGATGAACTACGAACTGATCCCGCACGACGCGGGCGGCTCCCTGCCCAGCGACCACGCCACCGCGGCGTTCACGATCGCCGTCGCCATCGGCTGGTTCCTGTACCGCCGCTGGGGGATCACCCTCCTGGTGACCGCAACCGTCGTCGGCGTCGCCCGGATCTGGGTCGGCGTGCACTACCCCGGTGACATCCTCGCCGGTCTCGGCATCGCCCTCGCCTCGGTCCTCGTCATCGAAGCAGCCACCAGACTCGTCCACCCCCTCAATGGGAGTTCCGCATCGTGTACGCCCTGAGCACGACCCTCGCTGTCGGCCCCAAGTTCCTGGACCCGGAGTGGCTCATCTCCACCTTCGGCCTCATCGGCATCCTCGCGATCGTGTTCGCCGAGTCTGGGCTGTTCATCGGGTTCTTCCTACCCGGCGACTCACTGCTGTTCACCACCGGACTGCTCGTCGCCGGCGGCCGCTACCTGCACCAGCCACTGTGGCTGGTCTGCCTGCTGGTATCGGTCGCGGCCATCGCCGGTGACCAGGTCGGCTACCTGTTCGGCCGGCGGGTCGGGCCGGCCCTGTTCCGCCGCCCCGACTCCCGGCTGTTCAAACAGGAGTACCTGACGAAGGCGCAGGAGTTCTTCGAACGCCACGGCGCCCGCTCGATCGTCCTGGCCCGGTTCGTGCCGATCGTGCGCACCTTCACCCCGATCGTCGCCGGCGCCAGCCGCATGCACTACCGCACCTTCATCGTCTACAACGTCCTCGGCGGCATCCTATGGAGCTGCGGCGTCACGGTCCTGGGGTACTTCCTCGGCCAGGTCACGTTCGTCAAGGACAACATCGAGCTCATCCTGATCGGCATCGTGGTCGTGTCGGTGGCACCGATCGCCGTCGAGCTGCTGCGCGCCCGGTCCCGCGCCCGGCGATCCTCCACCACCTGACCCGGCCGGCTGTAAGGACCCGGTTCAATGGCGGTGATCTGTGGGTCCGGCGAAGCGGGCAGGTCAGTTCAGGGTTCGATGACGTCGCGCCGTGACGTCGTCAGGTACGTCACCAGCCCGATCACGATCACGAGGAAGGCGACGCTGGGTCCGACGGTACCGAGGCCGAGTCCGCCGTCGGCGCGCGCCTGGGACAGCCAGTCGCCGAGTGACGCGCCGAGCGGCCGGGTGAGCACGTACGCCGCCCAGAACGCGAACACGCCGCCGAGCACGCCGGACCGGTAGCCGATCGCGATCACCGCGATGACCGCGGCGAAGATTCCGGCCGACGGCAGGTAACCGAGGCTGAGCCGCTCCGCGAGCAGGTCGCCGGCGGCGGTGCCGAGCGCGAACGTGAACAGGATCGCCGCCCAGTAGAACCATTCGCGGCGGCGCGTGGTGATGGAGTGGATCGAGAGGGTGCGTTCGCTGCGGTACCAGAGGACGAACGTCGCGGCGAGCAGGACGCTGAACACGATGGTGGTGACGATGAGGGACACGCCGAAATACGGCACAGGCTCACACCTCGGACCTGAACGGTCGCTGAACGTCGTGGCCGGCGTTCCCCCGGACGTGCCGCCACGGCCGGCGTACTGGTACACGGCGCGTACTACGCGGCGGGTAGCATCGGGTGATGCAGACGGCGGACGCTCAGACGCTGGTGTTGTGTGCGCTCGCCGACGGGCCCAAGCACGGTTACGCGATCAACACCGCGATCGCCGAGCTCACCGGCGAGCGGCTCGGCGTCGGCAGCCTGTATGGGGCCCTGGCCCGGCTGGAGGCGAAGCGGTTCGTCGAGCCGGAGCCGTCGGACGCGGAGGGGCGCAAGCGGCCGGTCCGGATCACCGCGGAGGGCCGCGCCGTCTTGGAGCGGGAGCTGCGTTCGATGGCCCAGGTCGCCGCGACGGGGCTGCGGCGGCTCGCCACCGGTGCGGCGTGAGTGCCGTGTCCGGCGGCGGGCGGACACGGCTCGTGCGGGCGCTCGTCGGCATGTATCCGGCGGCGTTCCGGGCGCGGTGGGGCGAGGACGTCGAGGCGGAGGTGCACGCCGCCGGCCCACGGGCCTGGCTGGGACTCACCTGCTCGGCCGTGGGCATGTGGCTGCATCCGGCGGTGTGGCCGGCCGACAGCGGGAGCCAGCGACGGCACCGGGCGTCGGTGCTGGCCGTCGTGGTCGCCGCCGTCGGCTGGTATGTGCTGCATCTGGCCGCCGAGCTCGACGACGCGCAGCTGGCATCCGCGGGCCGGGCTCACCTGCTCAGCGGTTGCCTCATTGCCATGCTCGCCGGGCTCGTTCTGGTCGCGCCCCGGCCGAGGTGGCCGCTGGCGGGCAGCAGGGTGGTGTGCCGAGCCGGGGTCCGCGGGCTGCTGCCGCCGGCGCTGGTGGGCGCTCTCGTCGTCGGCGTGGTCCGCGTCGCGCCGGCCCTGACCGCAGGGTCGAAGGCCGCGTTGCTGCTCGGCTGGTACATGGCACTCGCCTGGGCCGCGGCGCAGACCTGCCGGCTGGTGGCCCGGCACGGACCGGTGCTCGGCCGGCCGGCGTCGCCCCGGGCGATCATGGCCGGGCTGGGCACGCTCGCGGCTGCGGCAACGGCGGCCGGGCTGGTGATCGGGACCGCGTCACTGCCCGGCGGCCCGCAGTTGCTGCCGGTCGGTGCCGGCGGGGCCCTGCTGACGCTCGCCTGGGTGTGTGCCGGCGCCGCCGTCGATCTCGGCCCGCTGCTGCGCATCGACGCCCGGTAGGGCCTCCAGCCGCAGGGCGTCGGTCAACGCGGCCCGCAGGCGGTCGGCGTGAGCGTGGAGGGTCGGGGGCAGCCACCGTACACCGGCCGCGGCGGCACGATCGGTCCAGCCGCGGGGCGCGAGGACGAGGCCGCAGCAAGCGGCGAAATAGGCGACGGTCAGCCACCCGTGCGCCCGGTCGGGCATCGGCACGAAACGGCTGGTGAACAGCCCGACGCCGGCGCCGATCGTCCACCACGGCAGCACCGCGCGGGAGCCGGCGACGTCCCACAGTGCGGCACCGACGACGATGCCCGCCACGTAGTAGCGGTTGGTGCCGGGGTCGAGCACGACGCGGGCCATCACGGCCAGCAGCGGCACTGCGGCCCACCTGCCGCGGCGGACCGCCACGACGCCGAGCGCGAGGCCCAGCAGCAGCTGTGCCGGGCGGGCCCACGACGGGGTCCGCGGGTCGTGCACGCCGAACACCCGCAGTGCGGACAGTTGCGTGTTGGGGATCGTGTAGTGCACGGCGCGCATCGTGCCGGGGTCGGCGAGCAGGAACGGCAGCCAGGCCACCGTGACGGTCGCCGCCAGCGTGAGCAGCCCGAGCAGCCGACCGCGCCGGTCGCCGGCGATCAGCAGCAGAGCCGCGAAGGCGAGCGCCCATGGTTTCGCGTCGACGGCGAGGCCCAGCAGCAGGCCCGTCAGGACCGGCCGGCGGGCGCAGGCGGCCTGTGCGGCGGCGATCGTGCCGAGCAGGGCGAGGACGTCGTCGAGATGGGCGGAGCTGACCGCCAGGTACATCCAGACCGGCAGCAGGTACAGCGCGGCCAGGGCCACCCGCAGGTTGATGTCGTGCCGGTCGAGGTTCGGCCGGATCCGGCCGGCGACCTGCCGGATCTGCCGGACGATGACGAGGCCGGCGGCCGCGCCGAGGACCTGCACGGCGAACAGTGCCCCGGGCGGTCCGGCGGCGAGCAGCGGTAGGGCAGCCAGCAAGGCGACGGGGCCGATCTGCAGCACGGGCGCGGCCGCGTAGAGGTGCAGGCCGCCGGCGGCCGTGTCGTCGAGGTCGGCGAGGGCGGTCGCGCCGTCGACGAAGAAGTGCCACGACCCGCCGCCGTGGACCGCCATCACGACGAACCACATCACGGCCCAGCCAACCAGCACGCCCGCGACCAGGCGTTCCCGTCGTAGTGTCGCCAGCTGCCACATGCCGGGCACGCTATGGACCGGGACCTGAAGGCTCGCTGAACCTCCAACCTTAGTACACGCTACGTACTACGCGCCGTGTACTATCACGGTCATGGCGACCCGTTCGACCTTCGCGCGCCGGCTGCTGCGATATGTGCTGGTTTCGTTGCTCGCCATCACCGGCGTCGGCGTCGGTTACGTCGGCTACGCGGCGGTCCGGCACGCCCGGCCGGTGACGTTGCCCGCACCGGACGGCGCCTACCCGGTCGGCCGGGCGATGTTCGACTGGACCGACGAGTCCCGCACCGACCCGCTGGCACCGCAGCCGGACATCCATCGCACGTTGGCGGTGTGGCTCTGGTATCCGGCCGCCCCGCCGGCGGGAGCCCGGCCCGCGGCCTACGCACCGGGCGCCTGGGCGCGGCTGCACCTCGGCGGGCTGCCCGGCCTCGGCGAGACCCGCTTCGACAGGATCCGTGGCCACGCCGTCCAGGACTCGCCGGTCGCCGCCGGCCGGTTCCCGGTCGTGGTCCTGGCACCCGGTCTCGGGTTCGCCGCACCGCAGTACAGCAGCCTCGCCGAGGAACTGGCCTCGCACGGCTTCCTCGTCGCCGGCGTCACCCCCACCTACAGCGCCAACCTCACCGTGCTGGACGGGCGGCCGGTGACCGCCACCGCTGCCGGCAACCCGGATGCGTTCAACGCCGAGGATCTGCACGCCGGGCCGGCCCAGGCCGCCGGCGACCAGCTCGTCGCCGTGTGGGCCGCGGACGCCCGCTTCGCGGCGGCCCGGACCGCCGCCCTCGGCACCCTCGACGCCGGTGGACCGTTCGCCGGGCACGTCGACACCGCGAGGACCGCCTACATCGGCCACTCGTTCGGCGGCGCGGCGGCGCTGGAAGCGTGCCATCTCGACGACCGCTGCGCCGGTGCCGCCGACCTCGACGGCACCCAGTTCGGCTCCGTCGTGCACGACGGACTCGACCGGCCGATGATGATCGTCGGCAGCGACGGCTCCTGCGTGACCGGCGCCTGCGACCAGGCCGGGCCGGTGGACACCGCCGACCGGGACACGGCCCGCGCACTCTTCGCCGCCGGGACCGGCGACGTGTGGTGTTACGAGATCCGTGGTGCCCAGCACTTCAACTTCAGCGACGCCGGCGTCTACTACCTTGCCGCGCCGCTGCGGGCACTGTTCGCCCTGGGCCCCGTCGACGGCGGCACCGCGCTGCGGGTCACGGGCACGTACCTGGCCGCGTTCCTCGGCCGGGTACTGCTGGACGCTGCCGCGCCGCTGCTCGCCGCGGGCGCCACCGCGACACCACCCGTCGTGGCCCGCCGCACGCCGCGGTGAGCCGGGTCTACTCGAACCGCCAACGCTGTTGCACTGCGACACCGACATCGAGCTTGTTCTGACGGTTGACGATGGTGCTGCCACTGGCGTGGTGTCGCGGTTGGCGGTCGCACTGGTGGAGCAGGGCTCGGAAGCACCACCGGCCGCGAGCGCAGGCCTGGGCACTTCCTCGTACAACTCCGGGTCAGCCGGGCGAACGCGCAGCCCGGCTGACCCGGACCCCGAGGACATGCAGCTGGTTCCGCTTCTACGGCCACACGAACTTCGCGCGTTTCCGAGGATGCCGTGTTCCGGCAGTGACGCTTCGGCGTAGCGCCCTGCGTCGAAGCGGCACCTGGTGACTGCGGGGCGGCCCTGGACGTAGAAGTCGGCCTTCTTGAACATCTCCGCCGCCTGCGAAGAAGCCACGAGGGCCTCGTCGAGCCGGGAGGCCCGCGCGATGGTGTCCGGCTGTGCCAGCAGCGCGCTGACCGCCGCGGCGTACTGCCTGATCAGGACCGCCGAGCGCACGACGGCACGGCGCCGTTCGCCGGGCGTGACAGTGCCCCGGCTCGCGACGGCGAGCCGGGGCACTGACGGCGGAGGGTACCGCAGCGAACGACGGGCTCAGCAGGTGGCCGTGGCGGCGTCGTGGATCAGGTCCGCGACGGTCCTGGGGTGGCTGATCATGACGACGTGGGACGCTGTCGGCGCCTCGACGACCTTGCGGGCCTTCGCACGGCTGTACATGAAGCGTTCGCACGCGGGCGGGATGGCCTTGTCCCGGCCGGCGACCAGGCCCCACGTCGGGATGGTCCGCCACGCGGCGGCCGTGGTGGGGTAGATGAATGAGTCCGCGTCGAACGGCCGCTGGGTGGCCTGCAGGAGCCGGAACGCCGCCGGGGAGATGTCGGCGGCGAAGGCCGCCTGGCCGTCCTCGCTCAGGTACAGCTCGGTGCCGGTGCTGCCGTCGGGCTTGGTGTACGGGACTGGGACGCTCACGGGCAGGACCTCGCTGCCGGGGTACCTGTTGATGAGATCCGCCTGAGTCTCGCCCACGTCCGGCACGAACGCCGCGACGTAGACCAGGGCCTTGACGTTGCTCTTGCCGGCGGCGGCGTTGGTGATGACGGTGCCGCCCATGGAGTGGGCTACCAGCACGACGGGCCCGTCGATGGAGTCGAGGAGGCTGGCGATGTAGGGGGCGTCGGTCGGGATGCCGCGCAGCGGGTTCGAGCCCGCGATCGTGGGGTAGCCCCTGCGCTGCAGGTCCGCGATGACCGCGTTCCAGCACGACGAGTCGGCGTAGCCGCCGTGCACCAGCACGACGGTCGGCTTGGTCCTCGACCCGGGCCGGTCCGTGCGGGGCGCCGCAGCGGCTGCGGCCTCCGCGCCGAGCGGGGTGGCTACCAGCGCCGCCGACCCGGCCAGTGCCGCGCCGGCCGCCAGCACCTGCCGGCGTGAGACATTCGGTGTCATGGTGATCTCCTGGTGATGGTCAGCGGTCGGCGGCGGCCTGGCGGATGAGGTCGGCGACCGCGCCAGGCTGGGAGGCGTAGATGGCGTGGCTGCCGATGGCCTCGGCGGTGACTGTGCCGGCGCGGGTGGCCATTGCCCGCTGGGCCGGCGGTGGGATCATCCGGTCTTCGGTCGCGACCAGGTACCAGGCGGGCTTGTGCCGCCAGGCCGGTTCGGTGACCGTGCCGGCGAGCGCGTCGACGCCCCACGGCACCTGCGCGTCGGCCAGGAACACGGCCTCGTCCTCGGGCAGGTCGGCGGCGAACGAGGCGTGGAACTTGTCCCGGTCGAGGAACAGGAACCCGTCGCGGGGCGGCAGGATCGGCGGGACCGGTGCGCCGGGCGGCGGGTCGGCGATCAGCGTGTTGACGGACTCGCCCTTGTCCGGGGCGAACGCCGCGATATAGACGAGCGCGGCGACGGCGTCGTGGGTGCCAGCCTCGCTGATGACCGCCCCGCCGTAGGAGTGACCGACCAGCACGGCCGGCCCGTCGAGCCCGTCGAGGATGAACCGCGTCGCGGCGACGTCGCCTTCCAGCGACAGCGTCGGGTTCTGCACGATCTTGACGGTGAACCCGTCGGCGGTCAGCAGCCGGTGTACGCCCAGCCAGCCCGATCCGTCGACGAACCCACCGTGCACCAGCACGACGTTGCGAATCATGGGATGCTCCTCGGGTCCGGCGGCGGGCGAGACGCCCGCCGCTCGTCCTCCATGCAAGTCCCGCCGGGCGCGCCAGCCCAGGCAGAACAGGACGCAGAACTACGGTTCCGCGCCAGCCGTGGAGATGGCGTTGGCCCTGTCCCGGCAGTACGCGGCGCGTTCATGCTGGCCGACCGTCTCGTAGAGCTCGCCCGCCCGTGACAGGCTCGCCCGCGCCTCCGCCGCGTGGTCGTTGCCGTAGAGCTCCTCACCGAGGATCCGCAGCCACGCCGCCTGGCCCATGACGACCTGCAGGCGTTCGAAGAGGTGCACCGCGCGCAGCATCATCGGGATGGCCTCGTCGCGGCGGCCGAGTCGGCCCAGTGCCTGGGCGGTGTGGCCGAGGATGTGCGGGAGGACCGCTTCGACGGCGAATGGTGTCAGCCTGGAGCCGGGGTCCTCGGTGATGGCCAGCGCCCGCTGGTAGTCGGCCAGCGCCGCTGCGGTGTTGCCGAGGTCGAAGGCGATGACGCCGCAGCCCAGGACGCTTTCCATGTGGGCGCCGACGTCGCCGACCCGTGCAAAGAGATCGGTGGCCTGCCGGATGGCGCCGAGCGCCGCCTGGGGGTCGCGCGGCGGCCGAACCCGCAGGGCTGCGGCCGTGTACAGCAGAGCGAACGCCTCCTGCCGAAGGTCGCCGGCCTGCCGGGCCAGGGCCCGCGCCCGTTGCGCGCAGTCCAGCGCGGCCGTGCCGTCCATCCGCCACGGCAGCGTGTGGGTGTAGGCGAGATGGTTCAGGAACTCGGCCTGCAAAGCAGCGTCGTCGAGTTGCACCGCCGAGTCCAGCGCGAGGGTGAACACGTCGGCCCAGTGGGGCCAGTGCACCCAGCGCTCGTAGAACGCGTAGACCGCGTTGACCGCGCGGACGACGGCCCGGTGGTCTCCGGCGACGGCCGCGGCGCCGAGCGCCTGGAACCAGTGCTCGGACTCCGCACGGATCCACGCCTCCGCGTCGTCGGCGCAGCCGAACACCGCGGTGTCGACCCCTCCCGGCTGGACCGACCGGCCCGCCGTCGTCAGCGTGTCGAGCAGCCAGGCGACCATCCGTCGCCGCGCGTCGGTCACGACATTGACCGGGTCCTCGGCCTGCAGACAGCGGCTCGCGTACAGGCGGACCAGGTCGTGGAAGCGGTATCGGCCGCCCTCTGCGGCGTCCAGCAGCCCCAGGTCGACGAGATCGTCGAGCCGGTCCTCGGCCACGGCGACCGGGACCTCGCCGATGACCGACAGCAGCGCCGCGCTGAAGTCCGCCCCGGGCACCAGCGACGCTCGGCGGAACAAGGGCCGCACCAGATCGGGGAGCTGTTCGTACGACATCTCGAACGCGGCCGCCATCTTCAGGTCGCCGGCGTTGAGCTGATCGAGCCGGCGCTCCGCTGCCGACAACCGCGCCACCAGGTCCGCCGTGCTCCAGCCCGGCCGCGAGGTCAGCCGGTTGCCCACGATGCGCACCGCCAGCGGCAGTCCGCCCAGCAGGTCGACCAGCTGCTGCAGGTCGTCGGCGCGCGGCGGGCCGGCCCGCTCGGCCAGGATCCGGCCCAGCAGGTCTTTGGCGTCGACGGCCGGCATCGGATCCAGGTGGAGCCGTTGGACGCCTTCCAGCCCGGCCAGCAGCCGCCGGCTGGTGACGATCAGCTGGCTGGGTCCTGCGCCGGGCAGCAGTGGCCGCACCTGGGACTCCGCCGCCGCGTCGTCCACGATCACCAGGACGCGCCGCTGCCGCAGCAACTGCCGGTATCGCCCGGCGCGTTCGGCCGGTGCCTGCGGCAGCTGCTGGTCGCGGACACCGATCGCCCGCAGCGCCAGTCCGAGCAGATCGGTGCTGGCCGCTGGCCGGCGGCTCATGCCCAGGGCGTTGAGGAAGTACACGCCGTCGGGGAACCGGTCGCGTAGCCGGTGCGCGGCGCGGACGACGAGGGTCGTCTTGCCCACGCCGGCGCCGCCGGAGATCACCGCCGCGCCCAGCCGGTCGGTCGGCTCGTCCGACGCGTCGAGCAGCCCGGCGATCCACGTGAGCTCCGCGGTCCGGCCGGTGAAGTCTCCGATGGACCCCGGCAACTCACACAACCCTGGCGCGACCGTCAACCGCTCCGGGCGGGCGCGGCCGGCCTTCGCCAGTGCAACGAACTCGGCGCGGCGTACCCCCTCGAGCTTGAGCGCGTCGGCGATCAGCTCGACGGTCCGTCGCTGCGGGCCCAGCGCCTTTCCACGTTCCATGTCGCTGAGTGCGCGTACGCTGACGCCCGAGACCTCCGACAGTTCCTCCAGGGTCAGGCCGCATTCGTGCCGCGCGGTCCGAAGCAGCAGCGCGAATGTGGTGGTCATCGCGGGCCGGCTGCCGCCCGGCTGGCGTCGCCGGCCATGCGCATCGTCATCTCCAGTAGCTCGTCCGGGGAAGGACCGAGCTTTCCGTCCGGTCAGGGATCTGGAGTTGGACGCTACGGCCGGATCGCCGCGGACCGCGTCTGTCAAATGACCGGTCCGGGTGGCGGCCGGTCCTGCAGCGCGTCGCGCAGCCCCGCCCGGGCCGCGACGCCCAGTTTCGGAAAGATCTGGTGGAGGTGGTATCCGACGGTGCGGGCGGACAGGAAGAGCCGTTCCCCGATCTGCTTGTTGGTCAGCCCGGTGGCCGCCAGCCGCGCGATCTGGTCCTGCTGCGGGGTCAGCACCGCCGACGGCACCGTCGCGGCGGCAGCGTCACGGTGGCCGCCAGCGGCACGAAGCTCGCCCCCGGCGCGCAGCGCCCACGGGCGGGCCCGGAGGTGATCGAACGCGTCGGCAGCGGCCCGCAGATGATCGCGGGCAGCGGCCGCGGCCCGGGTTCGCCGCAGCCGCTCGCCGTACGCCAGCCGGATGCGGGCCAAGTCGAACGGCCACCGGTCGACATCAGGAAGCGACAGTGCCCGATCGAACAGCGCCGGGAACGCCGCGTCGTCAGCGGCCATCGCGCGCGCTCCCGCGACGGTCAGCGCCAAACGGCCGGACAGGTCGCCGATCAGCGCCGCGTCGGCCGCGGCCACGTGCGCGCGAGCCTCAGCGAGTCGACCGGTGCGGGCGGCGGCCTCGACCAGCTCCATGATCAGCCAGAGGGCGTTCGGGGTGTGCGGCGCCAGCCGGCCGGCCGGGCTGATCATCGCCGCGCACCGGTACGCCTCGTCGAACTCACCTCGCGGCAGCGCGGTCAGGGTGCGGACGTGCCACGCGTACCAGGTGACGACGCCTACCCGACGGGGCGCGGCCCAGCGGGTCATTTCCTGGACGGCCGCACGGGCGGCGAATTCCTCGCCGCGGGCGGCGGCCACGAGAGCCTGCAGGAAGAGCCCGGGCCAGCGCAGCAGCCGGTAGTTGTGGGTCCGGCACAGGTCGAGGCTCTCGGCGGTCAGGGTCTGCACCTCGTCCCAGCGGCCTGCGAAGTAGGCGTCGTTGGCCAGCAACGCGAGCGCCTCGATGGCGGAGGTGACGGCGCCGCCTTCGCGCCCGTGCCGCACCGCGCGCCACAGTGGCTCACGACAGTCGCCGATCCGGTCCAGGAAGCTCCCGGCGATGGCGGTGCGTACGATCCGGGCCGGGCTGTTCTCCTTGTGCAGCTGCGCGACCGCCTCGACGAGCAGGTCCAGCACTGGCGGCGCGGCCCGGGCCGGATCGCTGAACGTGCCGGCCAGGACCGACAACAGCCGCGGCGGGCGGGGCTTCAGGCGCTCGACGGCGGTGTGGAAGTCCGGCCAGAACTCGGCCCGGCCGGCGAAGAAGCAGACCATCAGCAGCGTGTACAGGGCCTCGACGAGGGTCTTGTTGCCGGCGTCGCCGGGGTCCGGCAGCGCGTTGACGGCGCCGCTCAGCAGCCGGTGGGCGGTGTCCACGTCGCCGGTCTCGTTGAGCAGGTGATAGGCCCCGGCCACCGCCCCGGCCAGCGATCCGTGGTGCTCTGGGTCGGCCCGGCGGGCCGCGTCGAGCAGGGCCGGTACGTCACGGAGGTCACCGGTCACGATCGCACCCAGGTACGCCGCCTCGGCCAGCCGGGGGCTGCGGTCGGTGCCGGCTGGGCTCAGGTCGGCCGCGCGTAGCAGTTCGCTGATCGCGCGGACGGCGTCGCCGCGGAAGAGGTTGACATGGGCGGCCTGCTGCAGCAACGCAGCGGTGGTCTCGTCCGGGCCGGTGCTCGCCTCAGCAAGATGCCAGGCACGCCGCAACAGATCCTGGGTGTGATGCCTGGCGAGCAGTTGATGGGCCTGCCGACGTTCGGCTTCCGTCGCACCGCCGACGATCGCGGACCGGATCAAGGGGTGCCGGAAACGCAGCACCGCTGCGGCAACGTCGATGGTGACCAGCCGTTCGCGCACGGCAGGGGCCAGCGTTTCGGCGGCCCTCAACGGCTCACCCAGGACCCCGACGTCACCGGAGCCGTCGAGAACGGCCAGCAGCAGCGCGTCCCGGGTGCCCTGCGGCATCGCATCGATCCGGGCGGCGAACACCTGCTGCAGCCGACCGGTCAGCGGCAGCACCGGCGCCAGCACCTCCGTCGGCCGTGCGCCGCGTGACGCGAGCGCGATCGGCAGTTCCAGCAGTGCAAGCGGATTGCCCTGGGCCTCGGCCAGCAGCCGCTGCCGGGATCGTGGCGCCAGTGCCGGGTGGCGGTTGTCGAGCAGGGCACGGGCCGCATCGTCGGTGAGCGGCCCGAGTTCGTGCGTGCGCAGCTGGCTCGTGTCGAACTCGGTCGGCTCGCCGGTCCGGGCGGTGGCGAGCACGCCGAACCGGTGGCCGACGGCGCGCCTGGCAAGAAACGCCAGGATCTGGGCGCTGATCGTGTCCAGCCACGGCATGTCGTCGACGACCAGCAGGAGCGGGCGGGCCTGTGCGGCCCGGACAAGCAGGTCCAGCGCCGCATTGCAGATCGCCAGCCGGCCGGGCGCGGTGCTCGGGGTCTGCAGGCCGAGCGCGCTGCGCAACGCGGCGCGGTGCCCCGCGTCGAGCCCGTCCAGCTCGTCGAGCAACGGCGACAGGACCTGGGACAGGCCGGAGAAGCTGACGCCGGCGTCGTGTTCTATGCCGACGGCCCAGATCACCTGGGCGCCGACCGTCGCCGCGTAACCTGCCGCATCGACGACCAGCACCGATTTGCCCACGCCGGCGTCGCCGGTGACGACCAGGGCCCCTCCGCGGACCGCGGCGTCGTCGACGAACGACCGGACCAGGGCAACGTCATGGTCACGGCCGACCAGCGTGTGTGCACGCCACCCGGGGTCGTCGCTCACCGTACGCGTTCCTGCCGGAGCCGGCTCTTGAGAACCTTGCCCGCCGGCGAGACCGGCAGCGACGCCACGAGCTCCACGGTGCGCGGAATCTTGTATCCGGCCAGCCGCCCGCGACAGAACGCCCGCAGCTGCTCACCATCCGCGCCGTCACCGGCCGGTACCACAAGCGCGTGCACCCGCTCGCCCCACCGCGCATCAGGCAGGCCGATGACGGCGCACGCGGCCACCGTCGGGTGCTGCAACAGCACATGCTCGACCTCGACCGAGTACACGTTCTCGCCGCCGACGATGATCATGTCTTTGATCCGGTCGACGACGAACAGGTAGCCGTCGTCGTCGAAGTACCCGGCGTCGCCGGTATGCATCCAGCCGTCCCGCAGGGCCGCCGCGGTCTCCTCCGGCCGCTGCCAGTAACCGGCCATCACGTGGTCGCCGCGCACCACGACCTCACCGACGACCCCAGCCGCGACCTCGTCACCGGCGGCGTCCACGACACGGACCTCGGCGTGCGGCGCCGCCCGTCCCGCCGACGCGGCGAGCCGCGGCACGTCATGCTCCGCCGGGCCGAGCAGCGTCGCGACCGGCGCCAGCTCTGTCATGCCGTACGCCTGAACCAGACCCGCCCCGGGGAACATCCTGCGCGCCGCAGCCAGCGTTGCCGCTGGCATCGGCGAACCGCCGTAAATCAACCGGACCAGGCTGGACACGTCAAACCGCTCCGCCTCCGGGCAGTCGGCCAACACCTGGATCATCGTGGGAACCAGCAGCACGTCGGTCACCGCGTACCGTTCGATCGCCGCCAACACGCCGCCGGGCGTGAACCCGTCCACCATCACATGGGTGCCGCCCGTCAGCAGGCCGGCGATCCAGATCGCGAAGTCGGCCAGGTGGAACATCGGCGCCGCGTGCAACAACCGCCCCCCGGGCGTGGTGAACTGCCCCGTGGCCAGACACCCCCACGCCGACGCGAACACGTTGTCGTGGCTGAGCACCGCACCCTTGGCACGGCCGGTCGTGCCACCCGTGTAGAAGACGCCCAACGTCTCGGCACCGCCGCGGCCCACGTCGGGCATCGGAGCGTGGCCACCGATCAGCTCCTCGAACGACACCATTCCAGCCGGCGGACGGCCATCCGACATCACCACCACAGTGCGGACCGGGGCGCTCTGCCGGACCGCAGCCACGACCGGCAGCAACCGCTCGTCAGTGATCACCACCGTCGCCGAACAGTCGGACAACGCGAACCGGACCTCATCGGCCACCCACCGGGTGTTGAGCGGCACCACGATCCCGCCGGCCCAGGCCACAGCGAGCAGCGACTCGTGGTACCGGTCGGAATTGGCGGCCAGCAGCGCCACCCGATCGCCCTCACCAACGCCCAGCACCCGCAGACCGGCGGCGAGCCGCCCCACCCGGTCGACGCATTCGGCCACCGACCGCACCCGACCGTCGAACATCGTCAACGGGTAGGCGGCCCGGTGCCGGACAGCGTTGTGCAAAACCTGGGTTAGATACATGCAACCACCCCAAACCGGCACCTCAACGTCACGATCAACCACCGAATCGTAGGCCGCCGGGCACATGCAAATGACGCCGCCGGAATGCGGAACCAGCCGTACAGAGCACCACCGGAGGTGTAGCCCGCAACGAAGAACGGCCTGCCGTCCTGCATGATTCCCCACTCGTCGTGGACCGGGCGAGTGGCGCGCTCGACGGTACGGCAGGGGGTCGCTGGTGGGCGCTGCGCCCACTGCCGCGCCGAGTCAGGCAACGCGAACCCGAGCGTGGTCAGGCATCGTAGGCCGTGTACTTGCGCTTGGCGTAGTGCTTCACTGTGACCTCGGGCCACCCCGTAGAGCCGATTGGGGTCGAGTAGGTGACGGCCTACGACCGGCGTGCCTGTCGCCATCTGCACGCCCGAGTGGGCGACAGGCATGCCGACGGGTTTTCCCGGCACAGCGCCGGCGTGGCTCAGCGGGCGGATGCCGGCACACGCTCGGCAGCGACGACCGAGGCACGGGCCCTGTCGAACGCCCGGACGCCCAGCACGACGAGCGGCGCGAACATGACGGCGAGGACCGCCGTCGGGATCCAGCCGACCGGTGGCGTGGCGAAGAAGCCGACCGTGGCGACGCCGTACAGCGCGGGGGCCCACCAGCCGAGGACGCCGGCCCGCACGTACCCGACGAGCATCACCAGCAGCGCCGGGAACATGAGGAACCCGGTCACCGTCCAAGCGGTGGTCCCGCTGAGAGCTTCGGCGCTCTCGTACACCCGGACCGCGTCACCGACAGGCAGCCCGCGGTGCAGGGCGATCTTGTAGAAGTCCGAGTAGACCTGGCCCGACACGGAGATCATCCCGAAGGCGGCGGGGACCGCGCCGAGCATTGTCAGCACGGCACCCCTGGGCCCGCGGACCAGCGTCACCGCGCCGACGAGCCCGAGTGCCAGCATCGCCCAGCCGAAGCTCAGCAGGACCGCCGACAGCTGAGCCAGGCCGGGCCGGCTCCCGAGCGCCGCAAGGTAGGTCGCACTCTTCAGGTCTTCCTGCGGCGGGACCGTCGCCCAACCGGCCACCTCGATCACCACGCCGAGGATCAGCGCCGTACCGGTCAGGACACGGCGCTTGGTCAGACTGGCGTCGATATGTTGTTCAGTCATCACGTCACTCCAGGTAGTTGTCGCCGCGAAGTAGCGGCGATCGGTGACCACCGTAGGAACCGATGCGTTCGTCGGGCCTCTGCCGCGGTGCCGAATGCGACCTCCGCCGTGCGGCGGAGGTCGCAACGATCGGCACTCCGCCCGACGACGGAGGCATCCACACAGCCCAGTGCCGTATCGTCGAGCGCCGGTGGCGTCGAGCCGAACGCCGGAACCGGAGGGGCAACCGATGCGCGGGAACGGGTCGCACATCGCCGGCCGTTGGGCGCCGCTACCGCTCGGGCTGCTGCTGGCCGCCGCTGGCAGTTACGAAGCGTATGCGGACGCCCTCTGGCGGGGGCGGCAGGCCACAGCGGCCGGCGTAGCAGTCGCATACGGCCTCGCGGTGATCCTGGCGGGAATCCGGCCGCTGACATCGCTGGTCATCGTCGCCGCCCTCTACCCGTCCTCGAAGCTGCTCGGGCTCACCGACCTCGGCGGGGCGGGACTGGTCGCGATGCTCGTCGTGGTGGGCTGGGCCGCTGCCCGGGCCGCATCGGTCACGCGGGCGGCATGGGCGACGGCCGCCCTCGTCGCGGTGTTCGGGATGACGACGCTCAGCGAGGGCGCACCAGCGTGGGACCCGGTGTTCTTCGCCCTCGTCGCCGGCGCGGCCTGGGGCGCGGGCAGCCTCGTGCGGCGAGAGGGAACCCGCTCGGCCGAACTGGCCGAACTCGCCGCGCAGTTGGCCGAAGAGCGTGAGCTGCGGACCCAGCGTGCGGTGGCGGCGGAGCGGACCCGGATCGCCCGCGAGCTGCACGACGCCGTCGCGCATTCCGTGAGTGTGATGGTGCTGCAGGTCGGTGTCGCCCGCCGCCTGTACGGACGGCCCGAGGCCGAGCGACTGCTCGCCGACGTCGAGCGGCTGGGCCGGGAGTCGGTCGCCGAACTGCACCGGACCGTCGGCATCCTGCGCGACAACGACGAGGCCGACGAGGCCGACGAGCATGCCCCGCAGCCGTCACTGCGCTCACTCAACGCCCTGGTCGCGCAGGTCCGCGGGGCCGGCTGCCCGCTGACGCTACACGTCGAAGGCGACCCGGTGCCGCTCGCTGCTGGGCTGGAGCTGTCCGCGTACCGGATCGTGCAGGAGGCGCTCACCAACCTCCTGCGCCACGCACCGGGCGCCCCGGCCGACGTCCGGCTGCGGTACCAGCGCGACACTCTCACGGTCGAAGTCGTCAACGCGCCGGGTGGGCCGGTCCCCGTCCCCGCCACGCGGGTACCCGGCGGCGGGAACGGGCACGTCGGCATGCGGGAGCGGGTCACGCTGTACGAAGGCGTCCTCCACGTCGGTCCCGAACCCACCGGTGGTTACCGCGTCACCGCAACGTTCCCGATCCGGAAGAGGCAACTGTGACCGTCACGACCATCCGCGTGCTGCTCGCTGACGACGAGGCGATGGTCCGGGCCGGCCTGCGGCTGCTCATCGACAACGAGCCCGACCTGACGGTGGTCGGCGAGGCCGTCGACGGTGCCGAGGCCGTCGCGGTCGCCGGGCGGACCGCGCCGGACGTCGTCCTCATGGACGTCCGCATGCCGAACGTCGACGGGATCGAAGCCGCCCGGCAGATCATCGCCGCCCGCCCGGAGGCCCGGATCGTCATGCTGACCACGTTCCGCGAGGACCGGTACCTGCAAGACGCGCTGCGGGCGGGGGTAAGCGGGTTCCTGCTCAAGGTCTCCCCGCCGCAGCAGATGCTCGACGCCATCAGGGTCGTCGCCGACGGCGGCGGATTACTCGACCCGTCGGTGACCCTGCGGGTGATCGAGACGTTCTCCGGTCAGGCCGGACGGACGAGCCGTGCCGACGACCTGGCCAGGCTCTCGCCACGGGAGCTTGACGTGCTCGCGTTCGTCGCCCGGGGCATGTCCAACGCCGAGGTGGCCGCAAGGCTCTACATCGGTGAGGCGACCGTCAAGACGCACGTCGCGAACTTCCTCATGAAGCTGGGACTGCGCGACCGGGTCCAGGCCGTCGCGTTCGCATACGAAAGCGGCCTGCTCCGCCCAGGCGAACCGGACACCACCGGCTGAACCACGCACGCCAGTCGAGCAGGGTGTCACGGCCGACCCGTAGGCCCAACGCCGATGCCAGCCGGGCGTTCGAGTGGATACGTGCCGGCTACCGCGGTGGTCAAGTCGCCGCGCGCGACCAGCTCCGCCAATCTGGCCAGATCGCCCGTGGACCAGTCCTTCGGCGTGCCGGCACTGAACGTTACGCCCAGCTCTCTGGCGGTCGGGTCGGCAATGGTGACGATCCGGTCGGTTCCTCCACGCAGCGTGATGGAGTCGGGGAGCGCACCCTTGCCGGCCACGTCAAATACGGCGTCGACCTGCCGGGACGTTGCACGAACGCGGTCGACGAGGCCTTCACCGTAGGGCATCGGGATGGCGCCCAACGATCGGACGTAGTCCTGATTGTCTTCGCTCGCGGTGCCGATGACCGTTGCGCCGCGGGCAACAGCCAGCTGGACGGCGATGGTCCCCACCGACGCGCTGGCCCCGTGGATGAGCACGGTCTCTCCGGCTCGTAGTCCCAGCAGGTCCAAGGCGCGTTCGGCGGTCTCACCAGCGGTGGGCAACGTGGCGGCATCGGCGAACGACAGCCCGGTAGGTATGGGGGCAATCTGGCTGGCCAGGGCATACTCGGCGTACGAACCGGCCGGGGAGTCGGCCCAGCCGACGACCGGATCGCCTACCGCAACATCCGTTACATCCGCTCCGACCGCGTCGACGACGCCGGCGACGTCGACGCCGGGGATTGCCGGCAAAGTGGTCGGGATGATGGCCTGCATTGCACCGGAGCGGATCGTGGAGTCCACCGGGTTGACCCCGCTCGCACGTACCCTGATGCGCACCTGCCGCGGTCCTGGATCGGGCACAGGAACGTCGGCCACGTGCAGCACCTCGGGGCCGCCGAACGTGTCAAACAATATCGCCTTCATTTCGCGAATCCCTTCCCGTCGTACAGTTTGGCGGCGGGAGTTGGCGATCGGGGTTCAGGTCTGGGACAGCCCGCCGTCGACGAAGAGTTCGGCCCCAGTGGTGAAAGAACTCTGGTCCGAGGCGAGGAATACGGCTGCGGCGGCGACTTCGTCAGCGCGTCCCAGCCGGCCGAACGGAACCATGTCTCCGATGGCGTCCGCCAATTGCTGGTCGCTCTGCGCCGCGGCCCCCAGGCCGCGGATGCCAGGGGTCTCGATCGGGCCCGGGCTGATGGCGTTGACCCGGATGCCGCGGCCCGCGAGTTCGACGGCCCAGGTGCGGGCGAAGTTGCGATCGGCGGCCTTCGTGGCGCTGTAGACGCTCATCGCCTCCACGCCCATCGACGCATTGGTGGAAGCGAGCACGATCACCGAAGCGTTACGCGGCATCAGGGGGAGTGCCTTCTGCACAGTGAAGAGGGTCCCCTTGACGTTGACGTCGAAAGTCCTGTCGTACTGCTCCTCGGTGATCTCTCCCAGCCGGGCCAACTCACCGACTCCGGCATTGGCCACCACCACATCCAGCCGTCCACTGCGCGCCTCAATGGTCGTGAAGAGCCGGTCGAGATCGTCGAGCTTCGACACATCGCCCTGCACGCCTACGGCCCGTTCGCCGACGGATTCCACGGCCGCGTCCAACTCCTCCGTGCGTCGACCGGTGAGGTACACGATGGCGCCTTCGGCGGCGAACCGGCGAGCGATAGCCAGACCGATCCCGGCCGAACCACCGGTCACCAGCGTGATCTTCCCATCCATCTGTCCCGTCATGCCCACCTCATCGCAGTAACGAGTTCGGCCACCTCTGCGGCGTCAAAGCGCCGTCGCGGCTTGGCGCCGGCCCCTCCCCACATCCGGCATCCATGCCGTACCCGCCAGCGAAAGGAAAATGCACCTACACTGCGGCGCGCGGTAGCCCGTGTCCAAGCATCGAGGTCCAGAGCCGATGGTCTCTCGTTGAGGGCTTCGCCGGTGCCCACGCCCAGGGTGAACTCCCCACTTGTGAGCACCGCGCTGGTCGCCGCGGCCTGGGCGACGACCGCCGGGTGGATGCGAACCGTAGGGCAGGTCACCGCGGTCGTGATCGGCAGTGAGCAGACCTGGCTGAGCGCGCCGATCATCGACCAGACGAACGGGCACTGGCCCTGATCGTCCGGCCAGGGATGGTAGTGGTCGGAGATCCACAGTCCCTCGAAGCCGGCTCGCTCGGCGGCCGTGGCCCGTTCGATCAGGTCGGCCGGCCCGTTCTCGTTGCACGACAAGACGTACCCGAGCCTCATGCGGCTGGGCTACCGCGCGGCTACCAGGCCGCCTGTCGTCCGTGGCGTCGCTCGCCGTCGCCCAGGCCCAAGCCGTCGCCCACAACCCGGCCGAATGGTCCTCTGGTACGGCGAGCCCGGCCGAAGGGGCCGGCGGGTGAGCGGGTCTGCAACGGCCCCGGCGGCGGCACCCGCCCGGCCTACGGTGGCGGCATGGAGGAGTTCACCGTGAACGTCCCCGACGACGCGCTCGACGATCTGCGGCGGCGGCTGTCCCGGGCCCGCTGGCCGGAACCGGCGACGGTGCCGGACTGGAGCCAGGGCGTGCCCGCCGGCTGGCTGCGGGAGTTGTGCGACTACTGGGCCGACGGCTACGACTGGCGCCGATTTGAGCACCGGATCAATGCCGTGCCACAGTTTGTCACCGATGTGGATGGGCTCGGCATCCATCTGCTCCACGTTCGGTCGCCGCAGCCGGACGCGTTGCCGCTCGTGCTGACCCACGGCTGGCCCGGCTCCGTCGTGGAGTTCCTCGACGTCCTCGGCCCGCTCACCGACCCGGTCGCGCATGGCGGCGACGCCGTCGACGCCTTCCACGTAGTGTGCCCGTCGCTGCCGGGGTTCGCGTTCAGCGGGAAGCCGGTCGAGTCGGGCTGGGGACCGCAGCGCATCGCCGCGGCGTGGGCGGTGGTGATGAGCCGGGCCGGGTACGAACGCTTCGGCGCGCAGGGCGGCGACTGGGGTGCGACGGTGACGACGCACCTGGCGGCGCAGCATCCCGACCGGGTCGTCGGCATCCACCTCAACTTCGCGCCGTCGGCCGTCCCGCCGCCCGCAGCGGACACCGCCGAGGAGTTGACCGACTTCGAGCGGCACAGCATCGCCGATCTGGCGAACCACAGAGAATGGGGGAGCGGCTACGCCGTTGAGCAGGCGACTCGCCCACAGACGATCGGCTACGCGCTGGTCGACTCGCCGGTCGGCCAATGCGCCTGGATCGCCGAGAAGTTCTGGGCGTGGACCGACCACGCCGGCGACCCGCTCACCGCCCTGACCCGCGACCAGATCCTTGACAACATCAGCGTCTACTGGCACACCCGGACTGGCGCCTCGTCAGCGCGCATCTACTGGGAGGATGGGTTCGCGCGCGGCGGCGAGTGGCATGTCCCGCCGGTGAGTGTGCCGGTCGGCGTCTCGGTGTTCCCGAAGGAGATCACCCGGCCGTCGCGGCGCTGGTGTGAGCGGCAGTACGCCGACCTGCGCTTCTACGAACAGGTCGACCGGGGCGGCCACTTCGCCGCGTTCGAACAGCCGGACCTGTTTGTCGACCAGCTGCGCCGTGCGTTCCGTGGGATGCGTTAGAGATCCTTTGATGCGATCGTTGATTTTGACACGCGGGCCGTCGTGGGGCTTGAGGCGCTCGCGCGGGCCTGCCCGGGAGCGGTGTTGGAGTTTCCTGACCGTTTGTTCGCGGCGGCGCACGCTGCCGGCCCGCTCGAGCGTCTCGCGTAAGCGGGTGTGCACGTCAACGTGTTCGCCAGTGGGTTTCGTGGTCTGATCGGCGTAGGTCAGGGCGTCGGCGACCGGAATGTGCTCCTGGGGATAGTGGGCCAGGGCGGTGTGCAGGCCGTGGGCGCGGGCCAGGAAGTGAGCTCCGGAGTGATGCGCGACGAGGGCGCTGATGCGTGGCGGCCAGCCATGGGTGTCGAGGTAGCGGGCGCCGTCGAGCGGGTGGAATCCGGTCTGTTGTACAGCGGCGCCATGGCCGATGTCACGTAGCCATGCGGCGATCAGGTCCAGTGCTTTGAAGGTACGGCCGGCACGGCACCGTGAGCGTCTTCTTGTCCCGGCTGAGCGCCGATCGTTGACGGGCTACGCGGGCCGGGTCGGGCTCTGCATCGCCTGGGTGCCGATCGTGGCGAGCAGCGCGAGCGCACCGGCGTCCGACGAGCCTGATTCGGCGGTGTAGACGACCAGCCGCAGGTCCGTTCCCGCGACGGTGAGGACATCGCAGTCCAGCGTCAGCCGGCCCACCTCCGGGTGCTCGATGGTCTTGCGGGAGGTGGCGCGCTCGCTGACGTCCGCACGATTCCACAGCTCTCGGAATCGTTCGCTAGTACGCCGCAGGTCGCGCAGCAAGGCACGCAGGTCGCGATCGTGCGGGTAGCGGCCGAACGCCACGCGGAGGTCTGCCACAGCCTCGGCCTCCAGCGCCCGCCGTTGCGCGGCCGTCATGACGAAGCGGTCCGGTAGTCCGGTGAAGTGGCGCCAGATCATGTTGCGTTCACGCGTCGGCGCGGACGACAGGTCGCCGAGCAGCGCAGCGCCTAGCCGGTTGACGACCACGAGATGCCATGACGCGCTGAGCACCATCACCGGTACGTCGGTGAGGCGGTCGAGGAGACGTTGCACGCCGGGTGTCACGTGTGTGTTCATGCGGACTGCTCGGGAACTGGCCTGCCCGGCGACCCGGAACAGGTGGTCGTGCTCCGCATCGCTGAGCCGCAGGGTGCGGGACAACGCCTCCAGCACCGACGGCGACGGGTTGCTCGCCCGTCCCTGCTCCAGGCGGGCCAGATAGTCAACGGTGAGACCGGCGAGGGTGGCGACCTCCTGCCGGCGTAGCCCAGGCGCACGGCGCCGGCCGCCTGCCGGCAGACCCACCGCGGTCGGCTCCAGCCGGTCGCGCCAGGATCGCAGTGCGGTGGCGAGTTCCTCGGCGTCCACTCGGCCATCATCGCACCGCGCCACTGGCTGGGCCCGTGATCAGGGTGGACCTGTCAGTGCTAGGCAACGCAGGGCTCTGGTATCACGTGACCGGCCGCAGCATCGTCGAGGGCATCAGCACCCTCGAGACGAACAGGATTACAATCATGACCACCATCGGTTCCACGGTGACGGCCCGGGTGGCAGCTCCCCGCGCTGCGTTGTTCGACTGGTTCATCTCGATCCCGCTGCCGCGCATCCTGCTGAAGTACGGCCCGATCCCGTCGGTCGCCTCGACCACCGGGCAGACCGGCCCCTGGGACGTCGTCGGCAACAGTCGCATCGTGCACCTTGCCGACGGCCACACAGCTCGCGAGTCGGTGACGGGCTACCAGCGGTCGAGCTATTTCGCCTACCGGGTCAGCGACTTCGACAACTTCCTCGGCCGGCTCGCTGCCGACGCGGTCGGCCGATGGTGGTTCGCCGACGGGCCGAACGGGTCGACGGACATCACGTGGACCTACACGTTCAACGCCCGCAACCGGCTCGCCGCGATAGCGTTGCTGCCCATCGTCAAGATCTTCTGGCGCGGATACATGCGGCAGGCGGTCGCCACGCTCAGCGAACTCGCGGTGGCCGAGGCACGGGCCTTTCGGGCGCCGACCGAAGACTCGATGAAACCGGCCCGGAGATCAACGCAGTGACCTGAAGCGGGTCAGGACAGGTGATACGCGGTCATGCCGTCTGTCTCTTTCCTACGCAGCGATCGGGGTTTCGGGCTCCATGTCGTAGGAGGCTTGCAGTTGCTTGGGTCGCGTGCCAAGGCCGTCCTTCGTCTTCCGATCCCACGGTGCCCGCTGCAGGCGCTTGGTCTCGTCGATCATCGACTTCGGTACCAGGTTGCGATAGGTGTCGACCTCACCGGCGGCGACTGCCGTCAGCGTGGCGTACACCGGCTCGGGGTCGAACTGCGCGCGGGGGAACGCGAGTCTCGAGTAGTCGAAGAGTCGCTCGGACTGGTCGTCCTCCCAGCTCTGCCAGGTCTGGAACATCCGGTCGTTGAACCCGGTCAGGAACGGCCCGGGGTTGACGGTGGCGACCTCGATCCCGAACTCTTGCAGCTCCTGCGCCATGGTCTCGGCGATGGCCTCCAGCGCGTGCTTGGACGCCGAATAGATGCCGGTGAAGGGATTGACGTTGAGCCCTTCCCGAGAAGAGACCCACACGATACGTCCCTTTCCGCGCTTGACCATCTGTTTGGCGATGCCCTGTGTCAGCAGCAGCGGCCCGACGACGTTCACCTCGAATTCCCGGCGGACGTTCGCGGCCGGGATGTCGAGCGTCGAACCTCCCTCGCCGACGCCGGCGTTGTTCACCAGAATCTCGACGTCCCAGGTCAAGGCCTTCCGGCGATCTCCGTCGTCGGTGACGTCGAGCTTTTCCACCTGCAAGTTGACTCCGCGTTGTGCGGCTTGCTGCTTCAAGGTCTGAACCTGAGCCCAGATCTCCACGGAGGCGATGACGTCAAAGCCTTTCTTGGCCAGCCGCATCGCCACCTCATGGCCGAAACCGGTGCCGCATCCGGTGATGAGTACCTTGGTCACGTCAGTCTCCAGCCGGGAGTAGCTGTTCACCTGACCCGCTCACCTACCCTGCCACTATCCCGATATGCAGCGATCTCATGGACGGCTGGGGACGGCGTATGCCCGGTCGTCGCCATCCGGTGGCAGGTATGACGTTTCCTCAGGTTCGGCGTGTCGTACAAGATGTGCCGCTGGCCCGGCGCGGGACGACAAGCAGCTCTCGTACATCAAGCTCCCATCGACGTTCGTGACACACGTGGGCCACTTGGCTATGGTCGGTGTCTCTGCGAAGGCCGGTCGGCGTCGGGGTGGGGTTCGGGAAGCTCGATCGGGATGTCGGCCTGCAGTAATGTGCCGCTGCCGGTGGGGCTGGTGATGGTCAGGTGTCCACCGAGGGCTTCGACCCGGTCCCGCAGGGCGGTCAGGCCAGAGCCGCGATCGGGGTCGGCGCCTCCGACACCGTCGTCGTGGATGGACAGGCGCAGCGTGCCGTCTCGCATTGCCGCCTCCACCTGGACGACGGAGGCGTGGGCGTATTCGGCCGTGTTGGTCAGCGCTTCGGACACGACGTGGTAGGCGGCGACCTCAATGACCGGGGGCATGCGCTGTTCGGCATGGATGTCGAGTTCGACCGGGACCGGTGATTTGCGGGCGAGTGACTTGATCGCGGGGTGCAGCCCGCCATCGGCGAGCAGTGTCGGATGGATGCCCCGCGAGATCTCTCGCATGTTGTCCACGACGTTGTTCAGGCCGTACACGGCGTTCGACAGCTCTGCCTTGGTCCGGTCCAGTTCGGGCGACAGGCTGGCTTGCGCGAGACCGAGCTGCAGCCCGATGCCGATGAGTTGCTGCAGCGCGTTGTCGTGCAGCTCGCGCTCGATCCGCTGACGGGCCTTGTCGGTGGCGGCGACGAGCCGGGCGCGGGATGCGGCGAGTTCGGCTCGGCTGTCGGCGTTGGCGACTGCGGTGGCGGCGAGGTCAACGAAGTTCGCGAAACGCGCCTCGGTATCGGGTGGCAGCGGACCGGGCTGATCCGATGCCAGGGTCGCCGCGCCCCATAGCTGCCCTTCGATGGTGATCGGGACCACGACCGCGGAGCGGATGCCGAGCTGGTGTGCGAGCGCGGCGGCGGGACCGGTGGCGCCTTCCAGGCTGTCCATCCGGGCGGGCCGGCCCGTGTCCCGCACCAGCGCCAGGAGGTTCTCGCCCTCCGCCGACCAGTGCAGCTGTTCCGGGGTGGGACCGGAGAGGCTGGTCGACAGGACGGTGACCATGTTGTCGGGCTCGTAGCGCAGCAGCGATGTGGAGTACTGACCCTGCAGAGTGCCGTCAGCTAGAAGCCCGTGCAGCTCCGTGGTGATTGCGTCGAAGACCTCGGGTGGAGGGCCACCTCTCGCCATGAGCGTCGCCACTCGCCTCAGGGCTGCTTGTTCGGTGGCGAGCCGACCCAGTGAGTCCATCATTGCCGCGCGTTCGTACCCTGCCTCCAGCAGTGAGGTCAGCGACGGCACGACGCGCTCCCGCAGGCGCTGCACCGTCGGCTCGGGCGCCCCGCTCGGCACAAGCAGGGTGCCCAGCGAGGTGGCGCCGGCACGCAACGGAAAGGCCCACTGCCGGTCTACGTCGGAAGCGGCGGCGTGATCGATCGCGACATTCGGTACTTCGAGCGCGTCTGCGATGCGCTGCGCGACTGCGGGCAGTACCTGGGCAGGATCGTCCGCGTGTAGCAGCAGCCTGGCCATGTCGGCGGTGAGGTCGGATTCCTCCGCCTGCACGATGCGCCGCCGAAACACGTTCGCCGCGACGCTCGTGGCCACCGCGACGACGAGGAAGACCGCCACTTCGAACAGTTCCCGCACGTCCGAGACGGCAAGCTTGCCGGAGGGCGCGACGTGGAAGATGGCGAACGCCAGGGTGCTCGCCACTGATGTGGCGATGCCTAACCGCGTCCCCCACACCACTGAGACGACCAGCACGCCGATGATGTAGATCATGCCCGGGGACAACGGCTGCACGATCGATCGCAGCGGGTAGAGCACAACGGTCTCCACCACGATCATCAAGACCGCGACCGTGATTCCGGCCCTGCGGGAAGGAGGGTTCAGTCGCACCAGTCGCGGCCGCGAACCGACATGCACCGAGCAACTGTAGTCCGATTTTCCCGGTTTCGGCTCCGCGTCTGTCGAGGGCTGCCGCTGGAGCCAATGGTGCGCGATGGGCGCCCGAGCCATCCGTCCTCGAAGCCCAGGGGCGAGGTCGCACCGGAATCGTCACGCCTCCGCCGCATGGCGCGGCGTCGGCGGTGCATGTGCCGCTGTAGTAGCACGCCGCCGAGCCCGCTCGGCGGCTTGGGAGTCGGGCGGGTGATCGACGCCGGCGGGGGCGCGGGCAGGCAGCTGGTCGGGCGCCGGGTGGTCATCCCGCCCAACTGCGCCACGCCCACGCACCGAGAGCGGGCAGACCTACCACGCGCTCAACGACCTCGTCGCTGACGGCGAACTGGTCGTCCCGGTCGACGCGACCTACCGCCTGGACGACTACCACGAGGCGATCGAACACGCGATGACACCGGGACGCAGCGGAAAGATCCTGCTCACGTTCGCCTGACGTCCGTTTCAAACCGATGACGGCCTGCGCGACGTCGTATCATATTCGGGTCCCATCGGTTCTATGCGGTGGTCGTCGATGCCGGCACGCCGGTCGCTTTCCGCAGGAGCGTGAGCACCTCGGCGTCGAGATGCTCGGCGACCGTGGACGCGGCGGCGTTGTGGTAGGGAGCGATCGCGCTCGCGACCGAGTCGTAGGCGACCCGGGTTCCGCCATCGGGCAGTTCCTCGATCAGGACGGTGATCGGTGCGTACGAGCCGGCGTCGGCGACATGCCTCGTCATTTCACCCATGGTGACCGGATTGCCGGCGATCAGCCGGACCAGGCGGCGGCTGGTCTGCCGGTGTACCAGCGGGTCGAGGGTCAGCGCGACGTCGAGATTCAGCTGCCAGAACCGGAAGAGTCCGGCAGTGCCCTGCGCCTGCCGGACGAGAGCGCTGAACTGCTCGTACGAGGTGCTCGCCTCGAGGTCGGCGAGCAGCGACGTGACGTCAGGCTGGCCGATGCCGTCGAGGATACCGCCCAGCACGGTTGGGAACGACCGTTCGCTTTCGATGACGTAGCGGCGAACGGGGATGTCGAGGACGTGTTCGTTTGCCATCGATCTCGCTTTCTTCGAGTGCTGCTCCGGCCCCGGGTCAGAGGGCTCCGAGGCGTTCGCCGAGGTGGTGTTCGAGCGGGCCACGGGTTTGCAGCCCTTGCGCCAACAGGGCGGCGGTCCGCTGCTGCGCCGCGTCCGAGCGGACCAGCTGCTGGAATCGCCGGGCGTCGGCGCGGATAGCGTCCGCGCCGGGCAGGGTCAGCTCGTTGATGGCGCGCTTGGCGGATCGCACCGCCTCGGCCGGGAACGACGCGATCCGCCGCGCGAGCCGTGCGACGAACGCGTCTAGCTCAGTGTCGGGTAGCGCGCGGTTGACCCAGCCGTAGCGTTCGGCCTGGTCACCGTCGAAGTCGGCCGCGCCGAGGATCGCTTCCATGGCCCGGCCCCGCCCGAGCAGCCGGGCCAGGTGCTGCACGCCTCCCGCGCCCGGGGTCGCGCCGGCGCCGGTACGGCTGTGTCATCACCGGCTCCTCTCAGGACTTGGCCCCGGCGCGGTGTCCGGGATGCCCGTTCGTGCCGTGACCAGCTCTGGCAGGTCAGCGCCGCGGCTCGGAGCGCTGCGGTTCCCGCAGCGGACGGAACGCGGCCCGCAGCTCCGCCGCGAACAGTTCCGGCTCCTCCCAGGCGGCGAAATGGCCGCCCCGTTCGGCCTCGCCGAAGTAGGTGAGCGTGGGGTAGGAGGTCTCGGCCCAGCTGCGCGGTGTCCGCCAGATCTCGCCGGGGAACGTGCTGAAGCCGACGGGGACTCGGGGTGGTGGGAGTGGCTGGCTGCCCGCGGACGGCGCGTCCGGCCCGTAGGCTTCCCAGTACGATCTGGCGGCGGACGCCCCGGTGCCGGTCAGCCAGTAGGCCGTGATGTTGTCGAGGATGTGGTCGCGGGTGAGGTTGCCCGAGGGTTGACCGTCGACGAACGCGCGGGTGATCTTGTTGTAGGCGTCGGTGTCGTGGTCGAGCATCCAGGCGGCCAGCGCGGCCGGTGAGTCCATCAGCGCGTACCCGATGGTCTGCGGCCGGGTGGCCATCTCCACGAAGTAGCCGTTCCCGCTCGTCTGGAAGGTCGTGATCGCGGCCAGGGCGGCGTGTTCCGCGTCGCCGTCGGCGGGCAGCGACGCCGGATCGTTGAGCGCCGGCACGAGCAGGTTGGTGTGGATGCCGGCCAGCCCGTCGGGGCCGAGACGACCCATTGCGTCGGTGACGCCGGCGCCGACGTCGCCGCCCTGGGCGACGTAGCGGTCGTAGCCCAGCCGGGCCATGAGCTCTGACCAGGCGCGCGCGGTCCGGACGAGATCCCACCCGACCTCGGCCGGCTCGCCGGAGAAGCCGTACCCGGGCAGCGACGGCAGCACCAGGTGGAACGCGTCCTCGGCGGTGCCGCCGTGGGCGGTGGGGTCGGTGAGCGGGTCGACGGCGTCGAGCATCTCGATGACCGAGCCGGGCCAGCCGTGGGTCATGATCAATGGCAGCGCGTCCTCGTGCCGGGACCGGACGTGTACGAAGTGGATGGCCACGCCGTCGATCTCGGTGGTGAACTGCGGCAGCACGTTCAGCCGGGATTCGACCCGCCGTCGGTCATAGTCGGTGCTCCAGTACCGGCACAGCGCCCGCATCGTGGCCAGCTGCACCCCCTGCGAGCGGTCGTCGACCAGCTCCGGACTCGGCCAGCGCGTCGCCGCCACGCGCCGCCGCAGGTCTTCCAGCACTTCGTCGGCGATCTGCGCGGTGAACGGTCGGACGACGTGGCTGGCCTGTTGCTTCATCGTGGTCATGCTGGGCGTACCTCTCGAGGGTCGCTGCCTTCGCCGCTCAGCCCGGCGGGCATGGCGCAGGCTCCTCGGCGTCTTCTCGTCGTTTCGTTGCAGCTTCCTGCCGGACCGGGTGAGCCTGCCTCGGCCGATCCGAATGACCTCCAGGAGGCGGGCAGAGCCGACAACTGTTCACCGCACTCGCGCCGACGATCTGCTGTGAACAGGGCCGGCCGGCGTCGCCGTGCACAGCGTTCGTGAGGGGGTCCGGTGTCTGGGTTCGTCTGGTTCCGCTGATCCGGCGCTCGCCGTCGGGCCGGCCGATGCTTGTAGGCCAAAGCCGGATGCCCGACCGCGCCCTGCTCGGCACGGCACCGCGGTGGCTGGACCGCACGCCGGCGCCGGCGAGCTGGCGCACCTGCTCGTCCCCGTGCGCGGCTCGATCCCGTATGGCTGCGGCCAGCTGGACCACCTCGAGGCAGCGGTCTCGGGCCCTGCCATTGCCGCGGTGTACGGGCGGCACCGGGCCACTGGCACACCGCCGCTGACCGAGGTCGTGGCGCGGCTGCGGGCGGGCGACCGGTCGCGGCCACGGTGGTCCGCGGCGCGGGGCACCTGCTCGGCCGCGCCCTGGCCGGCCGGGTCGCCGCCGTGGACGTCGACGCGGCCGCTACTACCTCGAGCACGACACCTACCCACCGCCGAAACCTGGCCCAGCGGGCCGGCATGCCGGCATCCATCCGATCTTCGCGACGACGTGACGGAGCGTCGCCTGGTTTGGCCCTCGCCGGACCGGGCACAGCTGCAGACGATCGCGCAGCTCGTAGAGGCGGGACGGCTCATCCCGATGGTGGACCGCACCGTCCCACTGGCCGGCACACGCGCCGCCTACACCTCGCTGGAGACAGAGCACCGTCGCGGCAAGGTCGTCATCGACGTCGCGGCGGCCGCGAGCCGGTAGCCGGCGTGACGGTCAGACACCGTCCTTCACGCGGGTAGCACTCAGTACAGGGTGAGCTCCCACGGCTGCACCAGGTCGGCGTCCGGCGGCACGGTCAGGTCGACGCCGCTGCCGAACGACAGGCCGCGCCGTGGCGGGCGGGGCACCCCGCCGGTGCGGGCGCCGAGCTGCCGGGCCGCCTCGGCGAGCACGATGCCGGTGAGGAGTCGGTACCGGCCGATGGTGCCGGGCGTGGTGACGCGGGCGAACTCGGCGCCGGGCACGGGTTCCCAGCCGTCGCCGTCCGGGATGACCAGCGTGGTGCCCGGGCCGGTCAGCTCGGTGCGGTGCAGGGGCGGCCCGTCGACGTCAGGTCCGCACACGACGACCCGGCCGCCGGGTGGCGGGGACCAGGCGTCGCCGGCCGGCACGACCCGCAGCGGGTTGCGGTGGCTGCGCGCGGCTGCGCGGGCCTCGTTGCGAACCGGGCGCGGCGTGCCGAACCACACTTTCTCGCGGTCGTCGAGCGTCACGCTCTGCCATCCGAACGCCGCCGCGGAACGCAGCGTGCTGCCGGCCTCCACGTGGTCCCGCGGGGCGGCCAGCAGCAGCGCCGGACGGTGCGACTCGGGCCGCGGGGCGCGGGGGCGACGACGGCCGTCCGCATCGAGAAGGTAGTACAGCGCCACGGCCGCGGCGGTGGCGACGTTGAGCGTGTTCACGCCCCGGCCCGGCATCGGGATGTGCACCGTCTTCGCGGCGGCGCGCAGGACGTCCGGGCGGATGCCACGGCGTTCGTTGCCGACCACGATGGACGCTCCACCGTGGACTGTTCCGGCGCGGTACACCGACTCCGCTCCCGGTGCGTTGTCCACGGCCACGACCGGGTCCGCGCCGCCGAGCAGCGCCTCAGTGTCGACAGTGGACAGGTCCGGGACGTGCCCGGCGAGGCCGCGGCTGTCGCGGAACACGCACGGCACCGCGAACATCCGCGCGGCCTCGGCGAGCGCCAGCGCGTTGGCGGGGTTCTCCACGCCGTCGCCGACCAGCCGGGCGCGTGGGCTCACCACCGCGCCGCCCAGGCGGCCCGCGCCCGCGCGGCGAACGCGTCCGCGCGGCGTTCATGGTCGGCGGTACGCATCGCGCGGGTGTGCCGCCGGCGCGCCGCGTGCTGGATCCGGTGGTGGCCGATCTCGTGCATGAGCCCGTCGAAGAGCACGAAGTCGCGCAGCGCCTCCTCCGAAGGCCAGTCCACCAGCGTGCCGGCCGGACCAGCCATCACCCGGGCACCGGCACGCTCCAGCCGCGCTGCGGCGGCATCGGTGAGCCGGCCCGGCAGTACCCACGGCGGCGCGGGCTGCTCGAACAGCAGCACCACCCCGGGCACCCGCAGCACCGCGACGGCCGGCCCGGCAGGTGCTGCCGGGCGCTGTCGCAACTCGACGCCGCGCAGCCCGTACGCGGCCGCCGGCCCGAAGAAGGTCAGGACCCGAACGACGTCGTCGGCGCCGGCCGGGTGAACGAACCCCGGTCGCGGCCGGCACACCCGCACGGGCACGGAAGCGCCGGCGCGCCGGGCGGCGCGGATCGGGTACGGGTCGGTGCGCAGGCTACGGCTCAAGGGCGATCACGGGGACCTTGATAGCAGCCGGCCCCGCCGCACACCACCGGTTTCCGTGCCGTCCAGGCCACCGGTCCGCGCACAGCCGCTGTACAACCACGTCGCCTCCAAGGACGAGACCCTCGACGGTGCCATCGACACCGTCGCACTCGCCGACCCCGACTGGCGCCACAGCAGCGCCGCACCGCCCCGCCCGCGCCGTGACCCCGCGGATCCCCGCCGGCTGACCCCGACGAAGCGCGCCGGCCGGCCCGGCCGGCGATGAAACTGGCGCGCGGGCCGGGCGAACGTGACGTTATCCTGGCCAGGGCCGGTCGCGGGACTGTCTGTGCGACTTCCGGAACCCGCCTCTGAAGCGATGCTTCGCAGTTCGCGCGGCGAACTCCCCGACCGGCCCTCGACAACGTGGGGGAGGGGCCGTGGACCTGGCCGAGCGGGTCGCGTGCGAGGACGTCGTCATGTTCGTCAACGCCGCGGTCACGTCCACCGGGCAACGGGAGTTCCACGCCGGCGCCGCGCAGCAGCGGCTGTCACTGGCGTTCCTGCACGAGTACGTGCTCGTCAACTACCGTGAGCTGTACGCCGCCACGCTCGCCCTGGATGTCAACGACTTCAACGCCGGGCTCGTCGTGCTCAACCTGTTGCGCACGGCGCAGGAGGTACCGCTGCCACGACGGAAGCTGGAAGGCGCCCTGATCGCCGCGCGGCTGCGGACGCTGCCGCCGCAGCGCGTGTACCGCATCCTGCGCACCCTGCGGGCGGAAGGCATCAACAACCGGCGGACCCGAGCGATCGTGCGGGACTGGGTCGCGGGCCGGCCCGACATCGCCTTCGACGCCGTCAAGTACCGGCGCCACCTGGCCGGCGCCGTCCGGCACACGCACGTGCGGCTGCCCGACGAGGTCGGCACGATGCTGTTCGACTGGCGGCGGCCCAAGCGCTACGCCACCCCGATCCTGGAGACGTGGCGGCGGGCGCACTACGAGCAGCGTGCCGTGTTCGACCTGCCGTACACGGTCGCGGAGGGCTTCGCCGCCATGCACCGCATCGACCGGGCCCGGCTGCTGCGGCAGGTGGGCCCGCAGCTGACCGGGCTGGAGCGGCTACGGCTGCAGGACACCGCCACCCGGGCCGGTCGCAAGGCCCCCGTACGGGTCGAGGTCGACCTCCACCGGACCCCGCTGACCCGCCTCGCCGTCTACGTGCTGTCCCTGCCGCGGCCGGAGCGTGCCCGCCGCCGCGACGAGCTGACCGCGGCGCTGCGCTCGGCCGCCCGGCGCGCGGCCGGACGCCGGGCCGGCACCTGGGGCACCGTCGTCGGTGTGCTGGACGACAGCTACTCCGCCGCCGGCTCCGGCGTGAAGCGGCGCCGGCCCCTCGCGGTCGCCCTGGCCATGCACTACCTGCTGGAGGCGCTCGCCACGCGGCACCACACGGTCTGGCTCGCGCACACCGGCGACCCGCTGCTGGTGCACCCGATCGGGGCGACACCGCTGGGCCAGCGGCTCCTCGACGGGCTGCGGCTGCGCCCCGACCGGCTCGTCGTGGTCTCCGACGGCTGGGACAACGCGCCGCCCGGGCAGGCCGCGGAGGTGCTGCGGGTGTGGCGGGAGCGCCTCGACCCGGCCGGCCACACGTCGATCGTGCACCTCAACCCGGTGTACGACGGCGAGGCGTTCGACGTGCGCCGCCTCGCGCCGACGGTCGCGACGGTCGGGGTCCGCGACGCGGAGGACGCCGCGGCCCTGGTCGAGCTGGCCCGGTTCTCCACCGGGACGGCGACCTTCGCGCAGCTGCGCGCGTACCTGGACGATCTGGTGGAAGGATTCCTGCGATGATCGCCGGTCTGCGGGCCGGCCCCGCCCAGACGTGGGGCGCGGTCCGGCTCGTACCGCTGCTGCGCGACGAGCCGGTCACCGACCTGCGGCTGCACGCCCGGCTGCACGACGAGGACGAACTGTCCGTGGTGGAGCTGTCGCCGCGGGAGGCCTACGTCGCGTACGTGCCGCACGCGTTCGTCGCGACGTGGACGTCCGACGGCTCACCCGCCGCCGCGTACGGCACTCAGCTGATCGACCCGCGGGAGCCGGGCCTGCCGCGGGCGATCGGGCTGCGGTTCCGCCGCCGGCTCGCCCGCCGCGAGGACCGCCGCCGCCTGCGCTTCCTGCCGCTGCACCTGGCGCTGGAAGGCTTCCTGGATCTGCAGTTCGGCGGGCCGCCGATCGCCTGGCAGGAGTGGACCCACCGGGCCGTCACGCACGGCCTGTCGCCGCGGGTCGAGGAGGCCTACTGCGGCGCCTCGATCACCGGCCTCGACGACGCCCTGCGCATCTTCGAGATCCACCCCACGCAGTGCGGCGTGGTGCTGTACCTCGCCGACGCGCTCGCCGCGGTCTTCGCCGTGCCGCACCCGGCCGACTACCGCGCCCTGCACCCGACGCTCCTGCGCGACTTCTACGGTGAGCTGCTGTACCAGTACGCGCACCTCTTCCCGGCCGTGCCGGACTTCCACCAGCCGCTCGACGCCGCCGCGGTGTCCACCGTGGACGATCTGCAGGCCGAGTTGTCCCGGGTCGCGGCGCAGTGGTCGGCGTTCCACGACGACACCATGTTCACGGTGACGGCCGGGACGACGCGGCCGGTGTACCGCATGGGCCGCTTCACGCTGTCGCGGTTCCTGCCACCGTTCGACCCGGCACTGGACAACCACATCGGCGAGGTCATCACCGACGAGCACGGCACCGTCGCGTACCTCAAGACGTTCCGGCTGTCCGCGGCACAGACCCGCCGCGGGCACCTGCTGTCCCGGCTCGCCGCCACCGGATGGGACCTGGACGCGACCGCCGCCGCGTTGGGCACCGACCGGCCGGGCCTGGTGCAGCGGCTGGACCGGGCCGGCTTCGGCCACCTGCTGCGCCCGGACATCCTCGACGCCTGCCGCGCCGGGCAGGCGTCGTGAGCCGTGTCGAGCTGGTGCGGGTGCTCGAGGCGGCGCGGGCGCTGCTGGCCCGGCCCGGCAACGACTTCACCTGGTCGTCCTTTGTGGACTCGGCGGCCGCCGTCGAGGAGTTCGACAATGCGATGGCCGCGGTCCTGGCCGGCGGTACACCCGTGGGGCTGTCGATCCTCTTCGCGCCGACCGGTCCCATCCAGGAGGTCGCGATCTCCAGCGGCTGGGGGGACGCGTTTCTTGAGCTGGCCGGCCGCTTCGACACCGCCGTCGCGGGGGAGTAGGCGCCAGCGGCGCGTCAGGCCAGGAAGTCCTCGATGAAGGGCAGTGTGCGGCGCAGCGGGCCCGGGTCGCTCGCCGCGGCCAGCTCGCCCAGGTAGTCGCCGTGGTTGCCGGGGACGACCAGCAGGCGGGCGCCGGGGATCAGGGCGGCCAGGCGCGCGGCGTGCTCGACCCGCACCACGTCCCGGTCGGCGACGACGACCAGGGTCGGCGCGGCGATCGCGGCGGGCAGGGCGTCGGGCCAGTCGGTGAATCCGGTGAGCATCAGCTCGTGGTCCAGATCGAACATCCGCTCGGCGTGGGCCGGGTCGCCGCTGACCGCGAGGTCGGCGTCGCGGTACACCTGCGGCAGGTGCTCGAACGTCGCACCGGCCATGCCCTCCCAGAAGCCGTCGATCATGCCGTCGCGGCGGAACGGCGCCGACGCCACGACGAGGCGGCCGGCCGCCGCCGGGTGGCGCGCGGCGAGCTGCATGGCGACCTGGCCGCCGTTGCTGAAGCCGAGCACGTCGACCGGCCCCACGCCCAGCTCCGCCAGCAGCGCGGCGACGCCGTCGGCGGAACGCTCGAACGACGCAGGCCCCTCGCCCGCGCCGGTCCGGCCGTGCCCCTGCAGCTCGACGGCGAGCAGGCGGCGGGAGTCGCGCAGCAGCGGGATGAGCCGGCCCCAGTTCGACTCGATCGTGGACCCGCCGCCGTGGATGAGCAGCAGCGGCCGGCGGTCCGCGCGGGCCTCGCCGTGCCATTCGTAGTACAGCGGCAGGTCCGCGTTGGAGAACATGGTGCCAGCATAGGTAGGGTGCGGACCTGCGCAGCGGGTGCGCTGCCTGGGCAGCGTGGCGGCCTCGCGGGCGCACGACTGCAGCCGGTCGGCGCGCTGCCGGGTCGCCTCGATGCGGGTGGTGAGCTCGTGCAACTGGGCGCGGTGGCGCTGGTCGTGGCGGCGGACGGCGGCGAGGTCGGCGGACAGGAGCCGGTTGATGTGGTTGACCCAGTGCACCAGGTGCAGGCCGACCTGGTTGAGCTGGTGGTAGGCGTGCTGGCTCAGCTGCGGCTCGGGCGTGGTTTCAGCAGGTACCCAGATCGATGTCCGGTCACTCGCCGTTCGCGCCGGGTGCGGTCCCGGGAGGCGGTCGGCGAGTCTGGGTGGGGTTGTCGACGGTTGTCAGTTCGAGCGGGATGGTGAACCGCAGCGTCGTGCCCTGGCCGGGTGGACTGGTGAGCCGGCTGCTGCCACCGAGGGCGGTCACCCGGTCGTCGAGGCCGCGGATGCCGGAGCCGGCGCTCGGGTCCGCTCCGCCGACGCCGTCGTCTTCGATGCGCAGCCGCAGGGTGTGTGCGTCGGCCGTGACGGTGACGCACACGTATGAGGCGCTCGCGTGTTTGGCGGTGTTGGTGAACGCTTCGGCGATGATGTAATACGCACCGGTCTCAATGTTGGGCGGGAGCCGGGACGGTAGGTGGATGTGCAGTTCGGCAGGCACCGGTGAGCGGCGCGTCAGGGTCTTGAGGGCGGATTCGAGGCCACGTTCGGTCAGGATCGCCGGGTGGATGCCGTGGGAGAGTTCCCGGAGCTCGTCGAGGGTGCCGGCCAGGTCGGCGTTGATCGTCGCGAGCTCGTCGGCCAGCCCCGGTGGCTCGGCGGTTGTCCGCGCCTGGAGCTGGCGCAAACCCAGGAGAAGCGCGAGGAGCCGTTGCTGGGTGCCGTCATGCAGGTCGCGCTCGACCTTGCGGCGGGCCTGGTCGCTGGCTTCGACGATGCGGACGCTCGCGGCAGCCAGGTCGGCGCGGGCCTGGAGGTTCGCGACGGCCAGGCCGGCGAGGTCGGTGAACGCGGCGGTCCGCGGGGCGTCGTCCGGACTCAGCTGTTCGTCGCTTGAGGCCATGACGATCAGCACCCCCCACAGGTTGCCCTGGACCACGATGGGCGCGCCCACGGAAACCTTGATCCCGTACTGGGACAGGAACGGGTCGGCGACGCAGGTTCCCTCGCCGACGCGGGTCCAGCATGGCCGCTGTTCGGTGTAGACATGCACGGCTGCTCCGTGCGGTGGCAGGATCGTGCGGGTGCCGACCGCCACGGGAATGTCATGCGGGCTGCACGCCGCGACGACGGTCGCCGCACCGTCCAGCTCGTACCGCAACAGCATCGTCAGGTCGGCTCCCAGGAGTTCTCTGACCTCGTCGGTGACCGCGCTGAACACGGTCTGCGGCGGCGATGCGCGGGCCACCAGGGTCGCGATCCGCCGCAGGGCGCGCTGCTCGGCCACAAACCGGTTGAGGTCGTCACGGTGGCTTTCCAACGACGTGGCCATGGTGTTGAACGAACGTTGCAGGCTGCCGATCTCGTGCGGACCGTCTTCAGGCATCCGGGTGGACAGGGCGCCGCCGGCCAATTGATCGGCCATCCCGGCCGCCGCGCGCACCGGTCGAACGATCCCGCGGTTCACGAGCGTTGCGAACATCAGCATGACAAGCACGGAGCCGGCCAGGCCGGCGCCGGCCACGGCCCGTGCCCACACGGTGGCAACGTCGGCGCCGGCCGCCTGTCGGGCCGCGGCCCGCAACTCGATGGCGTGGAACTGCGCGAATCCGGTATGGATCTCATCGAGACGCTGCTGGCTGTCGACCAGATGGACCGGGTCAGACGCTGGGCCGCCGGGGTGGACCCCGACCACCACCGGTGCGGACTCCTCACTCATGTACGCGGTGATCTCCTGGTTGAGGAGCTGGACGCGGGCCTGCTGCCGCGGATCTCCCAGGACGGAGCCGGCGAGTTGGGTGGTCTGTTGCGGGATCGCCGTGCGAGCCTGTTCCCACGACTGCATGAACCGTGGATCGTGGGTGATGATGTAGCCGCGTTCAGCGCTCGCCACCGCGAGCACGGAGGACTGCAGCTGCCCAGCGCTGATGAGCGCGGCCTGCGAGCTGCGTGCCGATCGAACCTCCTGATCCAGCTTCGCCACCGCGGTCAGCATCACGGCCAGGATCGCGCTCAACGCCACCGCGAACACCGTGCACAGCCCGACCACCTGGCGGGTGAGCCCGGCGCCGAGGAACCCCGACCAGGACGGCCGATGCCCGAAACCCCACCTGTGTACCTTCACCGCAGATCTCCATCCAGCACACCGCCGCCGGGACGGGAAATGCGCCAGCTGGGAGGCGATGACATCGCACTGTCGAGCTAAGACAGTCCTGCTCGGATCAAGCGTACTGCCGCAAATGCTGCTATTTAGCGCCGTACCGAGGCGATTGACGTCGCTACGGGCCTGGTGGCGGGATGCCGGGAACTGGTATTGCTGCCTGGCCGTATCGGCCAACGTGCAGGTCCGCTGCCAGCGGACACGGCATGCTGCAGCTATCGAGGATGCGGGTCTGAGCTGTGGAGCGTCATTGTGCGGGTGACGCTGGCTCCTTGGAATCGCACGTCCACCCGGACTTGGGTGATGGATTCGCGTGACGGGCGTTGAAACGTCGCGTACCGAATCATTGCTGTGTCGGCGGTGCCGCCGCCGTTGGCGGTGCTTCGACATTCCGTCCAGCGTTCCCCCGGCCGCCGGGCGGCCAATGCGACGGTCGGCCTGGCTGCCGGGGTTGTCAGGGTGAGCGGGTCGGCACCTTCGACCATCAGGGACACGAGCAGCGTCTCTCCCAGGGCGATGACCGGACAGATCCACACCCGCATCTCGTCATCAGCGATGAGAAGATCGGCTTCGCCGTATGCGCCAGTGTCTGCCATGACCTCGCGTCCCTGAGCCGTTGCGGGTTGGCCGATGTCGCAGTTTACGGTCATTGTGGCGCTGAACTCTACGAACCGGTAGCGCCCAGGAGGCCGATCAGCAGTCCGTGGTCCTGCGTACCGTCACCGCCGTGCAGGGTGGGCGTCGCCGCGGCCGGGTTCAAGGCCACCAGCAGCTTCGGCGGCCATGTCGCTGCGCCCTGCTCCGTCACGTTCCACCGCTTGACTGGTCGGCCTCCACACCCTGCCGGCCTTGGCCGCCCATGGGCAGCTTCACGTTGACGGACGTGCCGGAGCCGGTCGGGCTGGTCAGTGTCAATGTGCCGCCGAGCGCCTCGACGCGGTCGCGCAGGCCGGCCAGGCCGGAGTCCTGGTTCGGGTCCGCGCGGGCGGTGCCGTCGTCGTGGACGGTCACGGTGAGGATCTCGCCGGGCGCTGACTCGTCCATCGCCGACTCGTCGGCGATGACGTCGATCTTCACGGAGACCTCCGAGACGTCGGCGTGCTTGGCCGAGTTGGCGAGCGCCTCCGAGATCACGTGGTAGGCGGCGACCTCGACGTTGCCGGGCAGGCGATGGTTCAGCCCGTCGTGCACCGCCACCGGGACCGCGCTGCGGCGGGCGAGCGCCTTGACCGCGGGGACCAGTCCGCCCTGGGAGAGCAGCGCCGGATGGATGCCGCGGACGATCCGCTGAAGGTTGTCGAAGGCGGCGGACAGCCCTGCGGAGGTGTCCGCCAACCGGGACCGTACCTCGCCGAACTCCTTGGGGATCATGGCCTCGGCGAAGCGCAGCTCCAGCCCGAGTGAGATGAGCCGCTGCTGGACTGTGTCGTGCAGTTCGCGTTCGATGCCGCGGCGTGCCTCGTCCGCGGCGTGGACGAGCCGGGCCCGCGACGCGGTGAGCTCCGCCCGGCTCTCTGTGTTGGCGATCGCGGTCGCGACGAGCTCGGTGAACTTCGCAAGCTCATGCTCGATGCCGAGCGGCGGCGGGCCGGCCCGCCGCCACAGGGCGATGACGACGCCCCAGACCCGGCCCTCGACGACGATCGGCGCGCCGACCGAGGCGTGCATGCCCTCCGCGTGGGCGAGATCGGCCAGCGGGCCGCTGCGGCCCTCATACGAGTCGATGCGGGTCGGACGGGAGCCGTGCAGCACCAGCCCCGCGACGCCACCGGCGAAGTCGACCTGTTTGCCCAGCATCGACTGGGATCCTGGCTCTCTGTTGTACTCGGCGACGCCGGTCACCGTCCTGGGACCGTCCCAGCGCCAGACCCGCGTGGCGTCCGCGTTGAACAGGTCGGCCGCCTCGGTGGCGACCGCTGCGACGATCTCGGCGAAGGCGACGCCGTTGGCCACCAGCACTGCCACCCGGCGTAACGCCGCCTGCTGGGTGAGGAGCGCCTGCTGCCCGGCCCGGCTCGCCTGCAAGGATCGACCGGCCCGCAGCACGGTCGCCAGCCCGGGCACCACCCCGTCCCGCAGACGCCGCAGGACACGGTCCGGGACGTCTCCGGGGACGACGAGCGCGCCCGGGTCCAACGGCAGCTGGATCTGGTCCTCGCGCCGCGGTACCGGGTCAGGCTCGATCGCCGCATACGGCAGCCGCATGGCGTACGCGATCCGATCGGAGGCTTCCGGCAGTACGGCGCGCACATCGTCGGCGCCGAGGATGAGCCGGGTCATCTCGGCGACCGCGTCGGCGTCCCGTTTCCGTTCGATGGACTCGAGCGCCCGCGCGCGGGCCAGCTGCGCCAGCGAACCGGAGACCGTGGCGACCATGAGGTACACCGAAAGCCCGAGCCAGTCCCGCCAGTCCCCGGTCTGGAAACGCCCGATCGGCGGGGTGTGGAAGTAGTCGAACGCGAGCGCGCTGACGACCGACGTCGCCACACCCGCCCACAGGCCCCACACCGTGGAGACGACGAGGACACCAGGCAGGTAGACGAGAGCCAGGGCCTCCATCGGAGCAACCTGCCGCAACGGGACGACCAGCAGGGTCTCCACGACGGTGAACCCCGCGCCGACTACGATCCCTACGGCGGCTGACGGCTGGCTGACCCGCACCAGCCATGACGCTAGGCGTCCGTGCATCAATCGGCCCTCTTGTCGAACACATCGGTTCCGGCATGGCTGGGCAGGCGGAGCCGGTCGAGCAGAGGCAACCAGTCGATGCTAGGGCGGCAGGCATCGAACGCCGGACTCTTGGCGGCCCGGGCGCAGCGAATCACCCCATAATTCACCTCGGATGCGGCGCATCACCGGGCCTGCGGGTCGCGATCCTGGCCTTCTTCGCGGTCGTCGGAACGCTCCACACCATGTTGGAGTAGCCGGTGGTGGGCCTGAAGTCGTACGGCGCCAGGCCCACCCGCTTCAACGGCACCATCTTCGCCGTTCACCCGCAGATGTCCGCCGAGGACATGGCCACGTCCCCCTTCCGAGGCCCACAGGGCATGGAGGTCCGCACCGACGGATGGATCCGACATCGAGCGCCTCGGCGGGTCCGCACGTCAGGGCCGCTTCAGGGCCGATCCCCCCGGCGGAATCAACCGGTCCTGTGATCGCTCACGGCGAGCCTTCACGGTTTCGCGAGTCGCAACACCGACACGCCGGAATCGACCGCCGGGAAACGGTGATCAATACAGTGCAGGCATGTTCGACAACCGCAAGGTCCGCAAGAACGGGCTCGCCGCGCAGGCGCTGGTGCTGTCCGCCAAGGAACACTCCAGGTTCAGCTCGAACGAGAAGCCCCGCTACGACTTCGCGCTGGAGGTCCGGCCGCACGACCGCGCACCGTTCCAGGCGCACGTCCGGCAAGCGTTCTACATCGCCGAACGCAAGCCGGTCGAGGCGGAGGTGGTGCGGGTGAAGTACGACCCCGCCACGCTGAAGGTCGTCTTCGACCTCGAGGGCGACCCGCGGTTCGACCTCGAGGCGATGCAGCGGCGCACCGCCCAGATCAACTGGGAGACTCACCGCCGCGGCGGGCCGGGTTCGCCGTCCTGACGACTCAGCGCGCGACGGGCCCGGCTGGCACACCCGGTGCCGCGGGTACGCCGGCCGGTAGGGAACCTCAGATGCCGCAGGTGAAGCGGAACCGTTCCCAATCGCCGATGCGGGTGGCGTTGGAGTGGATCGTGTCGGTGACGCGGCCGCCGGAGTCACGGCGGTGAGGTAGTGGCCGTTGACGGTCTGGATGGCGTATGCGCCGCCGCCGAGCGCGACCGAGGCCAGCTTCTCCCACGCGAGCAGGCGGGTGCCGGTTGGTGGCAGCCGCCGGAGGCCGCCGGCGATCAGTGCGCTACTGCCGGGCAGCAGCGGTTCGCTGGCGTGCCGATTCGTACAGCACGACCGTCGCGGCGGTCGCCGCGTTCAGGGAGCTGGCGGACCCGAACATTGGAATCCGGACGAACTGGTCGCAGGCCGCACGCCAGCCGGAGCTGAGGCCGGTGGTCTCGTTACCGACCAACGTCAGCGTGGCTTGCGTGAAGTCGTACTCGGCGGCGGCCAGGGCGCCGCGCTCATCGGTTCCCACGATGCTCATGCCGATGCCGTCGGCGCGGACGTCAGCCACCCAGGACAGAACGGCCTGGTGTGAGGGCATCTGGACCACGGGCAAGGCAAACAGCGAGCCGGTGCTCGCCCGGACGGCCTTCGGGTCGTATACGTCGGCGGCGTGCCCGGTGATGATGACACCGGAGGCGCCGAAGGCGTCCGCGGACCGAACGAGGGTCCCGATATTGCCGGGGCTGGTGGGCCGATCGAACACGGCGGTGAGCATGGTCGGCCCGACCGGGATTCGGCGCAGGTCGTCCTCCGGCATCGCGGCCACAGCCAGCAGCTCTGGAACTGTGTCTACCTTTTCGCCTAGTTCCTGCATCAGTTCAGGGGAGACGGCGATCTTCTCGGCCCGGACCGTGTCCAGGGCCTTGCGTGCCCAGCGGGACAGCTGAGCGCTGGTGTCGTAGAGCAGCTCTCGGATCTGCCAGCCGTGTTCGATGGCCATGGTGATCGGGCGTACGCCCTGCACGAGGAACTCGCCGCGACGCTGCCGCTTGGTCCGATTGCCGAGGAGAGCTTGCCATTGCTGGAACCGCGCATTGCGGCCACTCACCCGCAGACCCATCGCCAACCCCGCCTCCGTCGCTCGTCGCCCACCCATGCCCTGCCTGGTGCCTGCTGCGCCTGCCATGTCTACCCGGCTCTGCAGTTGGTGCCGTCCCCGTCCAGACCGGGGGTGTCGTGTCCGAGGCCGCGACGGATCGCGATCTCTACGGGTGAGTACGCGCCGTCGGTCCGCTCCAGTTCGTACGGTGTAGCCGGCATCAGCGCTGGCTGGGCCATGAAGCGCGGCCGCACCCCATGGTGCGGTTGCGCCGCGTGTACCAGGAATGGATGGCACAGGAAGACGTCGCCTGGGGACCCGGTGGCGAGGACGAGTGGCCGGTGGTCGGACGCCGCCACCAGATCGGGCGCAAGGGCCAGCCCGCTCGCTCCGTCCTCCCCGTACTTCTCCAGCACCTTCGGTACGTCGAGGTGTGACCCGACCCTGATCCGGGTCGGGGCGTCCTCCTCGCCGACCTCGCTGAACAAGAACAGCATCAGCAGCGCCCGGCCCCGTGAGCGCACATTTGTGAAGTACCAGCTCTCGCCCTCCGGCAGATAGCTCCCCTCGATGTGCCAGCCCGCGTCGTCCGGCTCCATTTCGTGCGGGAAGCGCAGCGGGAACGTGCCCAGTGAATAGCGCGGCTCCCAGCGTCTCGCGCCGACGAGCAGGTCGTACGCGTGATGGAGGAACGGGGAGTTGGGTGCGGCGGCGAACGGCCCCTGCGCCATGCCGGATACCCAGTGCACGGGCTGCGTCCACGTTGCTGGATCGTCCGGTTCGCAGCCCGTCTCGCGCCATAGCAGCCGCGCGCAGTCCGCAGCCACACGCGGCGCGACGGCGCCCTTCACCTTCACGAAGCCGTCGCGAAGAAAGCGGGATACCAAGGTTGTGTCATCCACGCCCCCATCGTGCGGCGACATTGGTCCCGATCACCCGACACTTTCCGCACCGCTTTTATCGGATGTGCCGCAACAGCGAAGGCGCACGATCGGATCGGACCACAGCGATCGGGCGTGACCGGTGTGCCTTGGACCAAGGTTGATGCCAGAAGGAGGCTTGATGATCTCGGCGCTCAACCGACTCGCCGACGTCGTCCGAGGTGAGCAAGACCGGCTGAATGTCGGCATTCGGCACGGATGCGGCCCGACCGAGGCGTCCGGGCGAGCATTCCGGGCGGTCATCGGCGCTGGCCCTGGTGATGTGCGCCGCGACGGAGACCCCTTCGCACAACCACAATTCAAGTTCCGCCTGACCGTCGAAGGGAACGAACACATGGACACCCGCATCGTCGACCATCCCGCGTTCCGGCTCGTGGGGCACGCCGCCCGTGTGCCGCTGATCCACCAAGGCGTCAACCCGCATATCCAGCAGCACATCACCGCACTGCCGACAGAGGAGCACCTGCGCTTGAAGGCTCTCGGCAACGCTGAGCCGAGCGGCCTGCTCGCGGTCAGCGACGATCTCGACCCCGACTACACCGAGGGCAGTGAGCTGACCTACCTTCACGGGGTCGCCGTGTCCCCGGATACGCCGGTCCCCGGCGGCCTCGACATCATCGAGGTCCCGGCCGGCAGATGGGTTGTCATCCGGGACGCGGGACCGTATCCGCAGACCCTGCAGAAGACCTGGGCCACGGCCGCAGCCGAGTGGTTCCCCTCCAACCCGTGGCGACTGCGGCCAGGTCCGGAGATCGTCGCGGTGCTCGAGCCTACGAACGGCTTCAGCACCGCAGCCCGTGAGCTCTGGCTGCCCGTCGAACCGGCGTAGCGACCTGGCGGGCATCCAGCCGCAGCCGGGTGTGGGTGGGGACCCGTCACGGTCGCAGCCGTGGCTGGCGGGAGTGAGGTTACAGCGGGCGACGGTGACGACGCCGGCGCTGGCGGCCCGGATTGGGATGCGGCGGGTGCGCCGAGGGCCACGCCGTGGTGGCTGGGTCGTTGCGTGGTTCTGAACCCGGACACGATGGGGCCTCAACAGGCGTGACCTATCAGCACGGCGGTGTGCCGGTGGTGGGAGTCCTCTTCCTGGCGAGGAGTGAGGCATCCGTAGGGCGCGGCCGCTGCCGGGTCCTGCCCGGCGACCTTGATCTGTAGGTTCCGAGTGATCATGGGCACGCGTGAGCGTGCGGTGGGGTGCGTTCTGGGCAGATCGAGCACACTGTTGCTCTAGCCACGTTCGTCGATCTTGAGCAATCAGGGTTCGGTGCACGCAGACACGAACACCGGGGCGGTCCGCCCAGCCAGCGCACCGGCCGCGCGGACACCTTTCCCGCAGCCGGGCCCAGTTCCCCCCAAGCGCTGACGGAACTCCCGGCGGTGTGGTGCGGGCATCCGAACTCGTTCCTCGGCGACCGGTGTCGCCTCAGCTCAGGTGTCCGGGGAAGCGTGGGAGCTCAGCGGGCCGCCATCATCACATTGATGACCCAACCGGGACGCTGTCAGGAGGAGCCGGCCAACGCGGTGATCACCCGGCGAGGCCCTTGAATGCCTCACCCAGATCGCCGATCGGCTTGCCGGGTGATCACGGCAGTGACGCCGACCAACAGGAATGTGCACAGCAGTGCACGACATCGTCGCGGCGCCCGACGGTCCGTGCTATGCCTGACCTGGCTACGCGCCGGCACCGATCGGGTCGCCCGGGCGGGCCGGCTGCGCGTTGATCCGGCGGTCGTCCAGCAGTTCGCGCACGAGTGCGGCCGGGCCACCCAGATAGGTCGACGTGAGGTCGATCTCGGTGGCGACGCACCAGGAGTGGTCGTCGGGCCACCACAGGTTGGGACTCTGCTCCCACGACAGATCCCACAGTGCCCGCGCGGCGTCGAGCCCGCCGCGGTACAGCGCGAAGGAACGAGATGGCATCTGGATCCTTGCCGGTGGAGGAGTGAGCCACGCCGGTGGATCAGCACTGCCGTCGCGGGTCAGCGCGGTCATCGCGGGAGGCCCATGCAGCCAGGCGTACCCGTCCCAGATGGCGAACCAACACGATCCCGGTTCGGGTGCGTGCCGCGGGAGCACTTCGAGGAGCGCGTCCAGTTGCGGCCGGTCGAGCGTACCGGCGTCCGGATGGCGGATCCGCGCGTATGCCGCGAACGCCTCGGGAACCAGGCTGCCGACATCCTGGGCGAACGGATGCAGTCTCTCGACGATCCACCGCGCCGCTGCGACGTCCTCGGACCACTGCACGCCAGGTCACCCCCTCGATATTGCTCCTCCGTGGTGCGGAATCCCCAGCTGGCGTTCACCACCGCATTGTCGCGGGCGCTGGCCCGACGGCTGGAAACCGGAACGTACCACTCAGCACAAAGCACGATCACCGGGAGTGATCCGGCGACGCGCTTGCCGGAGAAGCGGTCGCAAAGACACCGATGAGTCCACCGACCGACGGTTCCTGCACAGCAAGGACGGACCGGACTCGTCGGCTGGTCCTGGTGGCAGACGACGCGACGCTCAGACGCAGACGGCGTCGAGCGCCTTCTTGAGGGCGGCGGGCTCAGTGGGTGTCATCGGTGCCCTCACGGACCTTCGGGAGCCACTCGTCCTCTTCCTCCTGGACGTGGTGGGTGACGTTCTCGATGAGCACGGTGACCTTCGCGTCGAAGTGCTCGTCGTCGGGGTCCATGGTGAACAGCTCCAAGCACAGCACATCGGCGACGTGATGTTGCTCGGACGACTCCAGCACTTCCTTCGGTCAGTACCTCGAGGATCTCCTGGGCGATCTTCGGCTTGGGCTCCGCAGCACCGTCTTGCGCGGCCCGGAACTCCTTGAACAGCCGCTTGACGTGCCTGTGGTCGTCGTTGAGCATCACGATCGCGTCGGTCGACATCGCCACTCCCTGTGCGTACGGACGGGATGATTGCGGTCCGGGCACTCTCCTGTTGAGCTGCGCAAACGCGGATTCATCCGGTCCCGGTGAGAGCCGACTCCGCGGCGTGGCCCGGGCTTGGACCACGCCGCGGTGGGTAGCGGAAGACCATGACTGCTAGCGCGATCGAGGTCCAGCGCTATCTCGGCGACGTGGACTATCCGACGGACAAACAGCACCTCGTCGAGCAGGCTCGCGACCACGGTGCCAACGAAAATGTCATGCGGACCCTCCGGGACCTTTCCCGCGAGCGGTTCGCCTCACCGAACGATGTCACCCAGGCGATCAGCGAACCGTCGAAGGCGCGCGACATCGTGGAGATCCTGCTCGCCAGGCACACCGAGATCAAGCAGATGTTCACGCGCGTCAGCTCCGCTCGGGGGAAGCAGAAGGAGGAGCTGTTCCACGATCTGGTCAGGATGCTGGCTGTGCACGAGAACGCCGAGGAAGTGGTCGTACATCCGGCGGCGCGTGACCTGATTCCCAACGGCAAGGAGGTGGTCGGCGAACGGCTTCAGGAGGAGTCCGAGGCCAAGCGGGCGCTCGCTGACATCTACGACCTAGGTATCGATCATCCGGAGTTCGACCAGCACCTGAGCGTTCTGGCCGAGTCGGTGGTGGCCCATGCCATGGAGGAGGAGCAGCAGGAGTTCTCGCAGCTGCGTCAGCGCGCCGACATTGACCGGCTGCGCCGGATGGCGACCGCGTTCGAGGCGGCCGAGGCGGTCGTGCCGACACGCCCGCATCCGGCGGCCGGGGAGTCCGCGGTCGTCAATCTGATGGTCGGCCCGCCGACCGCGGTGTTCGACAAGATCCGCGACGCGATGCGCGACTGGCGTGAGCGCACGGGCGAGGGATGAACGATTCAGCCTGTGACAGAGCGGCATGACAGAGCCGGCGCAGCGCTTCAGGCGCCGGCCTCTGTCCGGCGGTGCGTTGTACCAGGTCGATGAGCCGTTCGGTGCCGAACAGCTCGCCGGTGCGGTCCCTGGCTTCGGTGATGCCGTCGGTGAAGAGCAGCGGCCGGTCACCCCGCTCGAGCATCTCCTCGGCGATCTCGACCTGCAAGTCGTCGAGCCCCAGGGGCATCCGCCGGCCACTCACAAGGCTGCGGACCTCTTTGCCGTGCCGGATCAGTAACGGCTGCGGATGGCCGGCGTTGATAAAGCGCTGACACCCACTGGCGAGGTCGAGCTCGGCGAGGACCGCTGTGGTGAACCGCAGTCCGGCCAGGTGCTCTTCGAGCGCCTGGTCGGCGGCCCGAGCCATGGCGTCCAATCCGGCACCGGCCCGCCGGGCGGCGCGGATTGCCGACATCACCAACGTGGTGCCGAGGCCGGCGCGTAGCTCGTGCCCCGCCGTGTCAAAGATGGCGAAGAACAGCAACGGGTCGTTGAGCGCGTACCGACGAGGTGACCGAACAGCTCGCAGCCGTACGTGACGTCGTCATCAGGGGAAGGCTACCGGGTTACGGTCGTCCTGACCGCCGCCACCGGGCGGGGGACGCGAACGGCAGGCCGCCCAGCAGCAGGCGGCCGAGGCGGAACGCCGCCACGAGCAGGCCTGTGAGCTCATCAACGCGCTGCAACGCGATCTGCTGCCCGCCGGAGTGCTGGTGCTGCCCCGGATGCGGTTCGCGGCCAGTTGTCTGTACGCCGAGTACGGTCGGCTCCTTCGCATCAGGTGTTGTCGGTGTCGCTGGTCAGTCGTTGTCCAATCGAGCGGGTGTTCACACGTCAGGCAGGTGCGAGCGCGTACTGCTGATGGCCGTGGCCTGATCGGCATGGGTGTTCGGGTCTGTACGCCCGGCTGGCATACATTCGGCGGGTGATCGATCCGTTCGAGGCCGCTGGGCCGTTGCGTACGGCGTACCTCGACGTCGACTGGGCGGGCGGACCGCTCGGGCCGGTGTCCACGTGGAGCCCGACGCTGCGGGGCGCGGTCGACCTGCTGCTGCAGACCCGCAACGCGGTCACGTTGTTCTGGGGTCCGCAGTTCGTGATGGTCTACAACGCCGCCTACGTCGACATGATCGGTGACAAGCACCCAGCGGCGCTCGGCGCTCCGGCACGGGAGGTGTTCGCCGAGATCTGGGAAGAGATCGGGCCGTTGCTGGAGTCGGTGCTGGCCGGCCGTGGGGCGACCTGGGCCGAGGACATGAAGCTGTACATGGACCGGCACGGGTACCCGGAGGAGACCTACTTCACCTTCTCCTACTCCGCCGTGCGCGGCCCCGACGGCGTGATCGAGGGGGTCATCGACATCGCCTCCGAGACCACCGTGCAGGTGATCGACCGACGCCGGCTGGACCTGCTCGGCCGGCTCACCGACCGCATCGGCGACATCGACACCGTCCCGCAGCTGCTCGCGCGGGCGTTGCCCGTCCTACGGTCCGATCCGGATGACCTGCCCGACGTGGACCTGCGGCCAGTGGGCGACAGCCCTTTGGACCGCGCTGGTGACGGGCCGATCCGTATCCCACTGGCCGACGGTCTGGACCTGATCACCGGGCTGAGCCCGCACCTGCCTGACGACGAGGCCTACCGCGGGTTTCTCCGCTTGGTCGCGGCGGCGCTGGTGCAGGGTCTGAGCCGGGCCGCCGCCCGCCGGATCGCTGCCGTCGAGCGTGAGATCGCGGAGGCGTTGCAACGCAGCCTGCTCAGCAACCCGGCCCAACCGGACAATCTTGACGTAGCGGTGCGCTACCACCCGGCTTCCGAGGGTGCGCGGGTCGGCGGCGACTGGTACGACGCGTTCCTGCTGCCGGACGGCGGGCTGGCCGTCACCGTCGGCGACGTGTCCGGACACGACCGCGAGGCCGCCGCGGCCATGAGCCAGATCCGCAGCCTTCTGCGCGGCATCGCCTCGGCGCTGCCCGGACCCCCGGACCGGGTCCTGACCGCACTCGACGATGCCATGGCCCGGTTCGGCGTCGACACGCTCACCAGCGTCATCCTCGGCTACGTCGACCTCGGGACGTACGAACTGCACTGGTCCAACGCCGGGCACCCGCCACCGCTGCTCCTCGGCCCCGACGGGACCGTCACCGTCCTCGAAACGCCGGCCGAGATCATCCTCGGCGCCCGGGTCGCGGCCCGCAGAACCCACCACCGCCTGCGGCTGGCGCCCGGCACCGCCGTGATCTTCTACACCGACGGCCTGGTCGAGCGTCCCGACCGCGGTCTGGATGCCGGTATTGCCGCCCTTCGTGCCACGCTGACCGGCCGCCAGCAACTGACCGCCGTGCAGCTGTGCGACGACCTGTCCGCCACCGTCACCGACCGGGTCGACGACGACGTCGTCCTCCTGATCATCCGTCGCCCGGCCTAACTTGATTTTTGACCTTGGCTCGCCGTCCTGGTCCGCGCGCTGGACCAGCGGATCCGCGCGTGGCGGCAGGTCCTTGCCCACCTCGCGGCCATGGGTTGTGCCCGCCGGCGACCTGGTCGGGTTGCAGGCCACACCGGACCAGGCGCGTGCGGGCCTGTCGACGCTTGCCGGCCGGCTGCGTGCTGTGGCCACCCGCAACGGCGTGCGGGCCCCAGGCTGAGTGACCTCTCGCCGGGCCTGTCGCCGCGCGCAGGTCGGCGTCGCCATTTTGGCTTCCTCGATCGCGGTGCTGTGCCGTCGCGGTGATGGCTGTCGTTGTGTTCGACCTGCGGGACGGATCACGCCGGGTTAGGCTGGCCGCCTACTGCGGATCAACGGAGCGTGCATGGGCCCTGATCAACAGCCCGCGCCCTCGCCGGACAGCGGGCCACGCCTCGCGATTACCTCCGCCATGCCTGGCGAGGCAGGCGCCGTGGTGTTGACGATCGTCGGTAGCCTCGACTTCTACACCGCGGCGGCGTTCATCACGGCGGTGGGGGAGGCGTTCGATGCCGGTGCCGACGGGGTGCGGGTGGATCTGGGCGGGGTCGGGTTCTGCGACTCGTCCGGGCTCGCCGTTCTGGTCCGCGCGCACAAGGCCGCGCAGCGCGACGGCCACCGCTTCACGATCTGCAGTCCGGGTCATGTCCTCAATCGCATGTTCGCGCTGACCGCGCTGGACACCGTCCTCGACATCACCACCGACATCGCTTCCGCCCCGAACGGCGAAGCCAATTCCGGGTCCTGAGCGCGCTCAGGGCGTGGCGGCACCGGGAAGGCGGACGGTGTCGAGCCAGAACTGGTTGATCTGGCGCACGATGGCGACGAACTCCTGATAGTCGGCGGGTTTGGTGACGTAGGCGTTGCCGTGGGTGTCGTAGCAGGCGACGACGTCCTCGATCGCGCTGGACGTGGTGAGCACGACGACGGGGATGCTGGCCACGGTCGCGTCGGCCTTGATGGTGCGCAGGACCTCGCGGCCGTCGACGCGGGGCAGGTTGAGGTCGAGCAGGATGAAGTCCGGGCGGGGCGCGTCGGTGTAGTCACCGCGCCGGTACAGGAAGTCGAGGGCTTGTTCGCCGTCGCGGGCGACGTGCAGCTGGCTGTCCTGTGCGTCGTCGCCGAACGCCTCGCGGGCCATGAGCTCGTCACCGGGGTCGTCCTCGACGAGCAGGATCTGCGCGGTGAGCGCCTGACCGGTGGGTGTCTGAGCAGGGGTCACGGGTGGTCCCTTCATCGAGCATGCCGCGTGGGCGCGCCGTCTGCGCGTTGAACGATGGAGAGAGCCCTGCTGCGATCGCCGCCGGCTCGGCGCAGCAGTTCGAGCCGGCGCAACTGTACGCCCACCCGGTCGATCAACCAGCGCCACGCCAGGGCACGCTGCCGGTCAACGTCCGGGTTCAGCCGGCCAGAAGGTGAGTCCGCAGCGTGTCGAGGGTGCTGCGCAGTAGCCGGGAGACGTGCATCTGGGAGATGCCGAGCTCGGCGGCGATCTGCGATTGGCTGCAGTTGCCGAAGAACCGCATGGTGACGATGACCCGCTCCCGCTCCGGGAGGGCGGCCAGCAGCGGCTTCAGCGCCTCGCGGGCCTCGACCTGCTCGATGCCGGGGTCGGCGCCGCCGATGTAGGCGCCGAGGTCGGTGTACTCGCCGTCGCAGTCGCCGCCGGCTGGGGCGTCCAGGGACAGGGTGCGGTACGCGTGGGCGGCGTCGAGACCTTCGATGACGTCTTCCTCGCTGCAGCCGAGCCGATCGGCGAGGTCCGCGACCGTCGGGGACCGGCCGAGGGACTGGGTGAGTTCCTCGCTGACGCGGCCGATCCGCAGCCGGATCTCCTGGGTGCGGCGCGGGACCCGCATGTCCCAGCAGCGGTCCCGGAAGTGCCGTTTGAGCTCGCCGGTGATCGTGGGGATGGCGTAGGCGGTGAACCCGACCCCGCGGGAGGGGTCGAACCCGTCGACGGACTTGACCAGTCCGACGCCGGCGACCTGGACGAGGTCGTCGAAGGGTTCGCCGTGGTTGCGGAACCGCTGGGCGAGGTAGCGCGCAAGGGGCAGGTACAGCTCGACGATCCGGCCCCTGATGCGGGACCGGTCCGGGCTGCCCGCGGGCAAATCGGCGAGCAGGGACAGCAGCGACATGGCGACCGCGTCGGTCGCGGCGCGGTCCCTGGCGCGGTTCGTGGTCTGGCTGCGGGCTGCGGCCGCTGGGTCGGCTGCCGCGTGCGTGGCGGTGCGGACGGTGTCCGCAGGAACGGTCGTCGTCATCGTGAGCAACTCCTCGGAAGAAGATGTTCCGCAGTGCCGTTTCCTGAACCGCGGTGATCGGCGGCAGGGGGCGGGCGGTCAGCGGTGAGCGCGGCATGCGTCGAAGGATGCGGGCAGTGCCGCGTGCGGTGGCGCACGCCGGCGTGGTGCGGTGGTTTACCCGTGGTCTGAGTGCCACTGCGCGGTGCCCGTGGACGGTCCGTGCTGGCCGCCGGTGCTGGACGACCTGACCTGCCGTGCATCGTATGCCCGGCCGGGTGCAGCCGCCAGCTGAAGCGGCGCATGTTCCACCGGCTTCGCAGGGGCGGTGAGCTGCGGCGGATCGATGTTTATTTTCCTTACGGCAAGGGCATTGGCGGAGGGCGGCGATAGACGCGAAGGGATGGACGGCATGACCACGACGACCGCGGCGGTTGATCCGCGCCAGTTGCGGGCCGAGATCGCCCGTACCCGTGCGGCGCTCGGCGAGACCGTCGAGGCCCTCGCCGGGAAGGTCGACGTCAAGGCTCGCGCGAAGGGTGCTGCGGCCGGACTGGCGTACCGCGTGCAGGCAAGGACCGCAGCGGTGGCCGGGGTGCTCCTCGGCGAGGCGGCGGCCGCAGCGACCAGGGTCGCCGAGCGGGCCGGTGCGACGAGCGGGGCGGTCGTGGTCGCGGTCCGCGACCCGCAGGTGTGGCGGCGGCTGCGCCGGCCGATCCCCGCCGCGGTGCTGAGCGCCGCGGTCACCGTCGCCGTGGCAGTGGTCGCGATGGGCGTGCGGGGGCGGCGGTGAGCGGCATCGTGGGCAAGCTGGCGTACAAGCCGGTCGGGTTGCTCCTCGGGGTGGCCGCCGGCGCGGTGGCCGGGGCGCTGTTCAAGCAGGCGTGGCGGCTGGCCGGCAACGACGACGACGCACCGAACGCCACCGACGAGGATCGCGGCTGGGGCGAGATCCTGGCCGCGGCCGCGCTGCAGGGTGCCATCTTCGCCGTCGTCAAGGCGGCCGTCGACCGGGGCGGGGCGGTCGCGGTGCGCCGCACCACCGGCTCCTGGCCCACCTGAGCACCGCCCGCCGCCCGGCAGCGGGCGGGACCAACGCCGGGAGCCGGTCCGCTCCGGCAGGTCGCCGGGCGGGTGGTGACGTTCGCGGCGGGACTTGCCGTCGGGTACGTGCTGGGCCTCGGGCCGGACGTGAGCGGTACGAGCAGCTCACCGCGCACGCCCGCCAGCTGTGGCTGCCGACCTCATCAACAACCGGCGCGGCACGGACACCGCACCGGCCGCAACTCCGCGGGATGTGGCACCGGGCAGCGCCAGCGTTGCCTCACCGGCTATGCCCTGACGCCTGACCGTTTCTCCGGCGGCAACCGGTCCTGTGACCTCCGGAGGCAGCTCATGCCCCGGCGCCGCCGGGCAACGCGTCCACGATGGTGAAGACGCGATCGAGGGCGGTCATCCGGAAGACCCGCAGCAGCCGCTCGTGCGGGACGACGAGCGCCAGCCGCCCGCCGGCCTCGTCACGCAAGCGCTTGTGCACGCCGACGAAGACGCTCAGCGTGGTGGAGTCCAGGAAACCCACACCGGTCAGATCAACGGTCAGCGCCGTCGCACCGTCGTCCAGACGGGCGTGCAGGAACTGGCGTAGTTCGGGGCTGGTGGCGACGTCGAGCTCACCGGTCACCGCCACCACGGTCGGCGATCCTGCCGGAGAAGCCACGGACAGCTGCATGACGGGCTCCCAACGGCCAATGGCGGACGGCACATCGTAGCTCTCACGTCCGGCGGCCGCCTGGATCGCTGCGGGACTTGAGCGCGTCGCGTGGTGACGGTGTTCAGGGCAGGCCGTCACCACGCGTCAGGCGTCACGCGTCACCGCGGTCGATCGAGCGGTACGGTCACGCTCCTTCACCACCACGCAGTACGCGTTTCTTGAGGGTCACCGGTACCAGCGAGTTGAGCCTGCAGGCAGGTGCGGTGAGTCAGGTGGACGGCTGGTACGGCTGGGCGGCCAGCAGTCGCGCGAGGTGGGCGGCGTTGGCGGCGAGGGTCTTCGTCGCCGCCCCGGTCGTGTCCGGCTTCGGGCCGGCGTCGGCGTAGTCCACCTTTTGCATGGCCTCACCGACCCAGTACGTGCCGCCGGCCGCCGGGATCGTGAAGCCGACGTCGTTGAGGGCCTGGAACACCTCGGCGGTCACGTGGTGGGCGCCGTCCTCGTTGCCCACCACCGCGACCGTTGCGACCTTGCCGTAGGTGAGTAGTCGGCCCTGCTCGTCGGTCTCGGACAGTTCGGCGTCGAGCCGCTCGAGGACCACCTTGCACACCGACGCGGGCTGTCCCATCCAGATCGGCGTGGCGATCACCAGGATCTGTGCGTCGAGCAGCTTCGCGCGGATCCGCGGCCAGGCGTCGCCGCCGCCCTCGTCGGTCGAGACGCCGAACCGGACGTCGTGGTCAACGACCCGGATCACCTCGCCGTCGACATCGTGATCGGCGAGCGCGGCCAGGACCTCACGGCCGAGTAGCTCCGAACTCGACGGGGCCGGAGACTTCTTCAGCGAACAGACCAGGACCAGGGCACGCAACGACGACATGATCCCGCCCGTACCCCGAGCTACCGGCGTCGAACCCTCCGCCTTTGATACCGGTCGAGCTGTGCGAAGCGCCGACTGGCCTGAACTCCGGTGAGCCGCGCCGAAGACCGGGCCGAGCGAGTGCCCGGCCGGCCGGCGCCAGAGTCCAGCCCGCTGTCCGGCAGCGTCTGCCGTGGACGCCTGAGCCTGCGACATGTTCATTCCCAGACCGCCATGCCGGCGATGCGCCGCACCCCGTCCTGCGCAGTACTGGCGAGGTCACAGCGGAATGTCGAGCCACACGTCCTTGCCATCGTCCGGGCCGGTCGACACACCCCAGTCGACGGCCAGCCGCCCGAACAGCACAGTGCCGCGGCCGCGCTCACTGACCGCGTCGGCGGCAGGCGGGCGCCACGGCCGCACCGGCGCCGGATCGTGCACGACGATGTGCAGCACCCTGCCGGTGCAGCAGACCGCCACCCGCTCGACACCACCGGCGTGCTGCAACGCGTTGGCCGTGAGCTCACCGAGCAGCAGCTCGGCATCGTCGAGCAGGCACGGCCGGAGCGGTCCGTCGAGCAGACCCGGGACAACGCGCCTCAGCCAGGCGCGGGCCTCCGCGGACACAGCGACATCGTCGCAGCGCGCGGGACTCCACCGGGCCTCCCGCCCGTGCTCCTCAACCATCGTCGCCTCCTCACCACGTTCCTCGTCCATCCGTTACCCGAATCAGGTGCGGCTATCCGACGAACGATCCGTGCGGACAACGCCGGTCCGACCGACCGGATGAGCGCGTTTGCTCAGCGCAGCGCGTTGCCCGCGCGCCACCACGCAGGAAGTCAACGTCGGTGCATAGACTCAAGATGAACGGGTACGCCGAATATGCGGTCACAACGAGCGGGGTGACCAGTAGCAGATGTTGCGGGTGGCGCTGCGACGGCGCTTTGGACGCAGCTCCACCGTCACCGTGGAGAGCCAGAAGGCCGACGGCACCGTTACCGCGATCGCGATCGCGATCACGAAGAGCAGTAGCGTCCCGTGGCTATCTTGGCGGTGTGCGCCGCTACCACCTACGAGACCGCGTCGCCGGCCTCGACCCGGTGCGCGACTACGCCGAGATCGTCCGTCTGCTCATGTTCCACGAGTTCCCGTGGGACGTGCGCATGGCCGGACGCCTGATGATCTGGCACCTGTACGCCAACCCGCCCGTCGCCGCCGCGGTCGGGCACACCGACGCCCTGCTGGAACGGGCCGAGATCACGTCGCTGACCTTCGGTGACCTCGTCGAGCACGGCCTGGACTCCCCGCGCGGCCGGGCGATCCTGCGATGGGTCAACCGCAGCCACCGCGGCACCCCGGTGACCGCCGAGCACAACGCGTTCGCGCTGGCCGCCTTGGCGGTGACATTGACCCGCTGGCTGGACCGCTTCGGCTGGCGGCCGCTCACCCCGGGCGAGCGCACCGCGCTGGCCGTGTTCTACGCGGAGCTCGGCCGGCGGATGGGCGTGCGCGCCCTGCCCCGCTCACCGGACGAACTGGCCCGCGAGCTGGAGCGGGCCGAGGCCGGCTTCGCCTTCAGCGAGGCCGGTCAGCTGTGTAGCCAACGCACGCTGGCGATGGCGAGGTCCCGGGTCCGGCCGTGGCTGCGCCCGCTGGTCCGCCCGGTCGTGGCCGCCCTGCTGGCCCCGGGCACCCGAGCCGCCGTGGGCATGCGCCCGCCGCCCCGGCCCGTGCGGGCCGCTGTGCACGCGGCCCTGCTCGCCCGCCGCTGGGTGGTGCGCCTTCTGCCGCCCCGGGCGACGCCTACCACCCCGCGGACCCGGCGCCGCCTGGCCGACCAGACGCCGGCGTAGGAGTGCAGGCCATTGGCGACCGGGTTCCGGCCGGCGCGGTGGGACGTCAGGTCGCGGGTCGTGGTCCGCGGCGCGTCGACGGGACGGTCCGTGACGCGATGACAGCCAGAGACCGGCGGGGGCCCTGCCGGCATCGGAGGATGCAGCGCGCCGGTGGCTGGGGTTGAGGCTAGCCTGCGGCATGCAACTGGCGGCTGTCATGGTCGGCGAAGGGATGACGGGTGGCGCAGGGCGATTGGGTGCCTGATGAACTGGATCTGCCGTGGCTGACCCAGTTCGACGTGCGGACGCTCGTGGCGGGTGTCCCGGCCGGTCCGGTGGGCGCGGACGACCCGGTGTGGGAGACGTTGCATGACAACGGGCTGCTGCCGTCCAGGGTTCGTGATGCCATCGAAGGTCTGCGGGGTAGCAGCCCCGCCACCATGGCTGAGGCGCTCGTCGATCTTGGATGGACAGTCTGCAGTGATGGCAACACGAGCACGTCGGGTGCCTTCGTCGTGCCGATGTTGATCCGTGCCGCGGCGGATACGTCTGCTCAATCGCGGGCTGACGCGCTGCAACTCGTTGGTGACCTGGCCCGCGTGTTTACCCTCAACATGGAGATGCGGCCGTCGATGCTCTGGGTGATGCAGCCGATGCCGGTCTACGATTCCAGTGGCTATCTGGAGAACTGGGCGGTTGAGGCCGCGCGGATGATGGTCGGGCGCGACACGGATCTGCTGGTTGAGTTGCTGGACGACGACGATCCCGACGTCCGAGGTCGCGCGGCCTACGTGTTGGTCACCGCGTTGCCGGTCGATGGGGACCTGGTCGAGATCCTGCGGTTACGACTTGCGGCCAAGACCGTTGCGTCGGTGAGGATGATTCTTGTCATCTGCATTGCGCAACACCTCAGGGAACTGGACCAGGTTCCAGAGGCGCTGGCATGGTCGCGGGCGAACTGGTCGGATCGCGCTTCGCCGCTGGAGATCCGGCTCGGTGGTGTGATCGCCTGGCTCAATCTCACCGACGAGGCCGTGCCGCCGGAGTTGCGGAAGGTGTTGAGTGAACTGCCGATGCCGGCTGTCCGAGAGCTGTCGGAGCAACTTCCGTGGATCTGGTGGCTCAACTACCAGACCGATGGGATCGCGAATTGGTGGCAGCGGTTGATCCAGTGACCTGAGTGCTGCTACGCAGGGTGATCCCACCCGGCCCCGCCACGACCCGAGGCGTGCACGTGGAACGCGGTGCCCGCACAGATTCGGCGTCACTGAGACTTGCAACGGACCGACAAGGTTCAGCAGCCCGGCCCGGGGGATCTCTGCGTTCAGAGTCGACGCAACCGCCGATCGAGCTGCCGCCCGCTGTCGACGGTCACGTGATTCCCTGGTCTGGGCTCAAGTAGTGGGACCTCTCCTGTGACCGGTCGAGGTTCAGCAGTCCTGGGTGGGTTGTCCGTCGCCGTACGGGATCGGCGGTGTGTTGGTGTTTGTCGCTGTAGCTCATGAGGTCTGAGCGCCGCTCTGATGAAGAGGGTCTGCCGCCCGAGATGGGGTGGCTGACCAGCTGGCGAGGAGTTTGAGTCGGTCTTCGGACGCGGTGCCGGGTTCGGCGGTGTAGATGATCAGGTTGTGCACGGCTCGGCTGGACAGGGGTAGGTCGAGGTGCTGGTAGGTCAGTTCCAGGTGGCCGACCTCGGGGTGCTGGAGTCGTTTGATGCCGTCGTGGCGGATCAGGACGTCGTGCGTGGCCCATTGGTCGCGGAACTCGGGGCTGAGGGTGGACAGCTCGCCGATGAGGTCGCGCAGCGCCCGGTCGCGGGGCTCGCGAGCGGCCTCGGCGCGCAGCAGAGCGGCGGTGGCGTTGCCGGCGGCGTCCCAGTCGACGAAGAAGTCGTGTGCGCCGGGGTCGAGGAAGATGAAGCGGGCGATGTTGGGGCGGCCGCGCTTGTCGATGGTGGCGCTGTCGAACATCGGCGCGTACAGGGCTCGGGCCAGGGGGTTGCTGGCGATGACGTCCGTGCGGCCGTTGCGCACGAACGCCGAGGACATCGTCATGGACTCGAGCAGCCACTGGACTCGGGGCGGGACCTCGACGTCCCGGCGACGCGATGGCGTGCGACTCCCGGCCCGCGATGACTGGGCCAGGTCGAACAGGTAGGTGCGTTCGTCGTCGTCCAGCCGCAGGGCGCGGGCGACCGCGTCGAGGACGTCTTCGGACACGCCGCCGATGTGACCCTTTTCCAGCCGCGTGTACCACTCTGTGCTCACGCCGGCGAGGACGGCGACCTCCTCGCGCCGCAGCCCGGCGACCCGGCGACGGGCGCTGGTCGGCAGTCCGGCCTGTGCCGGGCTGATCTTGGCGCGTCGGCCGGCGAGGAAGTCCCGGATCTCGCCGCGGTTTCCGGGCTGCTGCTCCATGTCCTTCACCGTATCCGCCGGTCGCGGCGCGAGGGGGGTAGAGGTTGTACCCCCACAAACGCGACCTTCTCCGGTACCGACGATCGCGGTCTTCTGGGATCGAACGCGTAACGGAGGTAGGGGACATGACGAGCAAGACGCTGACAGCGCCGGCGGTGGCGCTGGGCACGTGGGCCTGGGGAGACAGCGGCGAGGCGGGCGACGGCTACTTCGGCAGTCAGCTGACCGCGTCCGGCCTGCGCGAGGTCATCGAGAAGGCGCAAGCGAACGGGTTCACCTTGTGGGACACCGCGGTGGTGTACGGCATGGGCCACTCGGAGACGGCCCTCGCTCAGGCCCTGAAGGGCTACGCCCGCAGCGAGTACCAGCTGTCGACGAAGTTCACCCCGCAGGCCGCGGGCGACGGCGACGATCCGGTCGCGGAGATGCTGGAGCAGAGCCTCGAACGATTGGGTACGGACTATGTGGATCTGTACTGGATCCACAACCCCGCCGACGTGGCCCGCTGGACGCCGCTGCTGATTCCGCTGCTGCAGAGCGGCAAGATCAAGCATGTCGGCGTCTCGAACCACAACATGAAGGAGATCGCTCTCGCCGACCAGATCCTCGGCGAGGCCGGCTATCGCGTGGAGGCGGTCCAGAACCACTACAGCCTCCTGTACCGCGGCTCCGAGCGCGCGGGCATTCTCGATCACTGCCGCGAGCACGACGTGCGGTTCTTTGCCTACATGGTCCTCGAACAGGGAGCGCTGACCGGCAGGTACGGCCCAGCCCATCCGTTGCCCGCGGGCAGTAACCGGGCGGCCGCGTACAACGGCATCCTGCCCAAGCTCCAGGCGCTGACGGACAGGATGCGGGCGATCGGCGGGGACCGCGGCGCGTCCGCCGCCGACGTCGCCACCGCCTGGGCCATCGCCAAGGGGACCACCCCGATCATCGGCGTCACGAAGGCGAGCTACATCGACGGGTTGGTCCGAGCTCGCGGCATCGAGCTCACCGACGAGGAGATCGCAGAACTGGAGGCGCTGGCGGACGCCGCGGACGTCGACACGCGCGGCTGGTGGGAGCACGAGATTTGACATCCTCTCCGCCCTGAAGGACGGAGATTCCCGCCACGCTGCGCGTGGACCGCGCGGCGTCCGGGTGGGTTACCGCTTCGCCGCGCGGTGCCGGGACGAGTCCCGGTCTTACCTGCGCTCCACTTGAATATTCGGCTGGTTACAAGTCGCGGACCTAATCATGCCGAAGAAGATCTCCTCGCGGACAATGACAACAGTTTGTGGCCGCTCGAACGGGTCGCGTCCGACAATCAGCCTCCGTGCGGAATTGATCGACATGACTGCGCTGGTCAACTTGACAGTCGGGGAATTCAACATAACTGAGCGAAGTGTAGTATTCGGCTATGGACTTTGAGATCCAACGACTGGCGACTTCCCTCGACGAGATGTCGCCAACGGGGAGGGCGACAATATTCGGGCTGTGCGCTCGGGTGCTCGCGCCGCTGGTCGTTGAGGTTGAGCGGAGATACGCTGGAGTGTGGTCATTTCGTGACTACGCTCCAGCGTTGGAGGTCATAGAAACCTTTGCGCTCGATGCCGGGCCGGCAGGTGATCGCGGCGAGCTTCGTGCCAGTCTCGCGGCCTCAGTTCCAAATGGCCACGACCTCGACGGCCCGTGGAGCACTAACGTGCAGGCCGCAATAATTTGCGCGGACGCTGGACTTGCTGCCGCGTCCGTCGATGCTCAGCCGGAGAGTATCTGGATCGAGTATGCACTGGAGCCATTGACCTCATCTGTTCAGGCCAGAGACATTGCACTCGTACGACGGCTTGGATATACAGCTTGGCTGTACAGGCTACCCCAGGATCCGGCAGTAGCCGCAGCGCTGAACTTCATACAGCAGTGCTGCCGGCGCATCCTGTCAGGTGGGCCGCTGACCCGCCGGGAGTTCACAGCGCTGGTTTCCGAAGGCAACGTGCTTCTGCCGGTCCGTGTTGACTGATGCCCTGAGGGTTTCGCTGGTCGACATTGTTGCCGGTTGGGACATGCCGGCCGAGCAGAAGGTTGCAAAAACCATCTGCTCGGCCGTCCAGCGGGGATTTTTCCGACTTTCGAACTCCGGCAGCTCGGCAATCTTCTATGTTCGTGAGAGTGGGTACTACTCTCTCGGCGAGCAAACCATCCCGCCGGCGTGGGACCGTATTCGCAATCTATGGTGTGGAAATCCATACCGGCGTCGTGCGATTCCTCAAGGTGGACAGAATGGATGGCGGGCAACCTCCGGTTTCGTAAACAGCACCGCCTCGGGATTCGCCGATTGTCTCGACGAGATTGTCGTTCTCGACGCACCCGTCGACTTCACCGACGCCGAGGCGACCGCACAGTGAAGGAGCCATCCCGGGAGTCAAGGGGGTCAGCCGACCGGTGTGACGTAGCCGCACGTGAGCACGCCGACCGCGACTGATCGCGCTACCGCAGAGCTGCGACGTCGACGTGTTCAAGGTCGCGGGTGACCACCCGGCTGACTGTCGACGGGTTGCGCGAGCGGGTGCGGTCGGTTGGTCATGGCGGCGAGCGCGGTCGCGACGGTTTGTAGGTCGGCGGGCTCTGTTGCATTCGCTGTTCGGCATGATCGAGGCAGGCTTGAGCAGTGAAGTCTCCAAGCCGCAGACCGTCGTTGCCGCCGCAGTCAGCGTTCGCCGGGTTCCGGTTCCCGCCGGACGTGATCGTGGTCGCGGTCCGGCTGTACCTGCGCTACGGCCTGTCCTGCCGCGACGTCGAGGAACTGCTGCTCGAACGCGGTGCCGAGGTCGACCACGTCACGATCTTCCGGTGGGTGCAACGATTCACGCCGCTGCTGGCCGACGCGGCCCGGTTCTGCCGGCATGCGCCCGGCGACAGATGGTTCGTCGACGAAACCTACATCAAGGTCAACGGTGTCTGGCGGTACGTGTATCGCGCCGTCGACCAGGACGGCCAGGTCATCGACGTGCTCGTCTCCGCCCGCCGCGACGCCGCCGCGGCACGCCGGTTCTTCCGCCGGGCGCTGGCCACGCTGAAGGTCACACCGAGCGAGGTCGTCACCGACGCGGCACCGGTGTACCCGGCCGTCCTCGACGAGCTGGTCCCGTCGGCGTGGCACCACGTCGAACGCCATGCCAACGACCGGATCGAGGCCGATCACGGCCAGCTGAAGCACCGGCTCAGACCGATGCGCGGGCTGCGTGCCGACCGCACCGCACAGACGATCATCGCCGGACACGCCTTCATGTAGAACCTCCGACGCGGACACTACGAACTCGGGCTCGACGCACCGTCCGGGCTCCGAGTCGCCGCAGCGTTCACCGAGCTCGCCACCACCGCCATCTGAAGACCGGCCGGCACTCACCCAAACGCGCCCTCCGATCGGCAAATGCAACAGCGCCCTCGCGTCGAACCGTGTCGACCCAGCGCTCTGCAACAGCGTTCGCACGTGGTGCCTGCGGCGGTGTGCAGAGTACGCCGATGCCGCGGCGGTGAAGACTGGGTCGAACGCAGCGGCATCGGATGAGCGGAGAAGGTGAGTCCTGTGAGTGGTCCTGACTTCGAGTGGATGCCCAAGGATGAGGTTGTCGCCTGGTTCGACGCCTCGGATGACGTCTCGCCACTGCTGTCCGCTGTGGAGCCTGTCGCTGACGGAGTGGTTTCCCCCGGCGGCGGACGGGCCGATAGCGATGATCAGCATCCGGCTGCTGGGTCGCGATAGTTGAGGAGTTGGACGGTCTCGCGGACGTGCAGCAGGCGTGCCGCTCCGACGTTATGCGGGAGGCATTGGCGTCCTACATCAGGGAACGGACTGCGCCAGCGGGGCTTGACGATGTGCAGCGGGCACTTGAGGTGCTGAGGAAGGTTGTCGCTGGCCGGTATGGCAACCAAGCCGAGGCGGCGTAGCCGGAGGGCTCTCTGACGTGGACCCCTTTACTCGGCCGGTTTATGCTTTTGGTGACCTGGGAGAACGTGCTTGAGCACGTCGCTGGGGCCTCCGACGACCCCCCTGGGGGTCAAGGGGTCGTGGGTTCGAATCCCGCCGTCCCGACTTTGCGAAAGGCCAGCTGAGCTGGCCTTTTTGTTGACCTCAATCAATGCGCTGGTCCTGTCATGACACTTGTTTTTGCACGTACGCGCGTACTGTTTCCGCGAACTTGCTGCTGGCCGTACTGTTGATCTCGCCCAGGCCCGTTAGCGCGCAGGTCTGCCGCGACCAGCGCGGCCGCCCTGATGATCGGGCGAAATGTATGTTGACCAGCGCTTTCAGGTCCGGCCTCGATCGACGGTCGTCTTGAGCCAGGCCCCTTGACCGCGACGGGCGACTTCGAGTCCACTGTGGATGATCGCGACACATCTGCGACACGTACGCCCGTACGGTGATCTCCGTTGAGCGAGCAGTGGGCCGTAGTGGGCCGGCCTGCGCGGGCTCGGGTCAGTCTTGGCGGTGGACGTCGGCATGTGTGTAGTCGAAGTTGCGTGCTGTGAGGGTGCCGCCGTCTGGGCCCGATTCGAATACCCGGAGTGTTCCGGTGGTTGGGTTGACGAGTGGGCCTACCGCCTGCGAGACACTGCCGCATCCGAGCGGGTCCGCATCGAGGCGATCTCGCCGAAGAAGTCCAGCGTGCGAGTTGATGTTGCCTTCCTCGACGACCCCGACATGCGGGTTGAGAACGTTCCGGCCGCACGCCTGCGGGTGCCGTGGGACGAGGTGCAGACATTTGATGCCCTGATGGACAACTGGCGCCGCCTCGGCGAGTTCGAACTCGACGATGTCGAGCAGGCATGCGTCGAGGAGGTGTTCCTGACCGTGATCCCGCCAGCGGTGGCGGAGCTGTTGTGGACGCCCGTCTCGTGCGCGACGGCCATGTGCGACCAAGCCCGGGTGAGCGACACCATCGACGTTCCGATCGAAGAGATCTTCGCCTCCGGTGAGTGGTTCGATCACGCCGACGGACTCATGCACGCGTGGATGATCCGGCGGCACCGGGTCGAGGGCGCGTACGAGCCGCGGGCGGCGCGATGGATGGCCGCCCGGTTCGGTCCACTGCCGGCGCCCCGCCCGGCGGGCACGTATCTGGCCCGCCGGGCGGCGAAGGCGTTCGACCGGTTGCTGACCGGTGATCTGGAGCCGGCCGAGTACCGGGCGCTGATGGCCGCGGTCGCAGCGCAGGACGCCGTGGCCCGCCCGCTCCGCGTGCCCCGCTGACGCTCGTTGCGGCCCGCTACGGCGGGCCGAGGGTGATGGTCCTGTCGCTCGGGGCGCCGACGGCCGTGGTCCTGATCACCGTGCCGTCGCGGGTCAGGGTGCGCACCTCGCCGTCCCGGCCGGTGAGCAGCACGTCGTCGCTCACCCACACGGCGGCGAACGGGAACTCCACCCGCTGCCCGGTGAGGACGTCGAACCGCGACCAGTTGGTCGTCGTACCGTTCGGACCGTCCGCCTCTCCGGGTTCGGGACCGGCGACGACGTACCGCCCGTCGGGCGACCAGGCGAACGGCCCGGCCGGCATCGCGGTCACCGGCAGCGACCTGGTGGGCTCGCCGGTCTCGGCGTCGAACAGTTGCAGGCCGGTGACCTGCTCCAGGGCAGCACCTTCCGAGCGGTAGGCGACGGCCATGACGATCTCCTTGCCGTCCCGCGTCCAGGTGAAGAAGCACTGGCTGCAGGGGTACCTGTCCGCGTCGATCCACTGCGTGCGCACCTTGCCCGTGCGGGCGTCGATCACCCCGAAGCCGACCTTGAACGGATCCTTCCGGGTCAGCCCGCCGACGAGCCGGTCGCCGGTCGGTGACCAGCTATACGTGCCGATGAAGCCGGCCGGCTCGACGGTCACCGGGTGGCCGCCACGCACGTCCGTCACCTTGGCCTCGCTCGGACCGGGCCTGACCAGGAGCCGGTCGCCGGTCGGGGCTGGCTGGCCCTGGTTGCGCACGGAGATGTACCGGCCGCTGGACCGCTCCAGCACCTGGTCCCCCTTCCCGATGACGACCCAGCCTCCGGGCAGTCCACCGGGGGTCGTGGGGGTCGGCACCTGCGTGGTCGGCCGGGCCTGTGGCCGGCTCGATCCGGCGGCTGCGGGTGGCGGGGCGACGACGCCGGGGCGGGACAGGACCGCCCAGGGCAGCACGACGGCGATCACCACCAGGACCGCGCCGCCGGTCGCGGCCAGCCTGCGGTTGCGCCGGATGCGCCGGCCCTTGACCATGCTGCGCGCGGCGAGCCCGGCGGACGGCCCGTGCAGCTCGCCGGACATCTCGTCGATCGTCTCGTGGAGCAGCTCTTCGAAGCGCATCAGTGCCGTCCTTCCACGAAGTCTTCGCTCCAGTCGAGCTGCGGCACGAGCTCGCGCAGCTTGGCCAGCCCCCGCGAGGCATGGCTGGCCACCGTGCCCCGGCGGCAGGAGAGGATCTCCGCGGTCTCCTCGACGCTGCGGTCCTCGAAGTACCGCAGGATCAGCACCGCCCGCTGCCGGGGTGGCAGCGTCTGCAACGCGTCGCGCAGCAGCAGCCGCAGCGCGGTGTCGGCCTCCAGGTATCGGGAAGCGGCCCGCTCCGGCGGCTCCGCGACCGACACCTGGGCCTGCCGGCGCCGGCTGCGCCACCCGGACGCGAACTCGTTGTAGATCATGCGCCGCAGGTAGGGCTCCGGCTCGTCGATCCGCCGCCACCGTGCGAACGCCTTCGCCAGGGCGGTCTGCACGAGGTCCTCAGCGGCGTGCCGGTCGCCGGTCAGCGCGTACGCCGTCTTCAGCAACGCATGCGCGCGCTGCTCGACGAAGGCCGAGAACTCGGCCTCCAGTGGGTTCTGCACGACGGGTACCTCCTTCACCCCCCTCAGACGCCAGGAGTGCCGGAAACTTTGCACTCAATCCGCACCGGGTGTCCGGACCCAGGCGGGCAGCGGCTCACGCTGGGTGCGCCAGGCCGCGGGGATCGCGTCCCGGCCGATCGCCGCGGCCACCACCCCACCGACGATCGCCGCCGTGGTGTCGACGTCGCCGCCGGCCGCCACGCAGGTCAGGATCGCCGCCCGGTAGTCGGCGAGGTGGGTCGCGGCCGCCCACAACGCGAACGGCACCGTGTCCTGCGCCAGCACCAAAGCCCGGAGCTGCGCCATGGTGTCGCGATGGTCGTGGAGGTACGTGGCCAGCGCGCGGACGATCGCGGCGATGCGTTGTTGACGGTTCAGGCCGAAGCGCTGGACCGTGATGCTGAGGTCGTCGCGCTGGTAGCCGAACGCCATCCCAACGTAGCCGTCGAGCACCGGGATAGCGGCGGGCCTGTACAGGGCACCCAGCTTGGTGATTCTCGGCGCCCATGCACCGTTGAAGCCGAACTGGCAGGCGCGGATTACCCCGGCAACCTCCTCTTCGGTCATTGCATGCAGGTCCTGGTCGGCTGGGATGCGGCCGATCCGATCGGCGAACTCTCGCCGAAGCGCTCGGTTGAATTCGGCGAGCTGCGCGATGTCCACCCGGCCGTTGAGCGTGTTGGCGAACAACAGCGACCACGTTGAGACCTCTGTGAAGAGGCCCGCCGCCCGTGCGCTGATGCCGGCCAGGTCGTAGACGGCCCAGCCGCTGTACCGCGACGTGCAGTACACCCGGATCCGGCTCGCCGCCTCGTCGATCGGGACCGGTCCCAGCACCTCACCGGCGAAGCCCGCCGATACGTCGATGGCTGCCATCGGTGTCATGCATGGGACCGTACTGATCGAGCCTGGTCGAGCGGGCGCTTGTCGGCCATGAGTAGGCGCTCGTCGTGCCTTTTGACGCCGATCGGTCGAGGAGGTTCACTCGTTCTGGGGTTCCTCCGGTGGTGTGAAGTGTTGTTGTGGCTGGCGCTGGGTCGCGGTCGGATGGGTTTGAGGGACCGTTCCAGACAACGAGACGGCGGAGGTTGCCATGACTGATGTTGAGGTGATCGTTCGGGATCCGGTGACTGGCGTGTATGTCGCTGTGGATAGCGCCATCGGCCTGTCGGATCTGAGTGGTAGTTCGAAGGTTAGCTGAGGTTATATGGAATTCCGGATCGGGCAGCGAGTTCTCATTCGCTGCGAGCCTTGCGAGGTTCGGGTGGCTGATGTCATGACGGGCTTCGTGTTCGTTGAGTGGCCGTGGACGGAACTGGATCCGCGATCTGGTTATGCGTGGGAAGAGCCGGTAGCAGTGCCGACGAATCCGTCGATGTTGGAATGGGTTCAATCGCCGTGGCGCGTCCAATCGAACGTAGATTTCCGACAGGGGGGAACCTGCTGGTTAGCGATTCCTGAAGTTGAATGCGTTGTGACTGCATTCGAGGTTTTCGGTAAGCCTGTAGACGTGAGAACGGTTCCACGTCCCACGTCGGTTGTGACCTTAGCGTTCGTCGAGTCGTATCCGGAATCGGAAAGATTCGGTGAGCAAGGTCGTTTCCAGATCTATTTCACGGATGCAGGCCCGGTGGAACCCGTTACTTTCGTTCCCTTGACCGTGTAACGCTACAGCCCTCGTTCGGCCCAACCCGTTGCCGTGCATTCACGTCGGGATGATCCACGCCGGTCGCACGGTCACGGTCAAGTCATCTGACCACACGTTCTGGGTCTACGACGGCGACGAACTCCTCACCGAGGCTGCCCGCACCACCACCCTCTCGATCGCCCGTTTCAAGGTCCGCAAACCCGAACCACCGCGCCCGTTACGGCACGCCAAACCGGACTTGCCATCCTTGCCGCGGGTCGGCCCGCCAGCGGCGGCGGAGGCAGGCGTCGGGGTGGCGGTGGCGGAGGCTCCCGGGGCGGCGGCGGCGAACCGCGGCACTTATGCGCCAGCGTCAAGAGGAGTTGGGTCGGACGGTGCAGGGGGTCCTCTACCTCGCAATGGCAGATGGCGATGCATGTGGCGTATGCGTGCAGCCGCTGAGGGTGTTGGCCGCCCGGAGCATGTCCGGGGCACCTTCTGGGAGATGCGGCAGCTGCAGATGGCGATCTCCAACCCGGCGGTCGCGATCAGGGGCCGAGTGTCCTGGTATCTGAACGGCCGGCTGCTCATTGATGAGATGAGGGGCTGGGCGGATGATGTCTAGCGACTTCGACGATGGGAGACGACGGTGCCAGGTCGTGACCTTGCCGCGCTGCTGAACGAAGCGCTGGGCCGGGACCTGCCACAGCGGTTCGCTGTGACACGCCGGGTCGCCTTCGCGCCGGCGGTCATGCGTGCGGGGGACCGCACGGCTGCGGTGCACCCGCACGGCTCGGAATTCCGACTCGAGTTCGGGTGGAAGACCGCCGGGCAGGCGCATGGGGTGACGCCGGACCCGGTCTCGGCGGCCGGCGCGGCGGCGCTGTGGATCGGCGGGTCCGGGCTGGAGGAGCTCGCCGCCCGGTACCCGTTCGTCGAATTCTCCGCGATCGCGCTCGCCCGGGAGCGCGGCGACGCGGTCGAGCATCAGTGGCGGAAGATGCTGGAATCGGTGGAGGGGGACCCCGGGGGCTTCCACGACCTGATCACGGCGGCATCGGAGAACGCCGTCCTGCGCGGGTGCTTCCCGTACCTGGGGCACCGGTTCGCATTGGCTGAGGACGCGTTCACCCCCGATGTGCTCGTCACCGCGTTCTTGATTCGTCCCGGCTGGTACGCGAGTAACCGACTGGCGGAAGGGTGGGGGTTCGAAGGGGACGCCAACGCCGCGGTGGCCTACATGGTGGACAAGGTGCGGGCGCGGCATTGACCGGGTCGTTGGCGCTGGCGGAGTCGTCCGGTCCGTCGGTGCGGTTGTGCAGGCCTGACCCGTGGGTGGCGACGGCGACCGCGATCACCCATCCGCGGGCCGGCACGTCGGCAGCGGGGCGGTGGAGTCCAGGCGCTGTCAATCGCCTGGAAACGTCGAGGACTCCGTTATTTGCGGCCGGGGCCTCCAGCGCTCGAGCCGTTGATCGTTCGTAGTCGATAGGTGAACGTCCGTCACAGGCGGAGTGCCGCCTGGGCACGTATACCGGGGCGGCACCTACGGCGACAACGCGCGGATGCGGGTATGGCGGCCGGCGCCGAACTCGGACTGGAGAAATCCAATTGGTATCGAGATCCACCACATGCCACCGAACTCGACGCAGGACCTTGCTCGCGGGGATGGCTTCGCAATTCAGATGGATCGCGCAGACCATGCCCAGCTGTATAGTGCAGGTGGCTACCCCGGCTCCGTAGAGGACGCATGGAGACAAATGTAGCGTGAACTAATCGAGAGAGGCGACTGGGCCACCGCAATGGCAAATGAGATCCATGACGTCCGGAGTCGTTTCGGAACAAGATACGATGATGCAATTATGGAAATGCTTGCAAGTGTCCCGACGTTGATTCAATAGTCGACAGAATAAGTGGAGTGAAATGTACAGCAGGACGGAGCCGTTTGAGGTGACCGCTGGTGTGGGTATTCGGGAGGCCCACTTCGGTGAGCCGCAAGTAGTTCACCGTGAGCGACTCGGTAGGTATCGCGTTCCTGCGCAGTACGAAGGTCAGCCGGATTCCTATTTCGACAGCGCGCTCTTCCTCAACTACGACAGGAATGGCCGCCTTTTGGCGATTCGAATTTCGGACTTTGCGGACGTTCGTTGGAACGGCATTTCTCTGGTTGGGAGACCGCTTGGCGAAGTGTTGAGCGATATGGCCGGCCTCGGATATCATCCGGACGAGTTCGAACTCGAGTCGCTGATGTTCAGCTCGTTGGGGATCGCTCTAAGTTCGCCGTTTATCGACGATCTGGAGGAGAACGTAACGGGTGCCGCAATCCTGCCGGTGTCCGCCCCGGCGTGACTAGCCCGGGGCTCGCTCGCCTCCAGCAGCCGGTGGATCGGCTCCGACGAGTGCACGACCACGGTCAACGGGTGCAACGACGCCTGCCAGTAGACCGGCACGACCACCGCAGCCTTGACGATTCGGGGGTGCGCTCGCCGGTATGTACGCGGACTCGCTCGGCTACGACAGCGTCAGGCACGCTACCCGCCTCAGATACCCGAGTGGCGGTGGCGTGACGGCGAAGGCTGTCAGTTGCAACAATGTGTGCAGCCCTTGTATGCAAACTGGCCTGTATTCCGCCGGCCGCTGATCTTGCGTCCGGCCAGCCCGACGTCCTCGAGAACTCGCAAGAGGAATTTCCCGCAGAAGCTTGCCTGCTAGTTCGCTCGGTCCGGACGATGCGCTGTGGAATACGTTGCAAGTCAACGGACTGCTGCCGGCCAGGGTTCGTGATGCCATTGAGGCCCAATCATCGTCGACAGGGATCCCTGCGAACGGTGTCAGGAGTTCCTGACGGGCGCCGCCGTCCAGGGTGGTCAATCAATCATCCTGTCGAGTCCCAGCGGCACTTGGGCATTCCATCCCATTGGCGACATGGAGTTCGTGGTGCGAATACCGTTTGCCTATCCGGAAGGCATTTGATCCGGTCTGCCCGCCGGCCGTCGGCCTGATCGGTGAGTACGATCGGCCGGTGGTCGGCGGGCAGACCCAGTGCAGGAGAAGGTAGGCGATGACGGGACCTGACGAGGCTGATCCGCGGGTGAGGGCTCGCACTCTCCTTGACGTGGGAGAAGCCGCAGCGGCGCGGGAACTGCGTACCGTCAAGAAGTCGCTGATGCCGATGGCGCGGGCCGGTGATGTGGAGTCGCAGACGTTGTTGGGCGCAATCGAACTGGAGGCGGAGCGGAATCCGAAGGCGGCACGGGGCTGGTTCGAACTTGCGGCGGCGCAGGGTGGGGTTGCAGCGAAGCGGAGCCTTGGGCATCTGTTCGCGAATGGGCTCGGCGTGCGACGGGACCTTGACCGGGCGGCGGGCTTGTTCCGGGAGGCCGCGGATGGCGGCGATGCGTTCGCAATGTACAACCTGGCGGTGTTGAACGTCGGGTCGGACGGTGTGTACGCAACCTTCGACGAGACGCTTCGGTTGCTGCGGGGCGCGGTGGGCGGGGGCGTGGCGCAGGCGTGGGCGAAGCTCGGTGACATGCTGGCCCGGGTGGATCGGGACGATGAGGCGGTCGAGTGCTATCTGCGGGCAGCTGAGCATCGGGATGTCGGCGCAATGTTCGCGTTGGGATGCTGGGCCCGCGACGGTATAGCCGGTCCGCCGGACAACGTGCAGGCGGTGCGTTGGTTTCTGCGGATGGTCGACGCCGGTGACCGTGACGGTATGCAGCATGCGATGGAGTTGGCGCGGTCGATGACCCGGGACGAGGTCCGGGAGGCCGCGCTACTGGCGGGTCGTCATGATCTAGGTGAGGCGATCTTGATGAGCGTGAGCGCCAGGCGGTAGCCGTTCATCGAGTGAGGGACGGCGGGGGCGTCGGTGCGGTTGTGCAGACTTGACTCTTGGATGGCGACGGTGACCGCGAGCACCCACCCGCGGGCCGGCACGCCGACAGCGGCGTCTGCGGTGACGATGGTCGCGGCAGGCGCCACCTGGTCCGTGCTGTAGTCGCCGACCGCGGTCCACGCCCGGGGGACACGGTCGTTCAGCCGGACCGGCGCATCCGGCGGCATGTCCGGTCAGCAGGGCTCGTCCGGCAGCGGCTGGCCGCAGATCTGGCACCGCTGCTGGCGACCGCCGGTGGGGTCGTTATCTACTCCCCGCCGGTCAGCGCGGCCGTAGTGACGTCCTCGAGGACGTCGGTGGCGCTGGTGACGACCCGGACTCGTGGGTCGGCGCGCAGCAGCCGGTGGCAGCCCTCCGACATCGCTGATGTCACCGGCCCGGGCACGACCATCCCGACGCGTCCGTATCGCATCGCCCGCCGGAGCGTGGCGAGGGGGCCGCCGCGTGCCGGGCTCTCCACGATGACGGTGCCGGCGCTGACGGCGGCGAGCAGTCTCCGGTTCGCCTGCCAGCGCCGGTTCGTCGGTCGGGCGTCCGGCGGCCACGCTGTCAGCAGCAGCCCGGTCTCCGCGATCCGGTCGTACAGGCTGATGCTCGCCGCCGGGTGCAGCTGCTGCAGCCCGCACGGCAGGAGCGCGATCGGGTTGCCGCAGGTGGCGGCTGCCCGCAGGGCGGTGCTGTCGATGCCGGGTGCGCCGGTCGTGACGACGGTGCGGCCGGCGACGGTGATGCCGAGCGCGAGCTCCTCGGCGGTCCACAGGCCGTACGCGGTGGCGGTGTGGGTGCCGGTGAGCGTCACCGCTGTCGCCGGTTGCGGTAGCGGGCCGGGGCCGAGCGCCCACAGGCAGACGGGCGTGTATCCGCCGTCGGCGTCGACGTCGGTGAGCCCGGCCGGCCAGTCCGGGTCCCCGGGGATGACGACCCGGCACCGGGTCTGTGCGTCGGCGACGGCGTCGGTGGACACGGCGAGCCGGTCCCGGAACGTGCCGGGACGGTCGCGGACCTCGGGGCGCAGCAGGTCGGCGCCGGGTTCGCCGGCGGTGAGCCGGTCGAACGCGGCCGCCGGGCCGTGCTCGGCGATGAGCTGGATGACCTCCCGGCGGCCGGGTCCGAAGACCCAGCTGAGTTTCGCCCGGGCGGTCCGGGACTCGTCGTCGGTCATCGTGTCACCGCCGGTACTGACGGATGACCGTGCCGGGGATCGCTCGAGCAGGCCCGCGAGCTGCGGCCCGGTGGTGCTGCGCTGGTGTTGCCTGGCCATCGGTGTGTGGCCTCCTGTTCCCCGCCTCGTGGCGGCGGACAGGCTGGGGCGGTGCGGCCCCAGCCTGCCCGTAGGCACGAGGTGTGGGACCGCGACCGCCGGGTCGGCGGCTGCGGGACGGTGTACGGCTACTGCATCGGCGGCTCCATGCCGCTGTCCGGCCGGTGATGAGCCAGCAGGAGCTCGGCCAGCTCCGGCGGGACGCTCTCGTCGAGCAGCTGCAGCAGGATCGCCGCGAGGGCGTGACCGGGGTCGTCGCTCAGGGCCCGGTGCACGGCGAGGCGGGCGAGCTCCGGCCGGTGGGTGCGCCACGCCACGTACCCGGCGAGGCATGCCGGACCGGCGACGTAGCCGGGGATCGCCCGGCGGGTCAGGTCCAGCCACAGCCGCAGGTGCCACACGTCGCTGCCGTCGGTACGCAGGTACACGAAGTCCCGGACCTCGTCGCTGCGCAGCAGCGCGATCAACTCCGCCGCGGCGAGGTCGTCGAGCGTGCCGCCCTGCTCGCAGCGGCGCACGGCCGCGTCCACCGCGGCGCGGCCCAGCCGGAGCATCGCCCGGTCCGGTGACCCGGACTGGGCCGCGGTCGTGTCCAGCCGCGCCCGGACCTGTTCGAACGCGGTCAGCATCGCTGCCGCGGCGGCGCCGGTGACCGGCGCGACCGCCGCCGCCAGGTCCGCGCCGACCACCGCGGGCCGCGCCGGTCGATCCGGAGCGGTGCGGGTGAACGGCACCGGGTCGCCGAGCGGCACCTCCGGACGGTGCACGTCATGTTCGACGTACCGTCCACCGGTGACCCGGACGAGGTGCATGACGGGCAGGCCGTGCACGGTGAACACCGCCGTGGCGACGTCGAACAGCGTGGCGGCCAGCCGGGCAGGACCGTAGCCGACGACGACGAGGTCGACGCTGTCCCTGGCGGTGCACTCCGCGGCGATCGCGTGCAGGAACCCGGTCGTCGCGGTGACCGTCGGCGTGGTCCCCGGCGGGTCGGTGTCGTCGGGCAGGTCGAGGTAGGCGACCGTGCGGCGCGCGGCGCCTGGGTGGCGTTCCGAAGGAGAGCATGCTGGGCTTGGAACTCCTCGACAATCTCGCCGCAGCGCTACAACGACCGGCTTACCGTGGGCGGCACAGGGTGTGCTACGGGCGGTGACGGTCGTTGCTGTGTTTGTGTGGGTTCCTCGTGCCTGTGGTAGGTGATGCAGGCACGAGGTGTCGATTCGAGGCGAGGAGCCGAACCTGTCGGTCGCTGATGACGATCAGGACCTGTCGTGGCTGGCGGGGGATGCGCTGACGGTGCGGCGGGTGTTTGATCAGATGCCGTTGCTGGTGACCGCGTTGGAAGGCGACGCCGCGCAGCTGCGGGTGGTGGCGATGACGGCGCAGTACCGGCAGTTCGTCGGCCGGCAGGACGTCGTCGGCCGGATGCTGCGGGAGGCGTTCGCCGAGTTCGCCGGCCAGCAGATCCTGGAGTTCTTCGAACGCGTCGCGGTCACCGGGGTCGCGGAGACAGCCCGGGAGTTCCGCATCACGTTCGACCGGCCGGACCTGGGTGATCAGGTCGAGGTGTTCGTCGACTTCACGATCAGCCCGTTCTACGGCCCGGACGGCAGCCTCGTCGGCGCGCTCGGCAACGTGCAGGACGTCACCGAACGGGTCCGGGAACGCCAGGCCGCGCAGGCCCAGGCCGCGGAGGCGCAGGCCCGCTACGAACAGGCCCGCGACGTGATCAACGCCCTGCAGCGGGAACTGCTCCCCGCCGGCGTCCCGGTCCTGCCCGGCCTCGAGGTCGCCGCAAGCTACCTCCTCGCCGACGCGGAGACCGCGGCCGGCGGGGACTGGTTCGACGCCGTCGTCCTGCCCGACGAGCGGGTAGCGCTGATCGTCGGCGACGTCGTCGGGCACGGCCTCGCCGCGTCGGCGACGATGGGCCAGCTGCGGGTCCTACTGCGCGAGCAGCTCCTGGCGTCCGGTGACCTGTTGACCGCACTGACCCGGGTCAACACCGCCGCGGCATGGGTTCCCGGGGCGAAGGCAGCCACCGTCTGCGTGGCCGTCCTCGATCCGGCCACCGGCACTGTCACGTACTGCACGGCGGGTCATCCGGCCCCGCTGCTGCTCCCCGCTGCGGGTGAGGCCCGGTTCCTGCCGATCAGCGGCGCGGGCCCGCTCGGCGTCGGCGGCACGTTCACCGCAGCGGTGCTCGGCACCGCCACCCTGGACACCGCGGACACGATCTTGCTGTACACCGACGGCATCCTCGAACGGCCGGGCACCACCATCGCCCGGTCCAGCGTCGAGCTCGCCCAGGTCGCCGGCGACATCGCCGCCGGGTACGGGATCCGCGACGACGGTCTTCTGCCCACGCAGCGAATCTGCGGGCAGACCCTGGAACTGCTCACCCGCCGCACCGGCCGCGCCGACGACATCACCCTCCTCGCCGGACGCCGCACCAACCCACCCAAATCGCTGAACCTGACGTTCAGCGTCGTCGGCGACGACCAGCTCGAAGTCCTGCGCACCGAACTCAGCGACTGGCTGGCCGGCTGCGGCGTCGACGCGCACGACGACGGGGTGGTCCGCCACGCCGTGGTCGAGCTGGTCACCAACAGCCTCGAACACGCCTACCTCGACCGGGCCGACGCCGACGCTACCTGCGAACTCACCGCAACCATCGGCCCGGACGGGCACCTGCACGCGCAGGTCACCGACCGCGGCACGTGGCGGAAACCGCAGCCATCACCGGACCGCGGGCTCGGCCTGCAACTGGCCGAGGCGATGGTCGACCACCTCCGCATCCGCCACGACCAGCACGGCACCACCGCCACCATCGACCTCACCCTCACCCGCCCGGCCTGGCTGCTGACCACCGACCAGCTCAACGCCGGACACCCCGCCCGACCCCCCGGCCAGAGCGAACCGCTGCTCATCCTCGACCAGCCCTGGGCCCCCACCCCACGGATCCGCGTCGACGGACCGATCGACGCCGCCACCACCAACCATGTCGAGAGGGCCCTGCGCGAAGCCGGCGCAGTCGGCACCCGGAACCTGACCGTGGACCTCACCGGCGTCACCCACCTGGCCAGCGCCGGCGTCGCCGCACTGCACCGGCTCACCGCCATCCACCACACCAACGACACCACCCTGCAGCTGTACGCACCCATCGCCGGCCCAGCAGACATGATCCTCACCCTGGTCGGGCTCAACCACACCACCCACGACCCCCACACCACACCCGGCAACGACGAGGCCAAGGCAGCTCCGGACCACGGTCCCGACGACCCCGTGGAGCAGTAGCCTCGGGAACATCACCCGGCGACGCAGCACCGCGACAACTACCGGCCCGGACATCGACACTCCGGGCACGCTGCGGTTTACCGTGGACGACCTTGCGCATGCGCCTTTCGTCACCGGACGCGCGCCGGGGATCGCATGCGCTATGGCTCCGCGTCGATCTGGGAGTGGCTGCACCGCACCTCGATGATCCCTGCCTATTCCGTCGGCACTACACCGGCCGGTTGGTACGCAGGAGTGCTCCCGGTTCCTGGCGACCTACTCGCGACTCCTGGCGGACTCTGCGGTGGTGTCCTCTCCGGCAGCCTGTCCCCGGGACTGGACGGCAGCGCGTACGCCGAACTGATCAGCCTGGCGAACCAAGGCGGGGTGTCGGCCGTCCTCGCCACCACCGGGTCGGGCGCCGTTGCGTTTTGTATCGACCTCGACTCAGCGGGCGTGTTCCGGGCGGAGGCCGATGCCGATCACCCGCGCCGGGAGCGCGCGCAAGGCGGGCATCCGGTCGATGATCCGCAGCGGCAGGGGCGGCCGAGTCGGGCGGCCCGAGACCGCGGGTGCGAGCACGGCGCGCTGCAGCGCCCGCTGGACGAGCTGGGTGCCTTTCGTCGGGAAGGTCCGGCGGCGCTGGACGGCGGCGAGCTCGTCCTCGGTCGGCGGGGCGCCTCGCTCGAAGGCGGCCGTGATCACGTGCGCCGCCGCGACCGCGTCCTGGATCGCCAGGTTGATGCCGACCCCGCCGACCGGTGACATCGCGTGCGCGGCATCACCGATGAGCAGGGCACCTGGCACGTGCCAGCGGTATAGGCGGTCCATCCGCACCGTCAGCTTCTTGATCTGATCCCAGTCCGTCAATTCGGCGACCCGGTCAGCCAGGTAGGGCGCCCCGGCGGCGATCCCGGCGCGGAAGGCCGCCAAGCCCCGGCTGCGCAGTTGGTCGTCGCTGCCCTTCGGTACGACGTATCCCATCTGCCAGGTGTCGCCGCGGTCGATGCCGATGAACAGCCGGCCGTCGTCGATCCGGCCGACCAGCCCGGCCGGATCGTCGTCGTGCCTCGGCAGCTTGAACCACAGCACGTCGATCGGCGTGCCGAAGACCTTCGAGCGCAGAGCGAGATCCCGCCGTACCGTCGAATCGCGGCCGTCGCAGGCGACCGTCAGCGCGGCGTCGACCCGCAGCGGTCCGTCGGGTGTGCGGGCGTCGACGCCGACGATCCGCCCTCCCGAGCGGCGCACGCCAAGCACCTCGTGCCGCCGGAGGAGTTCGAAACGGCCCTCGGAGGCCAGCAGTTCGAGGAAGTCCCACTGGGGCAGGAACATGACGTACGGATACGGGGTGTGCAGGCGGCTGAAGTCGACCGGCTGGAAGGAGCCGACGGGGTAGGTGAAGCGGAACTGCCGGATAGTGCGGTGCGGCAGGGCGTGCAGGCGCTCACCCAGACCGAGCTCGTCCATCAGCTGCAGCGTCGACGGGTGGACCGTGTCGCCACGGAAGTCGCGCAGAAACGTCTCATGCTTCTCTAGCACGACCGTGCGGATCCCGCGCCGGCCCAGCAGCAGCGCCAGGACCAGCCCGGCCGGGCCGCCGCCCACGACGCAGACGTCCGTCTCCACGCCTCAGCCCTCCAGTAGCCGTCCGATCACCTGAGGGCCTGGTCCACATCGGGCACCGTCGGCGATCGCGTTGCGTGCGGGAAACTCTCCCCGATCCGCATCAGTGCAAACGCAAGTGTGCGAGCGTTCAGCCGGTCGACGGCGTTGCGAGTCTCCTGGCGGTCCAGGATGACGGTGTACACGCGATCGGAGAGTTCAACACGAACGGTCACAGGCGTGAGGGTCGGTCCACGGCCACGGCCGCAGTTCCGGCAGGAGACGTCGACCAGGGGTGAGTTCGTTTGCCAGCCGCTTCCCGGTGGCAGGTGAATCCCACACGGGAACCGCCACAGAGACGGCGTCGACCGCCTGGATCACCCAGCAGGTCACACGACGGCGCCGCCGGCGAGTCGCGGATGGCGGGTCGCGGATTGCTCACGGCCCGGCGTACCGTGCCGGCGGTCGCAATGTGTTCCGAATGTGTTCGGACGTTCAGCAATTGACGAGCACGTACGGCCGCATTCCGGCACGCAGCCCATCGTGGGGCATGACCTGACACCGGTCTACGGGTCAGAAGGTTAGGGGTTCGAGTCCCTTCGGGCGCACTTGATCGACAGGGTCTGAACTGCAGAGATATTGGGCAGGACGTCGGATCGCTGCCAACCGCGCGGATCGCGGCCAGATGATTTCGGCGTCGCGAGGTGAGCATCGCCGACTGACGGCGCGGGCGGCGGATGTTATTCAGGTCGGGGCGGTGCTCATTGGCGGGTGCCGCACGCCATGTTGTTGATCGTGTGGGCTTCCGGGCCGGTACGGTGCTTTGGAACTCTCCGCCTGGTGGCGTGTGCTGGCGTCGTCGGGCGGAGTCGGACTGCAAGGATGTTCCATGACCGCTGCGCAAGTGCCGTTTCTGCTGCTATTTCTGTCGTTCCTGCTCACATTCGTGACGACTCGGTCCATTACCCGGATGATTCGCGCAGGCGTCGGTCCGTTCCGCAACAACATAGCGGGTGGAGTGCATATTCACCACGCCGTGCCAGGCATCATCCTGACCGTGATCGGTGCATACACGTCAGTCGCTGTAGACGGCCGTCGCCCGTGGGCTGAGGTGTCCGGCGTGCTGATTGGCATCGGGTCGTCACTGATTCTGGACGAGTTCGCGCTGATCCTGCACCTGCAGGATGTGTACTGGTCGCCAGAGGGGCAACTGTCCGTGCAGGTGGTCGCCCTGGCCCTCAGCGGTATGGGGCTGGTGCTGCTCGGCGTGAATCCGCTGACGTCGAGCAGCGGGCTTGGCGCCGGCCACGTCGCCGTTGCCGCCTCGTGGGTGGTGCACATCATGGCGGTCTTGATCTGTGTGCGCAAAGGCAAGTACTCCACGGCGGTCCTCGGTGTCTTCCTCCCGCCGGTGGCCTGGATCGGCGCGGTGCGGCTGGCCCGACCCGGGTCGACCTGGGCTCGTCACCGTTACGATGCGGCTCGGTGCGCTCGGGCGCAGGCGCGGGCCGACGGCGTCGACGCACGGTTCGGCCACGGGGGTCTAACCATCGCTGATCTGGTGGCGGGCCGCCCGTCATCGCCTGACCCGATACCGCCTACCCGGAACTCCTGACGCCTTGGTCGGCCACCTGCATTCACGCACTCGTCGGCGCTGACCGATTTCCTCGCTGCTGCCGTAGCGCGGCCGCTCATCCGGTCGGTTTGCTTGACCGCCAGACTAGCCGAAGGTCCGCACGGCCTGTTCTGACTAGGGAGGCTGATAACGGTTCGGACGTCGTGGAGGAACCATGTCGAACGGTGGAATTTCGATC